>JBFMBT010000041.1:0-28774 GCA_040754875.1 Verrucomicrobiota bacterium | reverse complement strand
CAGCAGGTCCAGTTGACGGAACTGCTGGCCGACGAACAGGCGCGCGACGCCATTCTGGACGACGAATCGTTGTTCCGCGCGTTGCTGGAGAAGCCGGCGTGTCTGCGAGTTTCAACGCATTTTTATTTTTACGTGCTCGCGCGGCATGTGTTGCGGCGGGCGGGCATCGAGGACCGCACGGTGGCGGATTACGTGGCGGAGTTGCTGGCGGAGTATTCGGACATTGCGCGGACGCGTTGTGTGCCGCCGGGCCAGGCGAAGCCGCTGGATTACGTGTTCGAGATGCTGGGGGCGTTGCAGCACGCGGATGAGCACACGACGTTTCTGCTGCGGGCGCACATCGGCAACCACACGCTGTTCCTCGCGGGCGTGTTCCGCGAACACATCGAGCATCGCGCGGAATACCGGGGCGCGCCTGGCCTGCGGTATTACGAAGAAGTGGGGCGCGCGAATTTCCAGATGGCGAGCGACCATCGCCTGGCGCGCAAGTATGACGTGGCGGGGGTGTTCGCGACGTTGGGCGACCAGTTCCGCACGGCGCGGCTGGCGTTGAATGATTTAAGCGATCGGTTGCTGTGTTTGAGCGAGGCGGGCGCGTATCTGCCGCTGCTGAATGATCCAAATGCGTGTAATTGATTTGCGATTTTTGATTTGCGATTTGCGATTGGCCGGAGAAGCAAAATCATTTTGGGGCAAAATCATTAGGGGGCGAGAACCTTGGAGCTACGCTCGCCGCAAGGGAAAGATTGACGATCATCCGGCGGAACCGATAAATCGGTTTGCCTCATCTTGGACCCGCAAAATCGCAGCATTGGCGTTCCGAAGTTGCGGGTTACTAGCCGCGTCGAACAAAGCGCCATCGGACTGGCGCACTCCAAGACGCTGGCGCGAGGTTCATTCGTCGTGAAGCAGCGCAGCGAGGGCAGTTCGATTGCATCTCTTACACCTCGAATTCGTGGTCGCAGACGATGACGGATTCGAGGCGCGGGAGGACTTGGCGGACGGCTTCCTGATGAATGGGGTGCGGGAGGTAAGCGTCGCGGGCAGCCACGTTTTCGAATTCCATCACAAAGCTGTGGGTGAAGCCCTGGTCGAGTCCCTCGGTGCTGATGTTCGGGCCCCAGGTCAGGCCGACGATGCCGGGGATGCGGCGCGGGAGGTCTTCGACAATGCGCCAGACATCGGCGAGGTCTTCCGGCGTGCAAGTGGGTTTGAACTTAAAGAAGGCGATGTGTTTGACGTGTTTCATAACCTGGATTTCTGCCATAGGCGAACGCACCGGGATCTGGTATGCATTCATATCACAAGCATCTATGATGAGCAACGCCATGCATCGTTTTTCCAAATTCCTGAGTGTGATCGGGCCTGGGTGGCGGAGCGGAATCCGAATCTGGCAGCACAGATTCAATCACGCTCCGTTCCCCCTCACCCCAACCCTCTCCCTTGGGGAGAGGGAGAAACACAACCCGCGTCTCGAAAAATCGACACTACTGGTTCGCCGTGCTTGTACGGAACGACATTCGCGTTCGCTTGTTTTCGCGGCCATCCTCTTGATCGTGGCATCTCTCAGTGCGACGGAACTACCACCGCCACGCGGCAAAGCCGTATCGTTGTTTGACGGCACAACGCTGGCTGGCTGGGAGGGTAACGCGCAGGTGTGGCGGGTGCAGGATGGGGCGCTGACGGGTGGTTCGCTCACGGAGACGGTGAAGCGCAATGATTTTCTGGCGACGACGCGCGATTACACGAACTTCATTGTGCGTTTCCAAATCAAACTTACCGGCACCGAAGGCTTCATCAATTCAGGTTTTCAAATCCGTTCGCAGCGCGTGCCGAAGTCGTCCGAGATGGCAGGCTATCAATGCGACTTCGGCGAGCCGAACTGGTACGGCGCGATCTATGACGAGTCGCGCCGTAACAAGGTCATGTCGGCATCGGACATGGCGGCGTTGCGGCCGGTCATCAAGCGGAACGATTGGAATGATTACGTCATCCGCGCGGACGGACCGCGCATCACGACGTGGATCAACGGTGTGATGGGCACAGATTTTCGGGAACCGGACCCGGAGATATTGGATTGGGGCAAGCTCGGCATCCAAATCCACGGCGGCGGCAAGGCGCTCGTCCAGGTGAAGGACATTCGCATCGAGGAATTACCGCCCACGCCACCAGGGAAGAAATTCAAAGGCGCACCGCCTCCAAAGCAGGGCGCCAAAGCATCGCCGCTCACGCCGCAGGAACAACAGGCCACATTCACGCTCCCGCCTGGATTTGAAATTGAACTGGTCGCGAGCGAAATGGAAGGCATCGGCAAATTCGTGGCGATCGATTGGGATTTGCGGGGGCGCTTGTGGACCATGACGGCATTGGAGTATCCGGTGGATGCCAATGAAAGCCCGGCGGTGGCGAAGGAACTCTACGCGAGCAAGGCGAAGGACAAGGTGCTGGTGTATGAGCGGGACACAGCGTCGCCCACCGGTTACGCGAGCAAGCCGCGCGTGTTTGCGGAGGGTCTGGCGATTCCGCTGGGCATTCTCACTTACAAGAACGGCGTGTACGTGCAACACGGGGCAGACATCGTTTTCTTGAGCGACACGGATGGCGACGGGCGCGCTGACAGGCGCGAGGTGATTCTCAGCGGCTTCGGCGTGCAGGATTCGCATTTGTTTCCGCACCAATTCACGCGCGCGCCGGGCAACTGGATCTGGATGGCGCAGGGCGCGTTCAATTACGGCAAGGTGCGCACCACGCGCGGCGGCGAGGTGCAGTTCGACCAGACGCGCATGGCGCGGTTCACTTACGACGGCGGGCGATTTGACATCACCTCGCAAGGGCCCTGCAACATCTGGGGGCTGGTGCTCAACGGCGAAGGCGAGGCGTTCATCCAGGAGGCGAATGATTTTGGTTATCCGGTGATGCCGTTCCACGAATACGCGAACTATCCCGGTTGCTCGGGCGCGCAGTGGAAAAGTTACGCGACCGAATTCCCCGGCACGGCGCCGGATTTCCGCATGGGCGGCACGGGGCTGAGCGGGCTGGCCCTTTCGGACAAGGCCGCGTGGCCCGAGGCGTACGCGGACGTGTTCTACATTGCGAATCCCATCACGCGAAAGATTCAGGCGATCAAGGCCCACCGCGATGGCCCGCGCTATCAATTGCAGAAGCTGCCGGACTTCGTGCAATCGAGCGATGAATGGTTCCGCCCCGTCGCGTTGCGTCTCGGCCCGGACGGGTGTCTCTACTTCGTCGATTGGTACAACAAAATCATTTCGCACAACGAAGTGCCGCGGAATCATCCCGAGCGTGACAAAGTGCGCGGGCGCATCTGGCGGGTGAAACATACGGGCCAAGAGCCGTTTCACGTTCCAGATTTCACGCAATTGGCCGGCGAGGAATTGATCGCGAAACTCGGCGGCGAATCGTTGGCCCAAAGCCATCTCGCGTGGCAGGCTATCGGGGATCGACAGTTGAAGGAACTGGCGCCGAAGTTGAAAGCGATTATCGTGGACGGTTCGCAAAGCGCGGCCCGGCGGATTGCGTCACTGTGGGCACTGGAGGCTTTGGATTACGCGGAAAGATTCCGCAAAGGGGCGGAGTATTTTCAGTTGTTGAAGCCGTTGCTCGCGGATGCGAACCGCAATGTGCGACGCGAGGCAATTCGCGTTCTGGGTACGCACCCACCATCGGTCGCCGGCGCGAGCGGGTTGTGGGGCGAATGTTTCGATGCGCTGGACAAGCTCGCCGAGGACGCCGAGCCGGAGGTGCGCGCGGAGGTCATCAAGACGGCGGCGCAATGGCTGGGCGTGCTGGGGCTTTCGTCGGACTCGCGGACGGCCGACCTGATGAACCGGCGCGCGCTGCCGTTGTTGGTGCGCATGGCGAAGCCATCGCTGGCGGGGCCAACGGCGAAGAGCACGCAGAACGCGAAGATCATCAAGGTGGGCGAAGCTTACGAGCGCGAGTTCGAACGTTACTTGGTGCGTCTGTTGCTGGAGCCTTCGCCTTTTGTGGCAGCGTTCCTGGATTCAACGGAAGCGCAAGCATTGCCGGTGGAGAACCGGCTGGTTGCCACGCTGGCGCTGGAGCCGAAGGTGTCGGCCCCGCGAGTGGCCAAGTTGCTGCCGCAACTCGGGCGTCCACCCGGCGATGAAGAAATCCTGCGGCTGGCGCAGTTCCCGAACGAACCGGGCGTGGGCGAGGCGCTGAAATCGCTCCTGCAACAGCCGGCCACCAGCCAGGTTGTGCTGGAGTCGCTCCTGCGGGTGCGCACCCGCCTGGACGCGGTGCGACTGACACCGTTGCTGGAGGGCACAGCGCGCAGTTTGTTGAACGGAAACGATGCCACGCGCGAACTCGGACTGCGGCTGGCGGCGGCGTTCAAGCTTTCCGGCGTGGAGAATGAGATAGAGAGCGCGTTGGCGGGCGGCAAACTTTCGGAAGCGCTGCTCGTGGCCTCGTTGCACGCGTTGCGCGAGTTGGGCACGCGGCAAATCGCGACCGTGGCCGCGCTGGCGAAGCATGATTTGGCGGTCATACGTGACGAAGCCATCGCCACGCTCGCGGCCTCGCGCAACGAGGAAGGCCCGCGGCGCGTCGTCGGCATGTGGTCCGAACTGAACGCCACACAACGGCGGAGTTCGCTGGCCGCACTCGCCGGAACAAAGACCGGCGCCACGGCCATGCTGAAGGCGGTTCGCGGCGGGGCCATCGCGAAGGATGAACTGGACGCTGCCACATTGGACAAATTGAACGTGGTGCTCGGCAACGATGCGGACCTGGCGGCGTTGATGCAGGAGATGGCCTCTTTGTTCCGGCCCGCGCTGCGCTTGAACGGCGCGGACAACGCATGGTGCGAAACGGGCGTCACGCTCGAAGGCGCGTTTACCGTCGAGACGTGGGTCAAGCTGGATCCCGGCATCGACAACAACGACGGCATCCTGGGCGCCCCGGGCGTGCTGGACATGAATTTTCACGCGGCTCAGTTTCGCATGTGGGTCGGCGGCGCCGTGCACGATGCCATCATTGCGAAGAAGAAGATTCAGCCGGACGTGTGGACGCATGTGGCCGTCACGCGCGATGCCGAGGGACGCTTCAGCATCTATCAAAACGGCGAACTGGACACCGACCAGGGCAAGCCGGTGAAGAACACCTTTAGCGCCCTGCGACTGGGTTGGTCGTCGCCGGGCAAAGGCACGGCGGGATGGTTGAGCGACTTTCGCGTGTGGACTCGCGCACGGACGGCGGATGACATTCGCGCGAATTTCGACCGCAGTTACGAAGGCGAAACGCGGCCCGCCGGTCTCGCGCATTTGTTCGCCGGCAATCACTGGGGTAAACCGCGTCCCGGCGCGCAGGTCGTGAAGACCGCGGATTACCCACCGTTGCTCACTCCGGAAGAAGCGCGCGCGGTGGCGGCGAAGTTTGCGAAGTTTCATGCCTTGGCCGCCAAGGCCGGCAATACGGCGCGCGGACAGACGGTGTTCCAAACGGTTTGCATCGGCTGCCACAGCGTCGGCGGCCAAGGCGGGCAGATTGGGCCCGTGTTGAACGGCGCGGGCGCGATGGGCGTCGAGTCGTTGCTGCGCAATCTGCTCACCCCGAACGCCGCGATGGAACCGGGCTACCGCGTGTTTCGCGTGGAATTGAAGGATGGCGATGTGCTGGACGGCATGCTCGTGTCGCAAGACAAGGACGCGGTCGTGTTGCGGCGACCGAACGTGGACGACACGCGCATTCCGCAGCGCGAAATCCGCAAGGCGGGCTTCACCAAATCGAGCATGATGCCCGAAGGATTGCTCGACGCATTGAAAGCGGAGGACGTGAGCGACTTGTTTGCGTATTTGAAGACGTTGCGGTGATCCGAGGATTCTACGGACTTGCCTTGCCCGCGCGATCCCAGGTGGCGCGGCCATTGTAGAGCGTAAAGGCCATTCCGTTGAGCGTCTTGCCTTCCAGGCCGACGGCGCTGGCGGGAACTTCCAGGCGCACCCATTGACCGGCGGCGGGCAAAGAACCGGCGAAGAAACGGCTGGCGGTGTTGTTGATGCCCCACGGGATGTTGTTCGCGCCCCAGTAGGCGCGGTGCTCCCACGAGCCGTTCTCATTCCACTGCAACATGATTTCGCTCGGCGGATTCGCGGGGTCGAGATGGACATACGCGAAGAGCGAGTCGCCGACGCTCACGGTAAGCGTGACCGAGGCATTGTAGAAATAATGTTGGTGCGTGCCTGCGGCAATCGCGGATTGATGCGCGAGCGAACCCGAGAAGGGCGTCGGGTTGCTGCCAGCCCAAGCCCAGGCATCGCCGCCCTGATAATCAGCAATTGCGCCCGAAGGCAGGCTGTCCTCGACCCAAACAACCTCCGAAGACGGCGGCGGTGGCAGTGGTGGTGGCGGCGGCGGACTCCCGGAAGAATCGCGTCCGGCGTAATCCCACGTGGCACGCCCGCCGTAAAGTGTGAACGCCATGCCGTTGAGTGTCTTCCCCTCCAGGCCGACGGCAGCGGCGGGCACGGCCAATCGCACCCATTGCCCCGCCGGGGGCAAGGCGCCCGCAAAGTAGCGGCTGGCGCTGCCGTTTACGCCCCAGCCGATGTTGTCGGCGCCCCAGTAGGCCCGATGCTCCCACGAGCCGTCGTTCCATTGGAGCATCACTTCGTTCGGTGGATTGCTCGGGTCGAGATAGACATAGGCGAAGAGTGTGTCACCGGAATTGACGGTCAGCGCGGCCGTGGCGTTTTCAAAGAAGTGCTGGTGCATGCCCGCGGCAATGGCGGATTGATGCGCCAGCACACCGGAAAATGGCGACGGATTGTTGCTGGCCCAGGTCCACGAATCTCCGCCGCTGGAGGAAGGCGACGCTCCGGCGGGCAGCGAATCATCGATCCAGACAGTGGTGGAGGATGTGCCGTTGTTCACCGTCACGGTGACGGGGCTGGACGTGGTTTGATTGCCGGCACCGTCGCGCGCCACGGCAGTGAGCGTGTGTGAACCGTTGCCGGTCGCGGTGGTGTTCCACACAATGCTGTAAGGCGAAGCCGTGTCCTCGGCGCCGAGGTTCGCGCCATCCAGTTTGAACTGAACGCCGACGACGCTGATGTTGTCGGAGGCATTTGCGGAAACGGTGACAGACGAGCCGGAGACCGTTGCTCCGTTGGCGGGCGCGGTCATGGCAATGGTGGGCGGGATCGTATCGGACGAACCGGAGCCGCTCACGGTTGCAAACACGCCCTGGCTCGCGTTGAAGTAGCTGCCACTGGGGCGATTCTCCAGTTTCACGGCACGCACCATATAAGTATAGGTGCCAGAAGAAACGCTTGTGTCTGTGAAGCTGGTGCCACCAACGAGCGAGGTGCTTACCCGGACGAATGGACCGTTCGCCGAGTTGGCGCGATAGACGTGATAACCGGCGACCGACTCGGGCGACGCGCCCCAACCAAGATTCGCGCCGCCGGAGGTCATGGTGCCAGTCAACCACGGCGGCGGCGCGACCATGTGGAGGCGCAATGTGGGATCGCCCATCAATGCTTCGTGCACGAGGCCGGCGGCATCATCGACTTGATTCCGGTAGAGGCCGTTGGGCGGATTGTTCTGCGTCAGCCGCGTGCAGTGGCCGATGGTTTCGCCCAAGCCCATCTGGTGGCCATACCAGTGCGGTTGCCCGCCCACCACGCACGCGAGGCCAAACGTGCGCGTGGCGAGCGTGGCGCGCATGATGTTGTTCTGCGAATCCCAGTCCCCGAGCCAACTGCCGGCGAACATGTAGAACACCGCACGCGGATCTCCGGCCGCGAAGTCCCACGTGTTCACTTCATTGTAATTCCCGGAGGTGCCCAGGCCTGCGATGCTGAAGAAGCTCGCGCCGCCGCAACCGTAGGCCCAGAGATAACTCTGGTTATGCAGCGTGCTGAACCACTGGCCGACGGGCACCGTCGTGATGTTGGCTGCGCCAAACCACGGCGCGAAGTTGCGCCAGCCACTCGCCGCGAACGCCTCGCCGTCGCGTGTGCCGCTGGAATCATGGATCAAGCCACGCAGGTTCGCCGTCATGAGTTTGTGGCGGTAGTTGTGGTTCTTGTTGAGGTATTGGCGGAGCAATTCCTTTTCGCCTTGAGCGAACGCGGGCAGATCCGCGAGATCGACGCGCCCCACCACCAGTTCGAGCGGCGATGGGAGATACGATTGATCGAATTTGCCATCACCCGGCACGTTCCAATTGCGCGGATACTCGGCGTTGGTGTTGCTCACGGCGCTGTCGGTCCAGGTGCCGTTCATGTCGCCGTAATAGGCGTCCGCCGGCCAGGCGCCTTGATGCTCGGGCGCATGAAAGTCTCCGGCGAAATTGCCCGAATACGACACTGGCACGTGGCCGAACAGGAAGACCGCTTTCACGTTGGACGGGTCCGTGTTGTATTGATTGCGAATCAGATTCCTCACGTTCACGACGGATTCATTGCGAGCCACGTTGTGGCGAAGCACAGTCCATCCATCTCCCGTGAGGTCTTGCTGAAGGCGATTCAATTCACTGGCGAGGTCGGCGGCGTAAGTGTTGTCCACGATAAGCACAATCTTGCCGCGGCTTTCCACAAGTGGCGCGTTGATGCCGGAAAGCACATAACCGTAACCGCTGTACTTGTAGGTCGTGTTGGTCTTGAAGATCTGATACTCGTAAACAGTGCCACCTGTGACGTTGTTGTCCGTGAATGTCGTGGCGGTGCCGGGCAGGACGGTCGGAGTTCCCCACGAAGTGGACGTAGGGGACTTGCGAAACACCGAGTAACTGCTCGGTGTCGCAAACGTGTCCTGCGGCCAGCTCAAGCGAATCTGCGGTGGCGAGGCTTGGACTGTGGCGCTGGCCTGCACGGCGAATTCCCACGTCGGGTCAGCGGCCCACGCGTGCACCACGAATCCGAGGCACAGGCACAGTGCGGCTGCTCGACGAACGGTTTTCATAGGAGACGCAACAAGTCTCGAAAGAAAACCCTCGGCGTCCGCCGACCCGCCGTCAAAAGGGGTAAGTCACGCAATTACCTTGTGGCGCGAACCCCATGCGCTTTTGAGTGTCCTACATCCGCATCAAAGTGCGAAACCAAGCTTCACCACGGCCGCGCGCGTCTGCTCCGGCGACTCGTGCAGCACCGCATGCCAGCCGCGCGCCGTGCCCGTCGCGATGTTCTCGGGTCGATCGTCAACGTAAAGCAACTCGTTCCCCTGCCCTTGCGCGACGCGCTCAACGATTTGATACAACGTTTCCTCCGGTTTCATCGCGCGATGCTCGAAGGAAAGAATGTAGCCGTCGAATTCGCTGAAGAACGGGAATTGCGCGCGAATGTGGCGCACGGCCAGCTCGTTGGTGTTCGAGAAAACGTAGAGCGGCACACCGCGCCGGCGCAATTCGGCGTGCAACTCCACCATGGGCACAATCGGCGTGAAGATGTCGGCGAACGAAGCGCAGAATTCTTCGAAGCCGCCTTCGTAACCGGCCGCACGCTGGACTTCGTCGTAGAGCTCGCGCGTGGAAAGCAATCCCGTTTCGTAACGATGCAGCAGCGGCGACTGGTCAATCAACTGGCGCAACTCCATGGCGCCGATGCGGCACCGCGACAGGATTCTGCGCACCGTGATGCCGTAATCAAAATCCACCAGCACCTTGCCGAGATCGAAAACAACCGCCTTGGGCCGATTCATGGGGATGCAGGTAAGACGCTACTCCTTCATTTCGCGGCGGCCCTGGAGTGCGTGGCTCAACGTCAATTCATCCGCGAATTCCAGCCCGCTGCCCGCCGGCAGGCCGTGCGCGATGCGCGAAACCTTCATCCCCTTTTGGGCAAAGCGTTTCGCCAGATAGTGGCTGGTGGCATCGCCTTCCACATCGGTGCTCAACGCGATGATGACTTCCTTGATCGGTTCGCTCGCGAAACGCGCCTCCAGTTCCGCGATGCGCAAATCCTCGGGCCCAATGCCGTTCAACGGCGAGATGCGCCCGCCGAGCACGTGGTATTTCCCCTGAAAACTGCCGGATTTCTCGATGCTGATGATGTCCACGGCGCGTTCGACGAGACAAACCAACGATGCATCGCGTCGCGTGTTGTCGCAGACGGCGCATGGCTGAGCCTCCGTCAGCGCGCCGCAGACGCGGCACGTCTGGATGCGCTCTTTCGCCGTAAGAATTGCCTGCGCGAGCGCACGGATTTCGCCGGCCTCGGTTTGCACAAGATGCAACGCCAGTCGCTCCGCGGAACGCGGGCCGATGCCGGGGAGTTTGTTCAGCGCGCCGATGAGCGCGGCGATGGGTTCGGGAAGGGTCACATCATCCCCGGCAGGCTGAGGCCCTGCGTCACCTTGCCCATCTCCTGGTTGGAGATGTCGCGCGCCTGGGTGAGCGCGCTGTTGACGGCGCCCAGCAACATGTCTTCCACCAATTGAGCGTCCGCCGGGTTCAACGCCTGCGGATCGATCTTGATGGACGCGATCGTGCCGTCGCACTTCGCGGTGACCTTGACGGCGCCGCCGCCGCTGGTGGTTTCCACCGTGCGCGCAGCCAGGTCAGCCTGCACTTTTTCCATCTGCTGCTGCATCCGCTGCGCCTGTTTCATCAATTTTCCAATGCTCGACATAGAATAAATGGTTTAAGGTTACGCTCTCACATCCACAATCTGGCCCTTGAACATTTCCAACGCCTTCTTGATCAGCGGGTCATCCTTGAAATCCTCCTTGCTGAACGCGCGCGACGCCGGCGCTTCCTTGCGCGGCTCGGTGGCGGCCTTCGGCGCTTCCGCGCGCGCGGGTGCCGGATCAGCCGGCGCTTCGGCGATGACGAGCCGCACGCGGTCCGGCGGCGCGTCCGCCTTGATGAATTTCACCATTGCTCCGGGAAAACCGAGTTCGTGCAGTTTTGTCTGAATGATGCTGTGGTTCTTCGCGTTGTCCACCAAACCGAGATGGTCCGCGAATTCCGGGTCAAAGCCGATGGTCAGCACATTCTTCTCAAACGCCACCGGATGCGCCTCCAGCAAATAAGTCTTCGTGAACGGGCTCACCCGCGCCACGCCGGTCACGACATTCTGCCAGAGTTCCTCCAGGCCCTCTCCGCTGCAAGCACTCGCGGGCGCCGCCGAGGGCGCAGCGGGCTTGGGCTCCGGCGTGCTCGTTGCCACGGGTGCGGCAGGAGAAGGCGGCACCTTCGGTGTCTCCGTGCTCAACGCCTCGCGCAACGCTCCGAAACTGCTTTGCGCCCGGGCCGGTGCCACCGGCGCAGGCTCCGCTGCGGACGCGACCGGATTACCGCCGCGTTCCGAGCGCAATTGCTGCAATTGATTCAACACGCTGTCGAGGCTCATCGCATTGCGCGCCTGGATCGCCTTCAGCAACGCCACCTCGATGACAATCTTGCGCGACGACGCATCACGCAGCCGCGATTCGCATTCGGACAACACTTCCATGATGCGCGTCAGCGCGTCCGCCGTGGACAACGCCGATTGCTCCTTCAACGCGGCGGTCTCCGCCTCGGAAACCTCCAACAAGCTCAGGTCGCCCCGCGACACCACGTAAATCAACAGATTGCGAAAATGATTCAGCAAGTCGGACAACAAGCGCGCGAGGTCCTTGCCTTGCTTGGCCAGTTCGTCCAGGCCACGCAACGCCTCGGCCACCTGCCCTTCCAGCACCGCCCGCGCCAGGCCGAGCACCTGGCTGCGCGCCGTCAGGCCGAACATCGACAACACGTCGTTCTCCTCGATGCGCTCGCCGCAGAAACTGATGAGTTGGTCGAGGGTCGATTCCGCATCGCGCATGCCGCCGTCCGAACCACGGGCGATGGCGTGCAGCGCAGCCTCGTCGATCTTCACCTTCTCCTGTTTGGCGATGACCCCGAGGTGCTTCACGATGAGGCTCGCCGGGATGCGCCGCAAATCGAACCGCTGGCAGCGCGAAAGGATCGTCGGCAACACCTTCTCCGGCTCGGTGGTGGCGAACATGAACTTCACGTGCTCGGGCGGCTCTTCCAGCGTCTTGAGGAGCGCGTTGAACGCCGCCGTCGAGAGCATGTGCACTTCGTCGATGATGTAGATTTTGAACTTCGAGGTCGCCGGGGCGAACTTGCAGGTCTCGCGCAATTCGCGCACCTGCTCCACGCCGTTGTTGCTCGCGCCGTCGATTTCCAGCACATCCAGCGAACGGCCCTCGGCGATTTCCTTGCAGCGCGGGTCATCATCCGCGAAATCGACCTTTGGTCCGCCGGTGCAGTTGAGACACTTGGCGAAGATGCGCGCAATCGTCGTCTTGCCAGTTCCGCGCGGGCCGCAGAACAAATAGGCGTGCGCGATGCGGCTTTGGGCGATGGCGTTGGCCAGCGTTTGCGAGACGTGCTCCTGCCCCACCACGTCGGCGAAACGTTGCGGGCGATATTTGCGGGCTATGACCTGGTATGACATCGGCTGATTCAGTTGGGCGCGGCGGCATCGGCCTTGCTTGAACAAAAACTCAACAGACAATTGCGGCAAAGCGGAAGCACAAAATGGGGAAAATTATTCACCTTCGGCCCTCGCGAGGAAAAGAAAATGCCAGGGTGACCACGGCGGATGCGGAGCAAACTGCCGTTGCTTCCTTCCGGACCTCGCGGGGTTCGTAAGTCCGCATTCCATGGGCCCTGGCAAAAACCGCGCCGATTAAGCCGAAGGAGCTGCGGCGCTTCAAGCACTATTCCCACCCAAATCAATTTTAAAACCTCGCCCACACCGGCACACGCGTCAACCGGCGGATTGGCCTTGAGCGCGCCCCTGTGAGATGTTACTGGCGTAGAGACGCATGCAGATTGCGGTTCATTTTTACTCCTACTCTAAGGAACTGACCGGGTGCGCCGAGGCACGCGAAGACCTGCCGGACGGCGGGACGCTCGGCGATTTGCATGACCGGTTGATGAAACGGTTTCCCCGCCTCGCGGAGATGAAGAAATCCACGTTGATTGCTGTCGGCGTGGAGTATCAGGACCGCCATTACGTGTTGAAGGAAGGCGACGTGGTGTCGCTGTTCCCGCCGGTGCAAGGCGGCTGACGAGCTTTTGTGAAACGCGAACTGACCATCACGACCGAGCCAATCGACGAGGCTGCCCTGACGGCCCGGCGGCGGATGTCACCCAACATGGGCGCCGCCATATATTTTGCCGGCGTGGTGCGTAATCACGAAGGCAACGACACCATCGACGCCATTGATTACGAGTCTTTCCGGGAAATGGCTGAGCATCAGTTTCATAAAATCTTCGACCACGTGGAAAGAAACTGGCCGGTCGAATCAGTGCGCCTGGTGCATCGGCTGGGCGTGGTGAAGGTGAACGAGCCGTCGCTGTGGGTGGAGGTGGTTGCGCCGCACCGGGGCGAGGCGTTCACAGCCTGCCAGTATCTCATCGATGAAATGAAACGCCTCGTGCCCATCTGGAAAAAACCTTTGCCAAAACTTCAAGGTCAAAGCGTCAAAACTCCAAAGAAGCGGCAAGGTTCAAGGAGAGTTGAAGCGTGGGCTTCCGGTTTGCGGGTGCGTTCGCGAGGTCCGAAAGGAAAATGAAAAACTTGCGCCATGCATCGTTTCGGCGCAGTTTTAGTGGCTCAACATTCTGAAGCTTTATGATCTTAACAGGCATTGGCGACGAGGGCGGCAACAGCATTGATACCCAGATTACCGCGACGAAGGAACTGGGCTGGAAATACATCGAGATGCGCGGCGTCGAGGTGCCGGGTTTCAAGAAGGACAATCTCCACAACATCCCCGACGAGGCGTTCGACATCGTGGAGCGCAAGCTCAAGGAAAACGGCGTCGGCATCTATTGCTTTGGTTCCACAGTCATGAACTGGGCCAAGAAGGTCAGCGACCCGATGGATGTCACGCTGGCCGAGGTGCGCCGCGCCATCCCGCGCATGCAACGGCTGGGCACCAAATACATCCGCGTGATGAGCTTCAAACCAGGCGACGACGATGACCGCATCCCCGAGGAAGTCTTCAAGCGCGTGCGCGAGGTGACCAAGATGTTTCTCGATGCTGGCCTGCAACCGGTGCACGAGAATTGCATGAATTACGGCGGCATGAGCTGGAAGCATGCGCTGGAAATCCTCGACAAATGCCCCGGGCTGAAGTGGGTGTTCGACACCGCCAATCCGATTTTTAACGCGGACCGCATCAAATCCAAGCCGTGGCCGAAGCAGGACCCGTGGGAATTCTGGACGCATGTGCGCGACCACTCGGTGCACATCCACATCAAGGATGCGACGTGGAATCCCGCCAAGAATGACGCGGATTACAACTGGCCCGGCGAAGGCCAGGGGCGCGTGCGCGACATCCTCAAAGACGCGCTGGGGCGCGGTTACGATGCGGGCATCTCCATCGAACCGCACATGGTGGTCGTATTCCACGACGCCAACTCCGCGGCCAACGAAGACGCGATGCGCAAAAACTACGTCGAGTACGGCCGCCGACTGGAGAAGCTGATCAAGGATGTGAAGGCGGAACTGGGGCGCGAGAAGACAACACCGGCGCTGGCGAAAGTGTAAATTCGGAGAGCGTCCGCGCGCTGTCCCCAGCCGCAGCGTGGGGCATGCAACCAAGGGCAAGAAAGTTCGTGTGTTTCCACCGTTGGGCGGAACGTTTCAGACCACACGCTGCGACTGGGGACAGCCGCGGTCCGAAGGAAATTGTCGATGCTCCACGACGGAATGAACGCCAGCTCCCCTATTGCTTCTTCTTTTTCTTCGTATCCGCCTTCTTCTTCTCGTCGGCCTTTTTCGCATCGGCCTTGGGGACGTCTTTCTTTTCGTCCTTCTTGGCCTCTTCCTTTTTGGCTTCTTCCTTTTTCTCCTCGGCCTTCAAGAGCGCCTGCAAATCCACGCCCTTCTCCACCTTCACATTGGGAAGTTTCTTCTTCAGTTCGGCGATGCCCTTGTCGGTGACCTTGGTCTCGAAGACGTAAAGGTTTTTGAGATTCGTCAGACCCGCCAGATGTTTCAAACCGGCATCGGTCACCTTGGTGTTGAACAGATTCAGGTATTCGAGGTTGGCCAGGCCCTTGAGATTGGCCAACCCCGCGTCGGTGATGCGGGCATGTTCCAAGTGCAGGCGCGTGAGGTTTGGCAGGCCGGCGAGGTTCGCCAGGCCGGCATCGCCCACGGACGTGCCCGCGAGGTTCAAATCATACAGCACCTTGATGTTCTTCAACGGGGCAATGGACGCGTCCGTGATGTTGGTGCCCAGCACGCGAAAGTTCGCGGTGTGGCGGCCGTCGTTCATCGCGACGGGACGGATGTCCACGCCCGTGGCCTTTTCAATTTCCGCGATCGCCTTTAAGTCCGCCGCCGTTGGTTTGATATCGGGAACTTTCTTCTCGGTCTCGGCCACGAGCGTCGCGCCTTCGGGCCAGTTCGCGCCTTCGCTGATCCAGGCGCGAATCAGGTCCGTCTGCGCCTTGGTCAGCGCATCGCCCTTGCTGGGCATGAATTCGTCGTGGTCCTTCGGCAACGTGATGCGCCGGAACAGGTCGCTCTTGTCCGGCTGCCCGGGAACGATGGCGGGGCCGGTGTCGCCGCCCTTGAGCGCCGCGGCTTTTGAATCCAGGCGCAGTTTGCCCTTCTGTTTCTCCGGCCCGTGACATTCGAGGCAGGACTTTTGCAGAATGGGTTGAATGTCCTTGGCGAAATCGACTTTGCCCGCAGCCACGGCCCGGCCGGTCGTCAGCGTTGAAATGGCCGCCAGCACCAAAATGAATGACTTCGTTTTCATTACGTATTTCTCCATTGCAAGAATACATCCCGCGACGACATCACGCCGCCTGACAGGGATGCCCAAATATAAAGACGCGCCAGACGGCTTGCACGCTCAAAGTTTGTTCGAAAAACCCGGAAGGTGGCGACTCACCTCGAGCCTTCTCAGGAAGCTGATTTTCGAATCGTGGATATGATGACGCTCCCTTTCCCCTCACCCCGTCCCTCTCCCGTGGGGAGAGGGAGACTCTTTTGCGGCGTTAGATGAAAACAAAGCGCAAGGCTTGCAGTCAACCGACCCATGGCCCCTCGGAACGGCCTAAGGCTGAAACGGCAACGGCTCGCGCGCATCCAGCCAGTCGCGCGGGATGCCCTCGCGGCCGACGCTCGGGGCGACGATGCCGCCGACAATCGCGCAGTTCGTGTCGCGATCGCCCAACCCACTGACCGTCGTCCACATCGCTTCGATGAAATTGTGCAGGTGCCGGGCGGCGCACCACAGCGCGAACGGGATGGTGTCCGATGAAATCACAGCGCTGCCGTTGCCCAAGGTGCTGGCCGCGGCGCGCACCGGTTGTTCTAGCGACAGGGAGAGTGCCTTCTGAATGCCGGCGCGCGTCACGCCGCTGGGCGTAAATGCCTCGCAAAATTGGAGCATGTCGAGCGGGTTGGCGCGGGTGCGGCTGTGCGTGGTCGTCCACGACGCCGCCAATGCCGCGGCCACGGCGCCCGCCTGCCCTTCGGGGTGGGCGTGGGTGACTTCCGCGGAGCGCGCCGCCTGCTCGATGACATCGCCCACCTTGTCGCCGTAATAGGCACCGATCGGCGCCGCCCGCATCGCGCCGCCATTGCCCATCGATCCCATGCCGCCGAACACGTCGCGCGCCACCTTGCGCCAATCCTTCCCCTGCCCGATTTGCTGCAACACCTGGCACGCCATCGCCCCGTAGCCGCGGTTGGGCTGGCGTTGATATTTTTCGGCGAAAGCGCGGGCCAGCGCGTCTTGATTGATTTCGCCAAAGCGTTTCAACACCTCGACGATGGAGATCGTCATCATGGTATCCGCCGTGTTCACCCACTTGGGCGGCGGCATTCTTCGCTTGGAGAGGCGCTCCTCCACGGCCTTCTGTTCGCCGAAGAAACACGCTCCAAACGCATCGCCCACGGACAGTCCCAGCAGCGACAATTCCGCGCGCGCCACGCGGCCCGCGTGGTCGGAGGGACGCTTGTGCCATTTGGCGGGAGAATTGGCTTTGCTGACCATGCCGCGGGCCCGGGGCAGCCATTCGGTCTGGATCCAATCGCCCGAAGGCTGGATCCGCTCGGTGGTCCATTGGGCGAATTGCAAGGCGTACTCCATCTGCCACGTGCGTTCGCCGTTCGGGGCATGGAGAATCACTGGGCAGATGGGCGGATATTTGGCGAGAAATTCCGCGGCTTCCACACCCGGCACGGAATCGGCGTTGCCAGCAACCTTCAGTTCGTGGTCCAGAGAAATCAAATGCGCGTCGCCCAGGTGGGCATCACATTCGGCGGCCATGGTGGCGGTATCGCGCCACGACACCAGTTCCACGCCCCGACCCAAGGAAGCCACTGCGGCGCGGAACGCCTCCAGGCGTTCCGCGTCATCCTCGAGTATCAAGATCTTCTTCATTCCCTCAGCCCAGCTTATCGATCGCCTGCGAAAACCGCAAATCTGTTGAACTGCAAACGCCGCCAAATTGTGTCCCTCACCGCCTGAAACCTCCCCATTGTTGGCACCGCAGCATCAATAATCGATAAGAATCTTTGTCAATTTGCGCGAGGCTGTTCCGCCCGGGCCATTCGGAAGGGACTCGCTCTTCACGCATGCGAGTCTTGAACCGGTTCGTCCCGCGCCCAATGTCCCATTGGTCGATTTCATTGACAATTACTTGTAGTCTGCATATATTGTAAACTACAAGTTATGCCTGAGGAACGCTGGCCGCCGTTGGAGAAGAACCCCGGGTTCGTCATCAACCGGACCGCCTACATCATGCGTTCGTTTCTCACACGCGTGTTCCAGCAACACGGCTATTCCATCACGCCCGAGGAATGGGTCCTGCTCAACCGCCTGTGGAGCCAGGACGGCCTCAATCAAGGCGCGCTCGCCAACCTCGCCATCCGCGACCGCACCACCGTCACCCGCATCCTCGACGGCCTGGTGCGCAAGGGTTACGTGCGTCGCGAACCGGATCCCGAGGACCGGCGTGTCGTGTGCGCGTGGCTGACCAGGAAGGGCCGCGCGCTCCAAGGCAGGCTCATGGCGATCGCTCTGGGCCTCAAAGACCGGGTCATCGGCGGCATTCCGCGCGAGGACATGGAGGCGACTTTGCGCACGCTTTATCGCATCCAGGCAAACATCCAGAAGGTGACACATGAAATGTAAACTCGTCCTTGGCGCGGGTGCGCTGATATGGATCACCGGCTGCACCGTCGGGCCGAAATATCATGAGCCAACGGTCGCCACGCCGGCCGCGTGGTCCAGCGGCGCGGTTGCCGGCACCACCACCAACGCACTCCCCTCCCCGCCCGGCTGGCTCGCCTTCAACGACCCCTTGCTGGCCGGTTACCTGCGTCAGGCCGTCGAGGCCAACCACGACCTGCGCATTGGCACCGAGCGCATCCGCGAGGCGCGCGCGTTGCGTCGGGAAGCCGGAGGCCGCGATGATTTGCAGCTCGCGCCCAACGCACGCTTCGACAACAGCGGCCTCAGCAAAAACAACGAGCGTTTCGGCGGCGCCATCCTGCGGCGCGGCTTTGTGGATCGCGAAACGGATTTGTTTCAGCTTGGTTTCGACGCCAGTTGGGAAATCGATTTGTTTGGCGCGACACGCCGCACGGTCGAGGCCGCCAATGCCCGGCTCGGCGCCGTCATCTATGACCGCGACCACATCGCGTTGGCAGTGCTGGCGGAAACGGCGCGCAATTACATCGAACTTCGCGGCGCGCAACAGCGCGCGGCAATCGTTCGCACGAACATCAGTTATCTGGAAAGCACGTTGCGTTTGGTGGAAGAACGTTACACGTCGGGCCTGGGCGGTGAACTGCCGGTGTTGCAGACCAAAACGTTGCTCGACTCCACGCGCGCGCAATTGCCCACGCTGGAGGCCGCCATCCGCAGCGGCGCGCATCGGCTCGCCGTGTTGCTGGGCAAGGAACCGTGCGCGCTGGTCGCCGAACTGGAGCGCGCCCAAGCAGTGCCCGCCATCAAAGACCCCGTACCCGTGGGGCTGCCGTCCGAATTGCTCCGCCGCCGGCCAGATATCCAACGCGCCGAGCGCGAAATTGCCGCGTCCACAGCGGACGTCGGCACGACCACGGCGGAATTGTTTCCACGCTTCTATCTCACGGGCTCGCCGTCGCTGCAAAGCTCGTCGTTCACCACGCTGTTCAACAGTGACAGCCTCGCATGGACCGTCGGGCCGGCGGTCGAGTGGAAACTGCTGACCGGCGGACGCGTGCGTGCGCGCATCGAAGCCGCCAAAGCCCGCGAAGCCGCCGCGTTGGTGCGTTATGAGAAGACGGTCTTCACCGCGCTTGAAGAAGTGGAGAACGCGCTCACGCAATACGGCCGCGAACAGCAGCGCCTGGCCACGCTCGCGCAAGCGCGCCGGTCCAGCGAACGCGCCGTGGAACTGGCGCGCACGTCGTTCACCGAAGGGTTGAGCGATTTTCTCGTTGTGCTCGATGCCGAGCGCGCCCGCAATGATGTGGCCGACCAATTCATTCAAAGCGAAGTCAACGTCGCGCGCCAGTTGGTGGCGTTGCTCAAATCCCTTGGCGGCGGCTGGGAGGAACTTGCGCCCGCCGCTCAAGTCAGCGCCGCCACGGCCACCGCCTCACCCACGGAGAAACCATGAAGAGTGCCTTCACTACCATTGTCTGTGTGGCCATCGCGCTTGTGTTGGGCGGTTGCCAGCCGAAACCCACCGGCGCCTTCCAAGGCTACATCGAGGGCGAATACGTCTATGTCGCCGCCCCGTTGCCCGGCGCGCTCGCCAGCTTGAAGGTCAAGCGCGGTGAGGAAGTGCAGAAGGACCAGTTGCTGTTCGAACTGGAGCGCGAAGCGGAAAGCGCCGCCGTGCGCGAAGCCGAAAAGCGCCTCGCCCAGGCACGCGCTCGCAAGGACAATCTGCTCAAGGGCAGGCGCCCCTCGGAGATTGCCGCGATCGAAGCGCGCCTCGCCCAGGCGAAGGTTGCCGTTGAACTCGCCGAAACTGAACTCGTCCGCCGCGAACGCGTCCACAAGAGCGGTGCAGGCGCCATCTCCCAAGAGCAACTCGAACAAGCCCGCGCCCAGCGTGACGCCAATCAGGCACAGCTCGACGCCATCTACGCCGAACTGGAGACCGCCCGCCTCGGCGCACGCGACGACGAAATCCGTGCGGCCGACGCGGAAATCGAAGCCCTCACCGCCGCGCTCGACAAGGCCCGTTGGGCCCTTGACCAAAAGGCGCAAAAATCTCCTGCCGCTGCGCGCGTCCACGACACGATCTATCAAACTGGCGAATGGGTCGCCGCCGGCAGTCCCATCGTTTCCATGTTGCCGCCCGAAAATCTGAAGGTTCGCTTCTTCGTTCCTCAAGCCGAATTGCCAAACATAAAGACAGGCCAGCAGGTTTCCGTTTCCTTTGATGGCGCCAGCGTGCCCGTGAGCGCCACGATCAATTACATTTCCACGCAAGCCGAGTTCACCCCGCCGGTCATCTACAGCCAGGAGAACCGTTCGAAACTCGTATTCATGATCGAAGCCGCCTTCGCGCCCAGCGACGCCGCCAAACTGCGCCCCGGCCAGCCGGTGGATGTGAGGAAAAATTTGGCAGAAAGATAAAGGCCGAGAATTCACCAGGAAGCTTATGAATCCGATCATGAAACCAGGACTTGCAGTCGGCGGCCTCCCGATTCTTCAGCTCTTAATCTTTTGCCCCTGCACCATATGCCCATAAAAATCCCCATTCGGCTACGTCGGCTTTCTCAATCGGAATTTGGCGAAATCTCCTACTCGGTGATGAAGGTTGTGTTTGATATGCACAATGAACTCGGCCGATTTTTTGACGAGCGGATTTACAAACTTGAACTTGCTTGTCGCATTCCCGATGTGCGTCTCGAAGTGCCAATTGAAGTGAGTCACCGTTCCTTTCACAAAACCTATTACATGGATGCAATGGCCAGAGCGGGCGCGTTATTTGAATTCAAAGCCGCCGAGGCTTTGATGGCCCGGCATCGTGCCCAGCTCCTTCATTACCTCCTGCTAGCAGAACTGGGCCATGGAAAACTCATTAACGTTCGCCCTGAATCGGTGGAGCATGAATTCGTAAATACGACACTCACATACGCGGAACGCACACAATTTTCCGTCGAAGCGAGTTTGTGGAACAATCGCATTCCTGGATCCAATCACTTCCAGGAAATCCTGACATCACTGCTTCGAGATTGGGGAACGGCCTTGGAATTACCGCTCTATGAAGAAGCGTTGACTCACTTTCTGGGCGGCGAACCAGCTGTGTTGAAGGATGTCGAAGTGAAGGTTGAGACCCGTACCGTAGGCTTTCAAAGGATGCAACTCGCCGCTCCTCGCGTCGCGTTCACCCTGACCTCGTTGGATGGTAAAACCTCTAACTACAGGGAGCACCTGCACCGCCTGCTCAGCCACACAGAATTGGACGCCATCATTTGGGCCGACCTTGGGCCAAAACACGTGACGTTCGCCACAATACACTGAAAAGTATGCAGCTCAAGAAAACCGCCCACATACACTTTGTGTTTTCCACATTTTTCTGCCCGGAATCTTTCTGCCCTATTCCCCTCCTTCACCCATGAGCGACGCCTCCTACGTCATCGACGTCCAGGGCATCACCAAGAAATTTGGTGACAAGACCGTCGTCAACAACATCGCCATGCAGGTCGCGCGCGGCGAAATCTACGGCTTCCTCGGCCCCAACGGCAGCGGCAAGACCACCTTCCTGCGCATGCTCTGCGGCCTGCTCACGCCCGATGCCGGCGACGGCCATTGCCTCGGCTTCGACATCCGCCGCAATTCCGCCGACATCAAAATGCACGTCGGTTACATGACGCAGCGCTTCAGTTATTACGAAGATCTCAGCATCGAGGAGAACCTCGATTTTATTGCGCGCATCTACGGCGTGCCCGATCGCAAGGCCGCCGTGCAACAAAGCCTCGAACGGCTTGGCCTGGTCGCGCGGCGCAAACAACTCGCCGGCGTCCTCTCCGGCGGCTGGAAACAACGCCTCGCTCTCGCCGCGTGTTTGATCCACAAGCCGCAACTCCTCCTGCTCGATGAGCCCACCGCCGGCGTGGATCCCAAGGCGCGCCGCGATTTCTGGGAGGAAATTCATCAACTCGCCGCCGACGGTCTCACCGTGATGATCACCACGCATTACATGGACGAAGCCGAGCGCTGCCATCGCCTCGCCTACATCGCTTACGGAAACCTGCTCACGCGCGGCACTGTCCAGGAAGTCATCCACAAAGCCGGATTGACCACGTGGCAGGTCAGCGGCCCCGGCACGGCGACGCTGGCCAATCGATTGCGCCAGTTGCCCGGCGTGGAACAGGTTGTCGCGTTTGGCAACACGCTGCACGTCAGCGGCCGCAACCGCGCGCAACTCGAAGCCAGCCTGCAACCGTTGATGACCGGCAGCTACCAGTGGGAGCGCATCGATTCGGGCCTCGAAGATGTGTTCATCAGTTTGATGGACACGGCGCGCGACAATTTTGCATGAAAGCGCACGCCTTCAAATTGCGCCGCTTCTTTGCGGTCGTCGCCAAGGAATTCATCCAGATGCGGCGCGATCGCCTCACCTTCGGCATGATGGTCGGCATTCCGTTGATTCAGCTCATCCTGTTCGGCTTCGCCATCAACTCCGATCCCAAGCATCTGCCCACCGCCGTCTTCGCGGCGGACAACAGCGTCTTCTCGCGCACGCTGGTGACGGCGCTGCGCAACAGCGGTTACTTCGACATCGTGCGTCTCGCCGACAACGAAGCGGAAATCCATTCGCTGCTCGCGCAAGGCAACGTCCAGTTCGTCGTGCACATTCCATCCGATTTTTCGCGCAAGCTCCTGCGCGGCGAAAGGCCGAGTCTGTTGCTCGAAGCCGACGCCACCGATCCCGCCGCCACCGGCAACGCCATCGCCGCCGTCAATCTGCTCATGAACAGCGCGCTGGACCGCGACCTGACCGGGCCGTTGCGCAAGCTGCGCGCCACGCCCGGGCCCATCGAGTTGCGGACGCATCGGCATTACAATCCCGAGACCATCACCCAATACAACATCGTGCCGGGCCTCATGGGCGTGGTGCTCACCATGACGATGGTCGTCATCACCGCGCTGGCCATCACTCGCGAACGTGAGCGCGGCACGATGGAAAATCTGCTGGCCACGCCGGTGCGCCCCGGCGAAGTGATGATTGGCAAAATCGTGCCGTATATTTTCGTCGGCTACGTGCAGACCGCGCTCATCGTGCTCGCGGCGAAGTTCCTGTTTCACGTGCCGATTGTCGGCAGCCTCACGCTCTTGATGTGCGTCATCCTTGTCTTCATTGGAGCGAACCTCGCGATGGGCATCACGTTTTCCACCATCGCGAAGAATCAGCTTCAGGCCGTGCAGATGGCGTTCTTCTTTTTTCTGCCGTCGATTTTGTTGTCGGGCTTTATGTTTCCGTTTCGCGGCATGCCGGGTTGGGCGCAAGGCATCGGCGAAGTTTTGCCGCTCACTCACTTCCTGCGCATTGTCCGCGGAATCCTCCTCAAAGGCAACGGCCTCCCCGACATCGCACCCGAACTCTGGCCCATCGCCTTGTTCATGGTCATCGCCCTGTCGCTGGCCATCAAACGATTCCGTCAGACGCTCGATTAACCTGCCGATATCGGGCGGAAGCGGGCGGAATCGGCTGTTTTGTCGCAACTCGTTGCAAATAAGCCGGTTAGGACTCGGGAAGTCATCAAGCGACTTAACCGCTTGTGCAGGAACAACTTAAGCGCAACGCGCTTCTACGGCGTCTCCAGATTTTCCTCCGCTCGGCCCGCGATCACATCCTCGTCTTCCCGCTTCTTCACCGGGTCGCGGAAGAAAATGAGAAACAACACCAGCACCGCGGTCGCGCCGATGGCCGGCGTCAGCCAGATGTTCTGCCAGTTGTGTTGGATGGGGCCCGTGGCGCCCGCGATGGTATGCATCGCCAGGACGCGTCCCGCCAGCGTCGTTCCCACAAACGCGCCCACGCCCCACAGGATGAACGCGATGAATCCCTGGCACGCGCCGCGAATCCGCTCGTTGGCCTCGTCATCCACATACAATTGTCCGGCGATGAACAGGAAGTCATAACACACCCCATGGTGCAGAATCGCCGCAAAAATCATGACGACCTGCAAATCCGTCATGGTCACGCTGCCCGCCAGCAGGAAGTAACGCGATGCCCAGGCGAGGATGCCGATGAAAATCGTCTTCTTGTAGCCCAGCGTCTTGAGCATGAACGGCAGCATCAGCATGAACACCACGTCCGACACCTGCGCCAGCGTCATCTTGCCCGCGATGCCGGTCCATTGCAGTTCCGTCAGGTAAATCGCCATCATCACGAAATAGAAGTAGAGCGGGATGCAGATCAGAAACATGCTCACAATGAAGATGGCGAACGCCGGCTTCCTCATCAGCGCCAGCGCATCCAATCCCAGCAGCTCGCCCACGCTGATGTTCGCGCCGGTCTTTTTCGGCGGCGTATGCGGCAGGGCCAGCGAAAACAATCCCAGCGCCACTGAAAGCGCGCCCGCCAGATAAAATTGAATCGCCGATTGTTCGCCCTTCAACAAACTCAACGTGATGCCGCCGCCAATCCAGCCCACCGCCGAGAAGATTTTCACCCGTGGAAAATCCGTCTTCGCATCCGCCAGATGATGCAGCGACAGCGAATTGCCCAGCGCCAGCGTCGGCGCGTACAACGCGCAATACAGAATCAGCGCCGGATAAAACGACTTGAACGTCGTGAACTGTGGCAGCGCGCACAGAACGACGCCGCCCGCAATCCCCAGCACCGCCAGCATTTTCTCGGACGCGAAATACCGGTCCGCAATCAACCCCACGAAGAACGGCGAAATCATCGCGCCGATGGCAAACGCGCCGTAGGCCAGGCCGATTTCCTGCCCGCCAAAGTGCAGCGTCTGGTTCAGATACGTCCCCATGCTCACGTACCACGAGCCCCAGATGAAATACTGGAGGAACATGAAGATGGAGAGTTTGATCTTGAGCGCGGTTTGCATAAGCCCGGGAGACTGCCCATGGAGTATCCGAATCCCCCCGCCCCGAGAAGCACAAAGTCACGCCCCAAAATATTCGTAGCAGCCGAGGTAACGAGGCTCCGTCCTCAGAATCACCCGCCGCCCCATTGGTCCGCACGCGCTGCACCCCTCACCCGCGTCCCCCTCAAACGCATCACGTATCACGCATCACGCCCTTCATCACAAAAACACCGATACCAGTGATATTTTGCGTAGCCTTCCAACCCGAGGAATGCCAAGTTTTCTCCACAACTTATATGGGCAAAGAATTTAGCATCGAGCCGCGGCAGGTTCCGCGCGTTGAAACGAAGTACCGTCGCATCGTCACGCCGGTCCCGCATCCGGATTCGGTGCCGACGCTGGAGAAGCTGCGCGCCTTCGAGCCAATTTCCATGCGCGGCCAGCCGCCGCTGGTCTGGGACCGCGCCGAGGATATTTTCGTCTATGACAAATACGGCAACCGCTGGCTCGACTGGTCGTCCGGCGTGCTCGTCACCAACGCCGGCCATTGCGCGCCCGAGGTCAAGCAGGCCATTCTCGACCAGGTCAACAGCAACCTGTTGCACAATTACGTCTTCCCCAGCGAAGAACGCGCCCAACTCGCCGAATACCTTGCGAGCGTCGCGCCCGAAGGATTGCGGAAAGTCTTCCTGCTCACCACCGGCTCGGAAGCCACCGAATGCGCCATCAAACTCAGCCGTGCGCACGGCATCAAGGTCGGCGGCAAAAAGAAGATTGGCATCGTAGGCTTTGAACGCGGCTTTCACGGGCGCACGCTGGGCTCGCAACAGGCGGGCGGCATGGCCGGGCAAAAATCCTGGATCGTCAACGAAGACCCCGCCATCCTCAACGCCCCCTTCCCCGACGGCTACTGGCAGACCGACACGAGTTTCGATGCCTTCCTCGAAACCATCGACCGCCGCGGGCTCAAGCCCGAAAACATCGCCGGTGTCATGATGGAAACCTACCAAGGCGTCGGTCCCGACTTCGCGCCAATCGAATACATCCGCCGCCTGGCCGACTGGTGCCAGCAACACGATGTCGTGCTCGTGTTCGATGAAGTCCAGTCCGGCTTCGGGCGCACCGGCAAGTTCTGGGCGTTCGAACACTACGGCGTCACGCCGGACCTCATTTGCTGCGGCAAAGGCATCAGCAGTTCGCTGCCGCTATCCGCCGTCATCGGCCGCGAACACATCATGGACCAGTTTCCGCCTGGCTCGATGACCAGCACGCACACCGGCAATCCCGTTTGCGCCGCCGCTGCGCTGGCCAGCGTGAAAAAAATCGTGCGCGAAAACCTCACCGCCAACGCCGCGAAACTCGAACCGATCCTCTTCGAGGGTTTGAAGAAAATTCAGGCGCGCCATCCCGCCGTCATCGGCCACGTCACTGCCAAGGGACTCGTCGGCGGCATGCAGACCGTCAAGCGCGGCCTCAAGGAACCCGACCACGACCTCGCGCACAGCATCATCGAGCGCTGCTTCCAGAAGGGCCTGCTCTTCTTCTCACCCGTTGGCGCGTGGGGCCAGACCGTGAAGATCGCCCCGCCCCTGACCATTCCGCAAGACGCGCTGGAGGAAGGCCTGGCCGTGCTGGGCGAAGCCACCGACGAAGCTGTCGCGGCGTTGAAATAGCTTTGCGGCCGATTCGACCGCACTTACACTCATCCCGTCAGACCGGATGAGAGTTGCGCTCGATACCAATCATCGGTTCATCCTGCAAGGCGGGGTGAGCCGCTATATCGAACACCTCCTGCACGGATTTTCGGCCTTGCGCGCGCCGGCCTTCGAGTGGTTCGAACTCAACTGGCCGGTCACCAACTACGAATACCGGCAGCCCATCCGCGCCTTCAAAACCTTCTACCGCGAAATGATCTGGGGTCGCTTCATCGGCCCCCGCCGGCTCGCCGCCAGTGGCGCCGACCTCCTGCACTCGCTCGATTTCCCGATCCTGACGCGCATCCCGTGCCGCCACGTCCTCACGTTGCACGACCTTGGTTACATCCGCACGCCCGACCGCTTCCGCCGCTGGACGCGCCTGCGCGCGCGGGCGCGGCTGGTCCGGTGTCACGAAGCCGACAAGGTCATCTGCATCAGCCAGTTTACGGCTGATGAGGCCATAAAATTGATCGGTCTGTCGGCCGCGCGCATTGAAGTCGTCCACCTCGGCCCGGGGTTTGCCGACCCGGAGTTCTCCGCCGCCACGCAGGCGCCGGACCTGCCGTTGCCGCCCGAGTTTTTCCTCTTCGTCGGCCATCTCGACCCCAACAAGAATCTCAGCCTGCTGCGCGAGATTTACGAACTGGCCGCGCGCGAACAAACACCCTTGCCGCCGCTGGTGATTGCCGGCAAACGCTGGGAAGGCGTCTCCCGCGAAGGCCCGCCGCCGGACAACTGGATCTTCCTTGGGCGGCAGCCCGACGCGGTGCTGCGTCATCTCTTTGCGCACGCCATCGCCAACGTTTTTCCCAGCCGCTACGAAGGGTTTGGCATGACCGTTCTGGAAGCGATGAGCTGCGGCTGCCCGGTGATTTGTTCGCCCCTGGCGAGCATACCGGAAATCGCCGGGGACGCCGCGCTGTTTGTGAAGCCCGACGCCGGCGAATACCTCTGCGCGCTGCGCTCCGTCATGGATGATCCGGCGCTCCGCGGGGAACTTCGCGAAAAGGGCCGCCAACGCGCCGCCCAGTTTTCCTGGCGCAAATGCGCCGCGCAAACCCTGGACGTCTATCGCCACCTTGTCTGAGCGGTTCGGAGTCCCGGCTTCAGCCGGCCAAGGCGTAGCAGTTCGAAGCGCGCGGAAGTTTTCTTCGCTGGCCTGCGCGGCGACGCCCAACCGGCTGAAGCCGGGACTCCGAACTTTGAACGCTGAACCTCGAACTTCGAACTTTCCCCACACCTACCGTTCGGTAAGTTCCCATTGACATTTTCCCGTTTCAATCGTAGCGTGCGCTCCCTTTTATGTTAAAGGATGATTCCGACGCCCGGCGTCAGATTCTCAAATCGGCGGAAAAGAAATTTGCGGAACGCGGCTTTGCCGGCACTTCCGTGCAGGACATTATTGCCGGCACCCGGTTCACCAAGCCCACGCTCTATTATTATTTCAAGAGCAAGGAAGGCCTGTTCAAGGCGTTGCTCGAGGATTCCTGCGACGAATGTTTCGAAGCCACCCAGCGCGCGGCCAGCCGGTTCGACACGCTGGAGGACAAACTGGTCGCCATCGCCGCGGAATTATTCGAGCACGTCCGCCAGCGCAAGGACGCGACGCGCCTGGCGTTTGCCGCCGCCTTCGCGCCGCCCAAGGAAATGCCCGATTCCCTGCGGCATGACGCCAAGCGCTGCCGCAACTTTGATTTTTTGCATCAACTCATCAAACAAGGCCTCGCCAACGGTGAACTCGATTCCTCCTTCACCAGCCGCGAACTGACCTCCGGCATCTACGGCGCGCTCAGCTTTCATCTCATGGCCAACCTGCTCTCGCCCGAAACCAAACTCAACCGCCAATCCGCCCGGCGCGTGGTCCAACTCTTCCTGAAAGGAGCCCGCGCCAAATGAAATCGGTGCTCCATTTTTTCCAGTCGCTTCGCCAACCCACGACCGTTCCCCTCCTGGGAGGGGCCAGGGGTGGGTTCGTTGCGAGCCTTATGCACTGTTTCTTCCCAGCGCGGCAACAATTCCTCCCTCTCCTTGGGGGAGAGGGCCAGGGTGAGGGCGAGCCCT
>JBFMBT010000040.1:7215-29311 GCA_040754875.1 Verrucomicrobiota bacterium | reverse complement strand
GATGGATTGAACAGGCCCGTCAAGTAAGTGACGGCGTCGGAGACGGTCTGAACGGAGCGGGGCAGGGTGGCGCCGCAGGCGTTGGCGTGGCCGCCGCCCTGGAGTTGTTGCGCGATTTTCAATGCCTCGCCGTTCTTGCTGCGAAAGCTCGCGATGACGGTTCCATTGGCGCGGCGGAACAGGGTCATTAAAACCGGATACGGCGTTGCCTGTTGTTCGAGCAATTGGTGTACGATGAGGTTGACGTTGCCCACGACGGTGTTCACCAGGCCGACGGTGGGGCTGATGCGAGTGACGTTCGCGCGGCTCCATTCCAGCCCGATGGGATCTTCGATGCGGCGTTTGACGTCCATGACTTGCAACAGCGGATGATTCAGCAAGCGCTCGAGGCGACCTTCGATGAGGGAGTGGATGTTCCAGAATTGATACGTCTTGACGAGATTCGCGTAATCGTTGGCCAGCACGAAATCCGGGTCGTCTTCGAGGAAGAGGTCGGCGACGTTGTTCAGTTGGATCAGCCGGTCCAGTTCGGGCGAGCCCAGTCCGTGTTGCTGGCAAAGTTCATAGCACAACAGGCCGGCGGACTTGTTCAGGTCGTGAATAAAGTCGGCGCGCTCGACGCGCACGTCGGTGGTGTGGTGATCGACCACCACCCAGTTCGGTTTGTCCATGCGCGCTTCCATGCTGAAGTCGGCGACCCACGCGGACTTCTCGCGCAGATTGCGCTGGCGCCAGTTGTTATAATGGTAAGCTTCCAGCGGGACGGTCACATCAAACAACTTGCGCGCCAGGCGTTGCAACAAAAGGCCCGATACCAACCCGTCAAGATCGCTCTCATGGGTCAGAATCACCTCCGGTCTGGGCAGTGTTCGCGTCATCGGGAGAGAGTCTAACCCCGTTCCTACATCCAAGCCAGCGGGGAAATGAGGTTCCGCGGTGCTGGTTCTTCGACGTTATCGGGCGGAAGCGGGCGGAAGCGGCAGTCTGGCGCAAAAGCAGCAACTAATAGTTTGCAGAGTTTGCAGATTTTGCAGATGTTTCGATGACGAGGGCGCGGACAAGAAGGACGAAGAAAATGCCCGACATCGCCCCAATCCGCGCCATTTTTTCCTTCCCCGCAACCGGTCGCGTGCCCACTATCTGCCGATTCTGTGTCGGGAAAACGCTAACACATGAGCACAAACTTGTTTGATTTGCAGGGTGAAGTGGCGGTGGTCATTGGCGCAACCGGCGTCCTGGGCGGCGCAATGGCTGAAGGCCTGGCGCACGCCGGCGCAAAGATCGCCGTGCTGGGCCGCAACGCCGAACGCGGCCAGGCGCGCGTCAAGGCCATCAAGGACAAAGGCGGCATTTCGCAATTTTTCAGCGCGGATGCAGTGAGCCGCGCGAGCCTGGAAGAGGCCGCGGCAGCCATCGAAAAATCGCTTGGCGCTCCGACGATTCTCCTTAACGCCGCGGGCGGCAACGATCCGAAGGTCACGGTCACGCCCGAACGTCCGTTCGAGAAAATCGAGCTGGCTGATTGGGCGGCGGGCTTTGATTTGAATCTCGTGGGCGGCGTGTTGTTGCCGTGCCAGGTGTTTGGGCCGGGCATGGTCGCGCGCGGCAAAGGCAGCATCATCAACATTGCGAGCATTTCGGCCCACATTCCGTTGTCGCGCGTGGTTGCTTATTCGGCGGCGAAGGCGGCGGTCATCAGTCTCACGCAATTTCTCGCGCGCGAATGGGCCACCAAGGGCGTGCGTGTCAATTCCATTACGCCCGGCTTTTTCCCGGCTGAACAAAATCGCAAGCTGCTTTTCAACGACGACGGCTCGCCCACGGCGCGCACGAAGTCGATTCTCGGCCACACGCCGATGGGACGTTTCGGCAGCGCGGAGGAACTGGTGGGCGCGGCGGTGTTCCTGGCCAGCGACAAGGCAAGCAGCTTTGTCACGGGCACGGACCTGCGCGTGGACGGTGGCTTTTTGTCGCAAACGATATAGAGTGTAAGCATGAGTGCGATTGGCAAAGCCGCCCCCGCCGGGCGTCATCTGACGGCCCAGGAAGTCGCCGAAGTCGTGGCGCAGGCGTGTCCCGCCAAGGAGTATCACAACCGCCGCGTGCTGCTCATCATTCCCGATGGCACCCGCACGGCGCCGGTTGGTTTGATGTTTCAGACGCTGCACCGCGAGATTGGCCGGGTCACCAAATCTTTCGACATCCTCGTCGCATTGGGCACGCACCAGCCGATGAGCGAGGAGGCGATTTGCAAACGACTCGACATCACTCCCGACCAGCGCCGCGCGGAGTATGGCGGCGTCAAATTCTTCAATCACGCGTGGGATAATTCCGAGGCACTCGAGCGCATTGGCGTCATCACGGCGGATGAGATCAGCCAGTTGTCCAACGGCCTGTTTTCGATGGATGTCCCGGTGGACATCAACAAGCTGGTCTTCAATTACGACCAGATCATCATCATCGGCCCCGTCTTTCCGCACGAGGTCGTGGGCTTCTCCGGCGGCAACAAATACTTGTTTCCCGGCGTGGCGGGACCCGAGATCCTGAATTTTTTCCATTGGCTGGGCGCCGTCATCACCACACCGCTCATCATCGGCAGCAAATGGACGCCGGTGCGCAAGGTCGTGGATCGCGCGGGTGCGCTGGTGAAGGTCGAGAAACGCTGCTTCTGCATGGTGGTGGACCACGGCGAACTGGGCGGCCTTTACGCTGGCACGCCCGAGAGCGCGTGGGATGCTGCGAGCGAGTTGTCCAAGCAGTACCACATCACCTACAAGGACCGGCCGTTTCACACCATCCTCTCGTGCGCGCCGGAGATGTATGACGAGATTTGGACCGCCGGCAAATGCATGTACAAGCTCGAGCCGGTGCTGGCCGATGGCGGCGAACTCATCATCCACGCCCCGCATGTGAGCGAAGTCTGCGTGACTCATCACAAGACCATCATGGCCGTCGGCTACCACTGCCGGGACTACTTCCTGAAGCAGTGGGACAAGTTCAAGCATTACCCGTGGGGCGTGCTGGCGCATTCCGCGCATGTGCATGGGCTGGGCACTTTCCTGAATGGGGTGGAGAAAGCGCGCGCGCGGGTGACTCTGGCAACAGCGATTCCTCCGGATGTCTGCCGGAAAATCAATCTTGGCTATCGCGACCCCAAGACCATCCGCAAGGAAGACTTCGCCAACCGCGAGCACGAGGGCGTGTTGCTGGTGCCCAAGGCCGGCGAAATGCTCTACCAGTTGAAGACGCCGCCTGCCTGGGCGATGAGGAGTTGATTACTTCGCCGCCAGTTCCTGCCACAAGAACGCGCTCATGCGCATCCCGGCGGCGAAGTTATCGAGGTCGAATTTCTCGTTGGGCGAGTGTGGATTGTCATCCGGCAACGCCAGACCCAATAACAGCGTATCGACACCCAGGATTTTCTTGAAGTCGTTCACGATGGGAATCGAACCGCCCTCGCGCAGCAACACCGGCTCTTTGCCGAACGCCGCGCGCAACGCCCGCAACGCCGCCTGCGCACGCGCGCTGGTGGGGGACACCAGATACGGCTCGCCGCCGTGGCCGGGGGTGATTTCAAGCTTCACGGTCGGCGGACAGATCTTTTTCAGATGCCTGGTGACTGCGGCGATGATCTTCTTCGGCGTCTGATCCGGAACGAGCCGCAGGGTGAGTTTGACGCTCGCCCATGCGGGCACGATGGTCTTGCTCCCTTCGCCCTGGTAACCGCTGGTCAGGCCGTTGATTTCCAGCGTGGGCCGCGCGGAACGTTGCTCCATCGCGGTGAATCCTCTTTCGCCAAACAGCTTTGGCACGCCCGTGAGCTTCTTCAATTGGGCGTCCTTGATGGGCAACCGCGCGAATTGTTTGCGCTCGTACGCCGTCAACGGAACCACGTCTCCATAAAATCCCGGGATCGCCACGCGCCCGCGTTTGTCGCGCAACTGCGCCAGCATCTGGCACAGCGCCATCGCGGGATTATCCACGCACCCGCCGTAAATGCCCGAATGCAAATCGCGCGACGGCCCGTAAACCTTCACCTCCAGCGCCGCGATGCCCCGCAACGCATACGTCAGGGCCGGGCAAGTCTTCGCCGGCATGCCAGTGTCGGAAACCACGATGGCATCGCATTTCAACCGCTCGCGATTGGCCTTGAGAAACGTGCCCAGGCTCTTGCTGCCGACTTCTTCCTCGCCTTCGATGACAAATGTCAGGTCGCATGGCAGTTCGGTGCCGGTTTTCAGATACGCTTCGATCGCCTTGATGTGCGCGAAATTCTGTCCCTTGTTGTCGGTCGAGCCTCGCGCGAACATCTGGCGTCCCTCGATGCGCGGCTCGAACGGCGGCGATTTCCACAATTCGAACGGCTCGGGCGGTTGCACATCGTAATGCCCGTAAATCAGGTAGTGCGGCTTGCGCGCGCCGTTCGTTCGGGGCGTGCGCGCCAGCACCACGGGATGTCCTTCCGTCGGGCAAAGCTCGGCCGGCACGCCGATGTCGTTGAAATGATTCACCAGCCAGCGCGCGCAGGACCGCAAATCCTCGGTGTGTTTGGGTTGCGCGGACACGCTGGGGAAGCGCACGTAACTGCTCAATTCATTGATGAACCGCGCCTCGTTTTGCTGGAGATAATCAAGGACCGCTTGCATGCGCGCGGATTAGACCAAAGATGAACCCGCGGGGCCAGACATTTGCTTTCGCGGCGGGAGACGCTGGGCGTGATTGAATGTGGGTGGTTCGGAGTCCCGGCTTCAGCCGGCCAAGTCGTGGCAATTCGAAGCGCGTGGGGATTTCCTTTGGCTTTTAACGGGCGACGCCCAACCGCCTGAAGGCGGGACTCCGAACCTGGCGCGTCGTTACCTGCTTCCAATCGCGCCCAGCGCGCCGGCTCATTGCTTCTTTTTCTTGAACAAATTGAACGGATTCAACTTGGTGCCGGACTTGTTGGTTTCGGTGTTGCTCTTGGAGTCCTTGGTTTCGCTCTTGCCGCCGGACAACAAGCCGCCGACACCACGAATGATCTCGCCCGCTTCGCCCGTGACCCGTCCGCCGACCCCAATCACGCCCACGCCGAGAATGGCGAGTTTGTCCGTCTTTACTTCCGGTGTGCCGAGCGTGCCTTTGATCTGCACGAACGTCGGCAGTTCCATGTAACCCGCCGCCGGCGACTGGCCGCTCAGCTTGAATTTTTTCGCCACCTCTCCGGGCAACGCCACCTCCAGCGGCTGGTTCAATGGCGAATCCGTCACCACGTCCGCGATCGGAATCACGCCCGTTGACATCGCGCGCATCATTGCGCTTTGCGCCACGAATCGCTTTACCTCAATATTTCCGCCGCCCAGCCGGACGTCCGCCACGACGAAGTCCAGCGGCGACTTCAGCATCTCCGGCAGGCCCAGCACCAGCGCGATCGGCGTGATGATCAGCTTCGGCCAGCCCTCGATGATCTGCATGTTTGCATTGGTCAGGTTGAGACTGGTCTGGCCGTTCAGGTTCTTGCGCAAATTCGGGCCGGTGACGCCCGCGCCTTTGATTTGCGCGTTGAAGAAAAGATCACCTTTCACCTTGCCCGCGTTGGCCGGTGAAAACGTATTCACCAACGGCTCGATCGGCAGCTTGTCCATCGACGCCGTCAGATCATATTGATAACCGCGCACACCGAGGTCGAGGTTCGCCTTGGCAACAATCGGCGCGCCATTGAACGTCACCTTGAACGGGTCCAGCGCGACTTTGCCGCCGTCGATTTTGGTGATCGCCGCCCAGTTGTTCAACACCACTTCACGCACGTAAAATCGCCCCACGTTGACATCCACCACAAAATCCCGCAGCGGCAAAGTCATCGCATCCGGCTCCGTGGGTGGCGTGGTCGGTGGGGCTGGTTTCGGCGCGGGTTTGGTGGCGGGCTTGGCCGGCGTTGTTGTCGCGGTCGAAGCGGATGAAAAAATGTCGTAGTAAGGCGTCACGTCCAGCGCTTCGGCGGCGATCTTCACGTTGCCGCTGATGGCCTGCGGTTTGGACATATCGACGCGCCCCGTGATTTGCAGGACGTTCTTCGCGCGCTTCGTTTCCGAAAGCGTCAACTGCACCTTCTTCAAGTCGAGCACCTGTTTGTCCAACGCCGTATCCACCACGAAGTGCGCCGCCAGCGGTTGCGCGTTCATCGGCCCGGAAGCATCGCGCATCTGCAGGTCTTCGATTTTGAAATCCGCCTGGATGCCGGACTTCGCCAGGTCAAAGCGACCCTTGCCCGCGGTCTTCAACGAAACCGCCTTGTTCTCCGGCAACACGGCCTGGAGCGACAGATTGAACTCGCCCTCATTCGCCGCTTTGTTGAACTTCGCGCCGCCGCCCAGTTTCACCGAGGCCGCATTTTTCTGGTCGTACGCAAGATTCAAATCCTTGACCTGAAATACGCTCAGGTCGCTGGCGGTCGCCTCGGTCTGCACGGACAAGTTCGCCAGTTGCGCGGGGTCGGTGCCGAAATTCTCCAAACGCGCATTGACGCGCGCAGTGATGGCCTTGCCGGCTTTCTGCGATTGCACGTTCAAGTTCAAATTCACCTTGCCCACCGCGCCTGCGGTGAACGGCTTCCAATCCGCCAGATCCAATCCATTCACCACCACGTCCAGCGCCGCTTCCTCGCCGGCCTGCGCCTCGCCTTTGGCCCAGGAAATCGACATCGGCTTGCTGACGGACACCGAAACCACCTGGCGTTGCCGTTGCGTGCCCGAAAGCGCCAGCGTCTCGACGCGCGCGCTGCTGTCGGCCAGATTGACCTTCACGCTGTAATCCAGATTCAAATCCAGCGGCGCCGTCGTTCCCTCCTTTTGCTTCACCGAAAATTGCTTCGCGCCCAGTTTGCCCGACGCCGAAATCGCCTTGCCGCCCTGCGCGATGCCGATCTGGCTGGTCGCGTTGACCACCGTGGGGCCGAAATCCATCCCCATCGCCGCGCCCACCAGATTCAACACCTGCCGGTCCAGATTCTGAATCTCCGCCTTGAGGTTGCCTTCGGTTTTCGTGGCATCAAACGGCCCGCTGACCGTGATGTTCGCCAGCGCGTTGCCGCTCTTCACGAATTTGACGGCGAACTGCTTGATCTCCGTGGGCGTCAATTCGTTCTCCAGCACCGCGCTCATCCCGGCGAAATCGTTGAACGCGCCCTGCGTCTGGCCGATTTCCAGCCGCGCATTACCCTTGAGGCTCTGCGGCTTCAAATCCGCCGTGAGCATGAACTCATACGCCGCCGTCGCCTTGGTCTTGATGAGGTCGTGTGCCGCCGGGTTGGTGGTTTTCTTTTCGAAATTCACGTCGCTGGAAAGATTCATCTTGCCCGAGATGCCGTTCTTCACCTGGTCCACGGTGAGATTCACACTGGCCAGTTCAATCGACTGGCTGCTGCCGTCCTTGAAGCTTTGCGCGAAGCGTGCGTTTGCGTTCTTCAACGCGATGTTGCGCAAATCCAGTTGCGGCGGCGCGGTTGTCTCGGATGGGGCAGGGGAAGGCTCGCCCTGGCTGGCTTCAATGGCCTTGAGAATCGGATCGAGGTTCGACGTGCCGTCCGCGTTCTGCACCACCGCAAGCGCCGGTTCTTCGACCGTCAATTCGCTCACGTTGATTTTGCCGCCGATGATGTCGAACAGGCTGTAGCGCACCTGCGCCGACTTCGCCTGCAACAACGGCTCGCCGGTGGTTTCCACCTTCAGTCCGCGCAGCGACACAGCCGAGAACGGGCTGACGGAAACATCCTCCACGCTGATCTTCGCATTGAGTGCGCTCCCCACCTTGGGGAGGACGAAGCTCTTCACGAACATCGCGCTGGTCGCGAAGGCGTAGAGTCCTGCCGCGAGCAGCACCACGCCGCCGAATCCAACCGCCAGTTTTTTACGCAAGCCCCACCGCTTGCCCGAGGGTTCAATTTTGTCCGCCATAAGAAAAGCCAGTTACGCCCGGCCTTCCAGAATGGCAACGTAATCGGCGATTCCTTCGGCCGGAGAATATTTAGGAGTATAACTTAACTCGCTTTTCGCCAGTGTCATGTCCGCTTCTGTGTGCGGCTGGTAAAACGAGTACGGATTCTCAAAATAATCAGGGGCAAGATTCGTGCCGAGACACTTGTTCAATTCCGCAATCACCTCGTTGAACGAGAACGGTTTGCCGCTGCCGCAGTTGTAAATGTTGCTGCGCGGCGCGGCCAGCGCCTGCATGGTCATGGCCACCACATCCTTCACATAAACAAAATCGCGCTTATGCTCACCGGCCCGGAAGACCCGGGGCCGTTTGCCCGCCTTCATTTGCAGGTAAAGCTGGTAAATCATGCTTGCCGCCGCCTTCTTGTGCGGCTCGTGCGGCCCGTACACGTTGAAGTAACGCAGCCCCACAATCTTCCATGCCGGATGCCGCTTCGCGTAAGCGCGCGCCAGATTGTCCAGTTGCACCTTGGAAAACGCGTAAATATTTGCCGGCGCAGGCGGCTGGTCCTCGCTCATCCGCGTGGCGGCGATGCCGTACGTTGCGGCCGACGACGCATAAACCACCGGCGTCGCGGTCGGCGCGGCGAATTCCAGGAGACGGCGGAAACCTTCGATGTTGTCGTGCGATTGCAGGAACTGGTCATGCACGGTGGTATCCGTGATGCTGGCCTCGTGGAAAATCGCGTCAAACGCCAGGTCCTTGAACTGCGCATGCCAGTCCAGCCGTGACACATCGGCCGTCACGAAATCGCCCCGATACCCGCGCAGGTTTTTGAAATCGCCCGAGCGAAAATCATCGATGACCACCATCCGGGCGTCCGGATACTTGTCCTGCAACGCCAGGGTCAGGTTGGAACCAATGAAGCCCGCTCCGCCCGTCACCAGAATAGAACGCATGGGCGGCAGTTTAAGTGCCTGCCGCCGTGGTGCAAGGGACAAGTACGGCAAACGAAGTATTGCGCACCGCACCGCCTTCTTTCACTCTAACGCCATGATTTTGCGGGCTTTTGTGGGCGCCTTTGCCTGCGCGCTGCTGGTGTCGGGGTGTGAAAAATCCCGGCCCAACTCCCCCGCGCCGACGAATGTCGTGCGCGCCGCCCAGGGCGTGCCCCAGCCCAGATTGCCCACGTTGAAGCTGCGCGTCAGTGGCAAGGAAATCGTCGCCGAACTGGCCATTCGCGACCGCGAACGCATGACCGGCATGATGTACCGCGAAAGCATGGGCGAGGACGAAGGCATGTTGTTCGTCTTCGAGTTCCCGCATCGCGCCGCCTTTTGGATGAAAAACACGAAGGTTCCCTTGTCCGCCGCTTACATCGATCCCGAGGGCGTCATCCAGGAAATCCACGACCTCGAACCCGGCAATCTGGCGTCCGTCGAGGCGCGTTCCGATCGCATCCAGTACGTGCTCGAGATGAACCGCGATTGGTTCAAGCGCAACAACATCGCCCCGGGCGCGTTGATCGTCACCGAGAAGGGCTCTTTCGCGAAGGTGTTCTTTGGCCGAAATTGAGGGAAGCTTTTGAGTCATGATGTCGCGAGTGAAATCCGAAGCATTGTTCGCCGAGGCGTTGAATTGCATCCCCGGCGGCGTCAATTCCCCCGTGCGCGCGTTTCGCGCCGTGGGCGGCAAGCCGTTCTTCGTCGAGCGCGCGCACGGTGCGCACGTGTTCGACGTGGACGGCAACGAATACATCGATTACGTGGGCACCTGGGGGCCGGCCATTCTCGGCCACGCGCATCCGCGCATCATTCAGGCTGTGAAGGCGGCGGCGGATCGCGGCACCAGCTTCGGCATCCCCAACCCGCTGGAAGTGACGATGGCCAAACTCGTCTGCCAGGCCGTGCCGAGCCTCCAGAAGGTGCGCATGTGCAATTCCGGCACGGAAGCCACGATGTCCGCCATCCGCTTGGCGCGCGGGTTCACCAAGCGCGACAAGATCATCAAGTTCGAAGGCTGTTATCACGGGCATGCGGATTCGCTGCTGGTCAAGGCGGGTTCCGGCGCGCTCACCTTTGGGCATCCGGACAGCGCGGGTGTACCGGCGGCGTTCACGCAGCATACCATCGTGCTGCCATTCAACGATGTTGACGCTGTGCGGGAGGCGTTCAAGGCGAACCCGGGGCAGATCGCGGGCATCATCCTCGAACCGGTGCCGGGCAATGCCGGGCTGTATCTGCCCAAGCCGGGCTATCTGGAAATGTTGCGCGAATGCACGGCGGCGGACGGCGCGCTGCTTATCTTTGACGAGGTGATGACGGGTTTTCGCCTCGCGTGGGGCGGTGCGCAGGAGCGTTTTGGCATCACGCCGGACTTGAGTTGCTTCGGCAAAATCATCGGCGGCGGCTTGCCGGTCGGCGCGTTTGGCGGGCGGGCGGAAATCATGGATTGCCTGGCGCCGCTCGGGCCGGTTTACCAGGCGGGCACGCTCAGCGGCAATCCGCTCGCCATGGCGGCTGGCCTCGCCGCGCTGGAGGAACTGGCGAACGGCGAGGCGTACCGGAAACTGGAGCAACTCGGCGCCATGCTGGAACAAGGCATGCGCGAAGCGGCGAAGAAGGCGAATGTGGCCGTCGAATTCAAGCGCATCGGCTCGATGTTCTGCGGCTACTTCACCAGCGAACCCGTCCACAATCTGGCCGACGCCATGAAGAGCGATCGCGCAAAGTTCGCGAAGTTTTTCCACGGCATGCTTGAAGGCGGCGTTTATCTCGCGCCGTCGCAATTCGAGGCGGGCTTTCTTTCCACGGCGCACTCCGAGGCGGACATTGACCGGACGGTGGCGACGGCGGCGCGGGTGATGAAGACATTATAGCAGAGGAACACGCGGGCATGAGGATTCTGGCAATCGATCACGGGAGCAAGCGCATGGGCATCGCCGTCAGCGATGACCTGCAAATGACGGCGCAGCCGATGGAATTCATCCCGGCCGAGCCCATCGCCGCGTTCTTCGAGCGGCTCAAGCAAATCATCAAGGAAAAGGAAATCGAACTCATCGTCGTCGGCCTGCCGCGCAACATGGACGGCAGCTACGGCCCGGCGGCGATGCAGGTGCAGGCCTTTGTCGCCGTGCTCAAGGATGCCATCATCGTTCCGGTGAAGACGTGGGACGAACGCCTGACCTCCGCGCAGGCGAACCGTTTTCTCATCGAGGCCGGGATGCGCCGCGAGAAACGCAAGGAACGCGTCGATGGCGCGGCCGCCGCAATCTTGTTGCAAAGTTACCTGGACAGCCTCGTGCAGCGCTGAGCGGAGCGCGGCGTTTACGCCGCTTCAGCGTTGGATTGAATGACGCAATGGAAATGTCTTTGAACGAAACAAGTCAATCGCGCCGAAGCGGGCTGAAGCCCGCGCCCCATCCCGACTGCAGAGCGTGGCGCAAATCGACGGCGCTATTTCATCCAGACGCGGGATTAGTATCACCCTCTCCTGGGGGAGAGGGCAGGGTGAGGGGGACCGCCGCATCGCGTACCCGCACGGTACAGAATGGAAACGCCGCGGTGTCGCGAACCCGCCCATTGTTCCCCTCCTGGGAGGGGCTAGGGGTGGGTTCTCCGCGAGCCTTGCGCTTCAATCTCGTCAGGCGCGGCAACGAAACTTCCCTCTCCCTTCAACGGGGAGAGGGACCGAGGGTGAGGGGTGGTCATACCTTGCGCGTGACGTCGTCCGAAAACGGCAACCACAACTCCCTCTCTTTTTCCTGAGCATGGCCCCGATGCTCAAATTCAAGCTCACGATTGCCTACGACGGCTCGGCTTACGAAGGCTGGCAGGTGCAGAAGATCGGCCTGGGCGTCCAGCAAAAGGTCGAGGAAGCGATCCAAAAGATTTTCCCGACGGTGAAACGCATCCACAGTTCCAGCCGCACGGACACCGGCGTGCACGCGCTGGGCATGGTGGCGCACGTCGAGATTCCCAAGGCCGCCTTCCGCATGCCCGTCGCCAAGCTCGCCCTGGCCATCAACGCCCACCTGCCCGAGGACATCCGCGTCATGTCCGCCACGCGCAGCAAAGCCGATTTCCACGCGCGCTTTCAGGCGAAGGGAAAGCAGTATCGTTATTACGTGTGGAACGATCGCTCGATGAACCCCCTCGTGCGCCATTACGCGTGGCACGTGCCGAAGAAACTGGACCTTGTCGTGATGCGCGCCGGCGCCAAGAAATTCCTCGGCACGCACGACTTCAAATCCTTCGCCGCCAACCGCAATTACGAGGTCGAAAATACCGTGCGCACGTTGACGCGGTGCGACCTCAAACGCAGCGGCCCGATGCTGACCTTCATCATCGAAGGCGACGGTTTTCTTTACAAGATGTGCCGCGGCATCGTGGGGACCCTCGTACAGTTGGGGCAGGGGAAGATCAACGAACGCGACCTCGCCCACATCCTCACCGCCAAGGACCGCCGCGCCGCCGGCATGACCGCCCCCGCGCAGGGTCTGGTGCTGTGGAAGGTGTTTTATTAGCCAGCCATGTCGTCTTCGTTCTCGTCCGAATTTTTGGTTCCTAAGTCCCGTCAGGGACGCCCGAAAATAGCCCAGCGATTCATCGCTGGGTACGCGCACGGAGGAGACGAAAGCCCCGGCAGGGGCGAAAGAAACCGATTCCAAATCCCGCTCCACATATTGCATCCCGTGCTTGGTCGGATGAAGGGCCGGCGTTCTTTGGTTGCAAAAGCGCAATGCATGAGGCAACCAGTAAATGAGTGCATGAGTATGTCCTTCCTTTCGTCCCTCCGGGACTTTGCCCTCTTTCGCGCCGTAGACCCAGCGATAAATCGCTGGGCTATTCTCTTTCGCCCTTGCGGGCTGAACTTCGAACCTTCGAACCTTGAACTTTCCTCGCGTTCAACCCTCAACTCACCCCACTCTCAACCAGCCAATGCACATCGTCCTCGTTGAACCCGAAATCCCGCCCAACACCGGCAACGTCGCCCGCCTTTGCGCCGCCACGCGGACGAAGCTGCATCTCATCGAACCCCTCGGCTTCAAGCTGGACGACAAACAACTTCAGCGCGCCGGGATGGATTATTGGAAACACGTGGACTGGAAGGTCTGGCCCAACTGGGCCGCCTTCCAGGCGTCTCTATCCGCCGACGCCCGCCTCTGGTTCATCGAATCCGCCGGCCGCCAGCGCTACACCGACGTCGAATTCCGCACCGACGATTACCTCGTCTTCGGCCGCGAAACCGCCGGCCTGCCGCAACAACTCCTGGCTGGCCACGAATCCCGCTGGCTTCGCATCCCCATGTTCAACCCCGCCGCCCGGAGCCTGAACTTATCGAACTGCGTGGCCATGGTGCTGTTTGAAGCGCTGAGACAGCAGGGATTCGCGGGGGAGATGTAGACCTGTTGAATCGTGAAAAGTTGAATCGTTGAATCGGAGAGTGTGCGAGCCGTCTCATTAACACCTCCCTTTAGCGAGGTGTTATGACGGTGCCAGTAAATTCAAGCCGTTTTAAACGGTTTCCGATTCTTCCCCACTTATCCGTGGTGCGATCATAGGTGGGCTAGGACGCGCTTCTGCCACGTCGCTTATTTCCCCTCACCGTGCCAATCCATTGAGTCAGAAGCGAACGTTCAAATCACTTCTCGGGCATTTCCCTCCTGAATGAAGCCCACACTGTGGCGCCGAGCAAACTCTCGAAATAAACCCAGAGTAGCCAAAAACCCAGTGTCCGATCAACGGCGTGTTGCATCGCCGGCACTAGCGACCAAAACAAAAGGAATAGCGCTGCGAAAAACCCTACAGCCGGCCGAAACGAACGACTCCCCCTGAGATACAACACCGCGGGCGTGACTGTGATAACTGCAAATACTAGGGCTCCAACCTTCCCACGCCAAAATGCTGCCAGCAGAACCGCGTAAAGAAGAAACGCCCCCGCGTAGATGGCGATGATGCGACGCGTGATTCGTTTGGTAACTCGGCCTCCGTGTTGCCCGGCAGAGGAATTCATGGACTGCCTCTACCGATAACACCAGGCAATCCGCTTATCAAGGGTCCTTCTGCAAATCGGAACAATCGTCACGGCCTCAATCGGGGTTAGTTTTGACATGTCACGCATTGCGGCGATTTGAACTTTGACTTTTAGCTCTGAAACTTCCCCCCTCACTTCTTCTTCCGCTTTCCACCCGGCGGACTCTCAAACACCGGCGGAACCAATTCCGCATTCCATTTCTCAAAGGCGCCGTGGAGGCGGGCGAGGACGTCGGGTTTTTGCACGGCGAGATTGGTGGTTTCGCTAGGGTCGGCCTTGAGGTCGAATAGTTCCTCGGCGTCGCCCTGTTTTACGAGCTTGTATTGGCCTTCGCGCACGGCGTAGCGTTCGCCGCCACCGGCGCGCCAGAAGAGCCGTTCATGGGGCGCGCCTTTCTTCTGGCCGGTGAGGTAGGGGACGAGGTTCACGCTGTCCAGCTTGCGGTCCGACGGCGCCTTGGCGCCCGCCAGTTCCACGGCGGTTTGGAAGACGTCCAGCGAGATGACCGGCTCGTCATAGACCTTGCCCGCCGGCAACTTGCCGGGCCAGCGCACGACGAACGGGATGTGGATGCCGCCCTCATACATCTGTCCCTTCGCGCCGCGCAAGGGGTCGTTGCTCGATCCGTTGATGCCCACCGGGCCGCCGTTGTCGCTGAAGAAAAACACCAGCGTGTCGCGCTCCAGTTCTTCCGCCTTGAGTGCCTGGAGCACGCGGCCGATGCCGTCGTCCAGCGCGCTTTGCATGGCGGCGTATTTGCGGCGCAGCTCGTTCGCGATGCCGGGAAAGCGGCTCAGGTATTTGTCCGTGGTATGCATCGGCGTGTGGACGGCGTTGTAGGCGAGGTACAGGAAGAATGGTCGGGCCTTGTGCTGCTGGATGTAGGCGGCGGCCTCGCGCGAAAAGGCGTCGGTCAGATATTCCTTTTCGTCCACCGGCTGCGAGTTGCGCAGGATGGGGATGGTGTATTCCGCGCCGCCCTTTTCGCCCGGCAGATACACATGTCCGCCACCGAGGAAGCCGAAGAAATCCGTGAAGCCGCGCCGGTTGGGATGCGATTCCGGCGCGGCGCCCAGATGCCATTTGCCCACGGCGATGGTCACGTAACCAGCGTCCTTCAAGACTTGCGCCAAGGTGATTTGATCCAGCGGCAGGCCGGCCTTGGGATTGGTGGGTTCGTAACGCGGATTGTTCTCGTGGCCGAAACGCTGCTGATATCGGCCGGTCAACACGCCCGCGCGTGTGGGACTGCAAAACGGATGCGACACATAACCGTTGCGGCAGCGCACGCCCTCGCGCGCCAGCGAATCGATGTGCGGCGTGGGAGTGTCCTTGCACCCATTGAACCCCACATCCGCAAACCCCATGTCATCCGAAATGATGACCACGATGTTGGGCCGTCGCTCGGCTGCCGGAGACGTTTCAAGTGCCAGCGAAGCGGCGAGCACACAGAAGAAGCGCGAAGCCAAAGTTACCGGGAATCTCATACGCGCATTGTGCAACATCCCTCCGCTTCAAGGCGATGGGAAAATCGAGGCGCTAAATGTCCTTTCCAGCGTAACCCGTTGGGCGGCAAGCTGCCAGGCCGAGCGGCCGATGTACATGCCGATTCGACTGCGCTTTGTTCAGAAAAGCAAAACGGCAGCACCCTTGGGGAGTGCTGCCTCTGAAAAATCCAGACAAGCCTGAGGTCAGGCGGCTTTGGCTGCGGCCTTCTTCCAAGTGCGCTTGGGGGCCTTGGTGACCAGACCCTTCTTGAGGGCGCTGGCGGCCACGCGGATGTAGCGCACTTCGCCGTCCACCAGCGCTTTGACGCGCTGGAGGTTGGGCAGGAAGCGGCGCTTGGTGATGGCGGTGACGTGGGTGCCGATACCACCCTTCTTCTTCGCCTTACCACTGCGCCAGATGTGACTGCCCTTGCGGGGGCCTTTGCCGGTCAATTCGCAATATCTTGCCATAAATAGTCCTGTCAAAAAGAGGCGGGAAAATAGCAACATGGGCGGAGGGGGTGCAAGTACTTAATTGCAGGAATTTCGGCGTACTTTGACACGTTGATAATTTGGCTGGAACTCCGTCCTTGCGTGTCGCCCGGCGTTGCGCCATCATGACCGCAGGTTGTTCCCATGAAACTTGGCTGGCTCGTTGCGGGGTCGCTGTGCCTTAACGTGGCATTGGGACTGTTTGTCTTTTCGCGGCAGGATGATGCCGCCGCAGTCACGGCTGCTTCCCAGCCCAAGCTGGTCACGCGCACGGTGGTGGAGAAGGTTTATGACACCGTCGAGGTGGCCGGGGAAGCGGAGGTCGTTCGCGAGGACTGGCGCGTCGTCGAGTCCAAGGATTACAAGGAATACATCCAGAACCTGCGCGCGGTGGGTTGTCCCGAGGAGACGGTGCGCGACATCGTCATTGCCGACATCAACCGTCATTACGCCAGCCGGTGGAAGGCGTTGATGATGCCTGAGCCGATGAAGTATTGGGAGCCGTGGGATTCTTCCTTCGTTTATTCCAGTCCGAAACTGCGTGCCGAACGCACGGCCCTGGAGCGCGAGCGTGCCGATCTCATCCGCGAATTGCTGGGCATCGACGCAGGCAGCGAAACGCTCAAATACACCATGAGCTGGACGCCGCAGGACCGGGAGGAGCAGTTGCTGGCGTTTCTGCCCGAAGCGAAACGGCGCGCCATTCAGGAGATTAATGAGAAGGCGCAGCGAGCCCGAGCGGAAGTGCTGGCGCGCCTTCGAACGGGGGCGCCGAACACCCCCGCATCGTTGTCGGCTTCGGATGGCAATGAACTGAATCGCATCCAAAAGGAGTCCACCGAGAGCATCCGCGCGATTCTGGCGCCGCAGGAGTTCGAGCAATACATGCTGCGCGCGTCGCCGACGGCCAATACCGTCCGCTCGCGACTGGTGGGCTTCAATCCGACCGAGGAAGAATTCAAGGCCATTTACCGTGCGCAGGCGCGGCGTGATGAATTCAACAGCCAGCCGATTGGCGACCCAAACGACCGGGCCGCCATGCAGCGCCGGGCCGAGGCGTTTGGAGCGGCGTCGGCAGAGTTCAACAACCAGCTCCGGACTGCGCTGGGGGAACAGCGCTATGCCGATTACCAGCGCGTCACCGACTATGTTTATCGCGACCTGACGCAATTCGCGCAGCGACAAAACCTTGCCGCGGATCTTGCAAACCGCGTTTACGACGTCAAACGTGTGGCCGAAACCGAGGCCAGCCGCGTCCGGCAAAACACGAGCCTCACACCGGAGCAACGCGCCGCGGCGCTGCGGGTCATCCAGGCGGAAGCACAGCGCGGCGTCACGCAGATGATGGGTGCGCAGGCCTACGAGCAATACTCCATGCAGGGCGGCCATTGGCTGCATATGATTGGACGGTGAACCATGAGATCATTGCGCATCATTCTCATCGCTTCGCTGTTGTTGAACGCCACGTTCGTGCTGGCGCTGGCGTTTCGGCCCGGCAAGCCGCAGACCTCGACGGCGAGCGCGCCGGATCAGCCGCGCGTGGTCACGCGCCGCGTGGTTGAACGCGTGGAGAACAAGGTCAACGCGGCCGGATCAAGGGAGTTGATCAAGCTGGAGTGGCGCAACCTGGAAACCGAGGATTTCAAGGAGTACATCAAGAACCTGCGGGCGATCCGGTGTCCGGAAATCACGATCCGCGACATCATCATTGCTGACATCAACAAACTATACGCCGCGCGGTGGAAACGGTTGATGGTCCCGGAACCAATCAAGTATTGGGAGCCGTGGGATTTTTCGGCGGAATACAATGATCCGAAAATTCGCCTGCAAAAAATCGAATTGGACAAGGAACGCGCCGCACTGGTGCGCGAATTGCTCGGGGTGGAATATGAACGGGAGATGCGCCAGCAGTCGCTCAGTTGGTCCTGGCTGGATCGTGAGGACGCCTTTTGGGATTTTCTTCCCGCCGACCGCGCCGCTGCCGTGCGCGCGATGAAGGACAAGTGCCGCTACCTCACGCGTGAGATCGAGGATCGCGCCGTGAACCGCCCGTTGACCGAAGCCGAAAAGAAGGAATGCGACCGGATCCGCGAACAGGAGAAAGCCGAGATGAGTGCCTACCTCTCGCCCGAGGAATACAAGGGTTATCTGATGCGCCAGTCGGCGACGGCCAACCGCGTCCGTGCCGCCACCCTCGGCTTCGACATGAAGGAAGATGAATTTGTGGCCATCGTGTACGCGGAATGGCACCAGGGCCAAACCCCCGAGGACACGCAGCGCGAGCGCGTGGAGAAGGTCCGCAGCGTGATGGGCGATGAGCGCTATGCGGAATACCTGAAAACGAAGGAACGCGATTTCCAGGACTTGATGCGTTTCGGCCTGCCGCTGGATTTGTCGCGTGATTCCATCGCGGCCGTGTACGACCTCAAGAAAGCCGCCGAGAGCCAGGCAAACGCCCTCCGTAATGACGCGTCTCTTTCCGTGGAGCAACGCACGGCGGCGCTGCAGGCGATCCAAGCAGAGGCGCAGAAAGCGGTTTCCGCCGCCATGGGAGAGGCGGCCTACAATTCCTATTCTCGCGGTCGCGGGTATTGGCTGAGGACGATCGGCAGGCCGCCGCCGACGGCTGTGCCACCTCAATAGGTGCGGGCTCATGTTGCGAACTCAACTACTGGTGATGTCAATCTGTTTGTGCCTGGCCTCAGCCGGCTGGGGCGCGGAAACAAATGGGGCGATTGCGAAGGCCAATGCCGCGCTTGGCCGACAGTTGATTCAACTGCTGGAAACGCAGGATGCTGAAGCGTTCGCAAATCAGTTCAGTCCGTCGCTGGCTGACTTGGAGGGCGTCGCCGAGCCGGGAACAAATCCAGCGACGATCAAGGAGACTGCCACCAAAAAACGCGCGCAGGCACTGCGGATTTCGCGGGAATTGCTCGATGTGGCGAGCCGGCTTGGACTGACTGCGGAACGAGTCCGATTTCAAGTTAAAGCAGAGGGCGCGCCTCGAGTCCATCTCTCCAATGACGTCCCCTACGGGAAGGAGATTTACGTGCCATTCACCAGCGGGCTACGGGTTGTGCTGCTGGGTGAGCCGGTCACGGACACGAAAGCGGATGCGAAATTCCGAGGCGAATACGAATTGATGATTTACTGGCCAAGGCTGTTCCCCGCTGGATGGCGGGTTGGTGGGGGCGTCTGGTGGAATCGCGTACCGGACGGCCTGGCCGACCCGCTGTTGGAATGGGAGCTGGCATTTATTCCCACGGCGCCCACCAACAAACCGCCGATCACCATCACGAATGACCCGGCCTTGCTCGCGTTGGGCAACACGCTGATCCGCGTCATCAAGCAGCGTGACGTGCAGGTATTCGCTTCGGGCGCTTTGTTGTCTTTCGATGAAGCATGGAATTATCTGCTCAAAGAAGTGCCGGCCGATGAACTGCCCCCAAAGGCCGAGGTTCGGACGCTGTGGGAAAAGAAGCGCGAAGAATTATTGTTGAATCCGGTTCGCACGTTGGTCGCGCAGATGGATAGACTGGGGATTGATCTGTCACGAGCCGATGTCACGCTCAAAGAGGCTGCGGCTCGAACGGGTCACCTCTCACCGATCGTCCAATATGGGTCTTTGGACGGGATGCAGGCGAATCCGCTGACGTTCAAATTCGCTGTGAAGTCGGACGCGCTTTCCAAAGCGGGGAAGCCCATTGCGGGCGAGTATTCCGTTTTGGTCGGGCGGGCCGAGCGGAAAGGGCGGCGCTGGATCGTTTGGGAAGCCATTGCTTGGGACAAGTTTCCGAATGGGCTGGTCGGCCCGAAGGAATTGGCGGAAATGGAGTTTGAGAAATATGTGGTCGAACACGGCAAGTTGCCGCCCGGCACAGTCGCGCCTGACATCCAGTTCACGCGCCTGGATACCGGCGCAAGAGTAAGCCTTGCCGCTTTTCGCGGCAAAGTGGTTGTGTTGGAATACTGGGCGACGTCGTGCGGACCCTGTCAGGACCCAATGGCGCAGCTTCAAACCGTGTTTGCGCGTCACCCGGAATGGAAGGGACGGGTCGAGGTCATCACCGTGAGTCTGGATGAAAATCCTGACGTCGTGCGGGCGCATCTGGCGAAGCGCGGTTGGAATCAGACGCTCAATGGCTGGGCCGGGGCGGGCGAGTTTTTGTCGCCCGCGGCCAAGGCGTTCCGCGTGGAATCCATGCCAACGACGTATGTCATTGATCCCGCCGGCAAGACGGTTGATGTAAAGCGCCTGCGGCCCGAAGTGACCAAAGACGCCAAGGGCAATGTGATCGACGCGAAGCTTCGGATAGTGGATGAATTGGAGGCTGCCGTTGTGCCGTTGGTGGATGCGGCGCGGCTGCGCTGAACCATGTGCTTACGCGGTGAGGAAAAGTTTTGGTGAAAAACTTTCGCTGCACCAAGGGCCGGATGGTCACTTGTTCGAAGCCGCCGCTTTGGCATTACGCCGCTTCTTGCTGATGAATTCGTCGGGCGGAGCCTTCGGCAGCGAGGCTTTCCAGTCATCCAAATTGGCGCGCAATCTTGCGACAACCTCCGGATGTTTCGAGGCAACGTTGTTCGCCTCGGCGCGGTCTTCGGACAGGCGATACAGTTCGGTGCGCTTCGCGCCGTCGGTGACGAGTTTCCAATCGCCGTCGCGCACGGCCCAGCGCGGCCAGTTGGTCGGCGGCCGGTCGGTGCCGTTCCAATCCCAGAAGATGGGTTTGCTGCGGGCAACACTTTTGCCCTGCCACACGGTGAGCATGTTCTCGCCATCGCCGGCAAAGGTCGCCGGGAGTTTCACGCCCACGGCGGCACACACCGTCGGCAGCAGGTCGGTCGCGCTCAGCGCGGTGGCCTTGTCCACACGGCCCGCAGGCACCTTGCCGGGCCAGCGGACGATGAAGGGCGTGCTTACGCCGCCATCGTGCAGGCTGCGTTTGCGGCCCTTCTTGCCGCCGGTTTCGCCGACACTGTAGTAGCCGCCGTAACCGCCGCGCATTTCCTTCATCGAGGCATGCGTGTTCTCCGGGCCGTTGTCACTGGAAAAAACCACGATCGTGTTTTTGTCCAGACCAAGTTCCTTCAACGCGGCGAGGATTTTCCCCACGCCACGGTCGGCGTCCGTGGCGACGGCGGCGTAGATGCGCTGGCGTTCATCAAGCGCCGCGTGGACTTTCAGCGAGTCGGCGGAGGGCATGTGCGCCAGATGCGTCTCGTGCATCCAGACATTGAGGTAAAACGGCTCCGCGCGATGGCGCTTGAGGAAGTCCACGGCGGCGTCCCAGATTTGATCGTGCGTGATGGTCTTCTGCGCGTTCGGGTGCGCGGTGCCCGCGAACAGCGCGACTTCGTCCACGCCATAGGCGGAGGGCGGGGGAGCGTCATCGGCCTGGCCGCTTTGCAAATGCCATTTGCCGACGTGGCCGGTGGCGTAGCCCGCGCCCTTGAGCAGGCGCGGGAGCGTGTCCGCCTTCGGGTCGAGCCAGTCCACCTGCGGAACATCCGCATTCTTGCGCACACCGCCGATGGCGCTGTGGATGCCGAAGCGCGCGGGAAATTTGCCGGTCATGAACCCCGCCCGGCTGGGCGAACAAACGGGGCTCGTGGTGTAGAACTGATGGAAGTCCGTGCCCTCCTTCGCAAGTTGGTCGATGTTTGGCGTGCGGCAGAAGGGGCTGCCGTGGCACGAGAGGTCGCCCCAGCCGAGATCATCGGCGAGCAGGAAGATGACGTTGGGTTGGGCGGCCCCTTCAGCGGCGAAGCAAGGGCTGGAAAGGAGTTGAATGATCGCCAAAACTCCAAGCAAGAAGAGGGGGCGATGTCGCCATGTATGTGCGGGGCGGGAGATCATGGAATTAAGTATTCAAGAACTGGCGTGCGAAGCAAGTATCAGAGGAGTTTGAACCTTACCCTGACAATACGCCCAGGTTTGAAATCGCAGGTTTAAATGTGCTCCCTTCCCCCTCACCCCGGCCCTCTCCCATGGAGGGAAGATCGGTTGTTGCGCCGGGAGGAAATGACACGCAAGGCTCGCAATAAACCCACCCCTAACCCCTCCCAAGAGGGGAACTGGTTTCGGTGATTGCGATGCGCCTGGGTATAGCCACCCCTCACCCTCGATCCTCCCCGTTGAGGGGAGAGGGAAGATCGGTTGTTGCGCCGGG
>JBFMBT010000040.1:0-7115 GCA_040754875.1 Verrucomicrobiota bacterium | reverse complement strand
CGATCCTCCCCGTTGAGGGGAGAGGGAAGATCGGTTGTTGCGCCGGGAGGAAATGACACGCAAGGCTCGCAATAAACCCACCCCTAACCCCTCCCAGGAGGGGAACTGGTTTCGGTGATTGCGATGCCCGTGGACACAACTGCCCTCACCTTGGGTGCAAAGTTTGGGCCTCTGCCTGTATTCGCTCACGCGATGAGTTCCTTGATGACCTTCCCATCGCTCAACGCAATCGGCCGGCCCACTGGTGTCATAATCTCCTTCTCGTAATCGATGCCCAGCATGTGCTGGACGGTGGCGTGGATGTCTTCGACGCGCACGGGTTTCGTGGGTTCTTCCTTGGCGCCTTCGGGATCGGTCGCGCCGTGGACGTAGCCTTGGCGGAAGCCGCCACCGGCGAGGACCATGCTGAAGCCGGTCGGCCAATGGTCGCGTCCGTCCAGTCCGTTGAGCTTGGGAGTGCGGCCAAATTCGCCGCCGCACATCACGACGGTGTGCTCGAACAAACCGCGCTTCTTCAAATCAATGATCAACGCGGCGAACGCCGGGTCCAGCGTGGCCACGCGTTTGGCCTGCGTTTCGTGGTTGTTCACGTGACTGTCCCAGCCATCGAGCGTGACTTCGACGCAGCGCACGCCCGCTTCAATCAACCGCACGGCGGCCAGGCAGGCGCGGCCAAACGGCGAATCCCCATACGCGGCGCGTTCACTGGCGCCGGCTTGCGAGACATCAAACGCCTTCAACTGGTCCGACGTCATCATGCGCCGCGCGCTGGCCATGGTGGCGGCGTGCAACGTCTTGCTCTGTTCCAGATTCGCCAGGCGGCCTTGCGCGAATGCCTTTTCGACCGCTGACAACCCGGCGAGACGTTCCTGCTGGCGCGGCTCGGGAATCTTGGTGGCGACATCGGGAATGGGTTGATTCGGGTCGCCCATCTGGAACGCATCGAGCGTGGCGCCAAGGTAACCGCCGCGCGCCGGCCATTGATTCGGAACGATGGAAATATGATTGGGAATCTCCGCTTTGGGATTGGGCAGCTCGTGGCAGATCACCGCACCGATGGACGGATGAACCACCGCCGGATTCGGGCGATAACCGGTCTTGATGTTATACACCGCGCGCTCGTGGTCGCCTTCCTTGCTCACCATCGAACGGACCAAGGTCACGTCGCCCATCAGCGCGGCGGTCTGTTCGAGTCCTTGCGCGAGGTCGAGTCCCTTGACGGCGGAATGAATCGACTGCGTGCCATAGGAGATTTTGGAACCGGGATGCGGGTCGAACGTTTCCAACTGGCTCGGCCCGCCGGCCAGCCACAGCAGAATCACGCTGCGCGGCGGTTTGCCTTTGGGCGCTTTTTCGGTTTCGAGCGCGAGCAATTCGGCCAGCGGCGTCATCCACGCCAGGCCCGCGAGGCCGGCGGCCTTGAGCAATGTGCGTCGTGAAAGGTGATCGGCCGTGCCGCAACTGCCCGGCGCGGAATCGGGCGCGCCTATTTCTGGAAGATGGATCAATGGTTCCATGCGAACTCCGTCGAGTTGATCAAGGCCCAATACAAGTCCTGCATGACTTCCGAACGCGGGTCGCCCTTGGTGCCTTTAAGTTTGCCGGTGAACAGTTCCCTTTCCTCCGCCGTGGGGCGGCGCGTCAAAGCGGTGAGATAAGCCGTTTCCACGGCGGTGGCGTCATCCGGCGCGAGGGAACCGATGCGCGTGGGCGCGTTCATGACGAGGTTCTTTTCGGTGCGTTTCTGGACGAGTTCGCCGTTCATGAGCAGGAGCCGCTGCGGAATGGTGCCGCCGGTGGCCGCAAATTCGTTGTCGCCCAGGTCGCCATAGCGCTTGACGAAGCCGCTTTGCTGCAAGGCGCGCGTGATGCGCCAGAGGATGTGCGACTGCGCATCGATGGTTTCCAACGAACAGGATTGGACGACGCTGCCCGCGACTTGCTCAGGCCGCAGGCGCGTGAGCGGGAACGCCGCCAGATGCCGCTCGTGCAATTCGGTGACCGGGTGTTGCGGATCGGCGGACCGGCTGTCGAGTTGAAAGACTTTCGTGGCGGCGATCACGCGGATGAGGCGGTGCAGATCAAACTTGTGGCGGACCAAATCTTCGGCGAGCACTTCCATGGCGGGCGGGAGCGTGCCTTCCAGGGGGATGTCGTCAATGGGTTCAACCAGCGGCTGGCCGAACAGCATGGCCCAGACGCGGTTGACCGTGGTGCGCGCGAACGCGCGATTGAGCGGATGCGTGACCCAGCCGGCGAGGCGTTCGCGGAGATTGCCGGTTTGCGGCAGCAATTCTGGATGAAACGGCACAGCGGGATTGACGACTTCCTCGGCGGGCTTGCCCTTGAAGCGATACTCGTACTTCAGCTTCGCGTCATCCCGCACGCCGGTGAGCGACACATCGGCGTGGCCGAAGAACGCCGCCAGTTGATGAAAATCCTGTTGCTTCCAGTGGTCGCCGAATTTGTCGTCGTGGCATTGCATGCAATCAATGCGCACGCCGAGGAACGCGCGCGTGACGCGCGCCGCGAGTTTGATTTCATCCGGCCCCTTTTTGTCCATGTTTTGCTGCACGGAGACGGTGATGAAATTCGCTTCGGGCTGCGAGGTCCAGACGCCCTCGGCATCGATGAGCGAGCGCACCAGTTGATCGTAAGGGCGGTTTTGTTGCACCTCGTCGCTCAACCATTCCACGAGCCGGTGCCGGCGATAGACAAGGAACGGCCCGTTCTCGACGCCGACATAAGCGCGCGCCAGGCGTTCCGCCACAAAATCGCTGAAGCCCCGGTCCTCCAGAATGACCGAGAGCCACCAATCGAGGCGTTGCTCCTGCGGTTGCGCTTCAAAGGCGCGAATCTCCGGCAGCGACGGCACGGTTCCCATGAGGCCAAGCGAAAGGCGACGCGCAATGGCAAGGTCACTGGCGCGTGGCGCGGGTTGAAGTTTGGCACCGGCCCAAGCCTGTTCGTAAACGGCATCGACCTTGCGCACGGCGGATTGGAAGTCGTCGTTCTTTGCGGCGGACGGATTGAACTGGCGCGGTTGGGGCAGGGGCTTGGGGGCGAGGAACGTGGCGAACCCCCACATCACGCTGCCGAGGCAGAACAGCACGAACAGCGCGTTGCGCACCCCGGCAGCGGTGCTGCGGCGGGGCGGGGGAGTTGGTTGGAGTTCGTCTTCCATTTGGGTTTTTGCGCTGGCGCGTGGTTTTGTGCAACCTTCCCGGCCAGGCCTGTGTTCTCAATTCAGCAAATCATATATGACGACGTGCGGCAAACCGTTGGGTTACAAGCAAACTTCCTGCGACGCGGCTGGTAACCGCGCCGCGCGCTCGACGTCATCAAACACAATCGTGTATGCATTCGGGCGTTGATATTGAATCGACTGTAATGGCCGCACAGGAAGAGAACCCGGCAGCGGGCGCGGAAGTTGCAGATTTCCTGCCCGCAAGGCGCGGACTGGTGGGGCGCGCGTGGGATGCGTTCACGGGCGCGGTGCGCTGGGTGTTCGGCCTGGTAACGCTGGTGGTCGGGCTGGCCGTGCTGTCGGTGGTGCCGGTTCTGAACGTGCTGAGCCTGGGTTACCTGCTGGAGGCCAGCGGGAGCGTGGCGCGCACGGGCCGGCTGAGGGATGGATTCATCGGCGTCCACAAGGCGGCGATCCTTGGCAGCATCATCCTGGGCACGTGGCTGGTGTTGTGGCCGGTGAGGCTGGCGGCGGGTTTCTGGGAGGACGCGGAGTTGATTGCGCCGGGCAGCGCCAACGCGCGCAACTGGCGGCTGGGCTTTGCGATCATCGCGGCGCTGACGCTGTGGCACATTGTCTGGGCGTGTGTGCGGGGCGGGAAGCTGCGGCATTTCCTGTGGCCCCGGCCCATCCAGTTTTTCAAGTGGATTTCGCGGCAGGACAAGTACGCGACCCTCCGCAACGATGTGCTCGAATACCTCGCGGGACTGCGGCTGCCACATTACTTCTGGCTGGGGCTGCGCGGGTTCGTCGGCGCGGTGGCTTGGCTGCTGGCGCCGGTGGGCATCCTGATTCTGGCGTCGAAGCTGCCGACGGGCGCGGGCATTCTGCTGTCGTTGCCCGGCATGTTCCTGATGTTCCTGGTCGTGATTCATCTGCCGTTCTTGCAGGCGCACTTCGCGGGCACGAATCGTTTCACCGCGCTGTTTGAGGTGAGGGAAGTGCGGCGCATGTTCCAGCGCGCGCCGGTTGCCTGGTGGGTGGCGTTGCTGGTGACGTTGTTGTTCGCGCTGCCGTTGTATTTGTTGAAAGTCGAATTGACGCCGCGCGACCTGGCCTGGCTGCCGAGTTTGTTCTTTGTGGCTTTCATCTTTCCGGCGCGCCTGCTGACCGGCTGGGCGGTGGGGCGCGCGTTGCGGCGCGAAGAGCCGCGGCACTGGTGCTTCCGCTGGCTGAGCCGCCTGGCGATTCTGCCGGTGGCGGGCTTCTACGTGCTGTTCGTTTACTTCACGCAGTACTACGCGTGGAGTGGTTCGTTGAGCCTGCTGGAGCAGCATGCGTTTCTGGTGCCCGCTCCGTTGATCGGGCTGTAGGGAACCGGCATCGCTTCCGTTTCGCGGAGCATCAAGTCAGTTCCAATCCGCGCATGGTGCCGGTGCTGGTGGCGAACTTGTCGGTTTCGAGCCCGAAGCGCTGGAGCATGGAGACGAAGAGGTTGGGCAGGGGATAATTGCGTTCGGTGTCGAAGGCGAGGTGTTGGCCGTGTCTGAAACCGCCGCCGGCAAACAGGACGGGGAGATTGGTGGTGACGTGAGTGTTGGCGTTGCCCAGGTTGCTGCCGTAGAGAACCATGGTCCGTTCCAGCAACGTTTCGTTGTCCTCGCGGATCGATTTCATTTTGCCGAACATTTCGGCGAGCAACTTCATGTGCCATTCATCGATGGCCTTCAACTGGGCGAGCTTCTGCGCGTTTTTGCCGTGGTGTGAAAGGTTGTGGTAACCGTCCGTGATGTCGATGCCCTCCAGTTCGATGGCGGGCGAATTCACGCTGTCCAGCAACAGGGTGATGAGGCGCGTCGAGTCGGTTTCGAAGGCCAGGCGCGCCATGTCGTACATGAGGCGGACTTTTTCCATGTAGGCGCTGGGGCTGGCCGGGTCGAGTGGCGCGGGGGCGGGCGCCTTGGGCTTGGGGCGGTGTTCCCATTCGCGGGACATGGCCATGCGCTGTTCGAGGTCGCGCACGCCGGTCAGATATTGATCGAGGCGGTCGCGGTCGCGCGCGCCGAGTTTGCGCTGTAGGTCCTTCGCCTGGCCGGCCACGGAGTCGAGGATGCTCTCGCCCAGTTGCAACTTGCGCACTTGTTGGGCCACTTCCTCGGGCGAACCTTGCAGGAACAACCGCTGGTAAACGTCGGCGGCGCTTTCTTCGCAAGGAATCAGCACGCCGGCGCCGGTCCAGGAGAGGCTGCGCTGGCCCTGCTGGATGTTCACCCCGAGCGTCAAGGACGGGAAGCGGGTCAGGTGGCCGATATGTTCGGCGACGTATTGGTCCAGCGAAATGGTGTTGCGAAAGCCGCCGCTGCCTGGATGCGGTGCGGCGGTAAGGAAGCAGTTGTCCGCCGGGTGCCCGCCATCCACGTCGGGGTGCCAGACGCCGCTGAACACGGTGAAGTCGCGGCGGTAATCGTTGAGCAACTGGAGATAGGTGGAGGGTTGGTAATCGCGTCCGGCGCCAGTGGGGAAAAAGTGTTCGGGCAGCAAACCGAGGTTGTTGCAGATGGCCAGCATGCGGCGGGGCGTCTTGCCGGGCGTCTCGGCGGCGGTGGCCGTGAAGGCGGGGGCCATGGCATCGAGCAGGGGCAGTCCCAGCAGCACGCCGGCGCTGCGCAGGAACTCGCGTCGGGGCAGGGCCCGGCGTGTGGAAATAAGCGAACCGATGGAGCAGGACTGACGCGGCTTCATAGTGGGAATGTTACGACGGGCGGCTGGGATTTGCCAGTAGGAAAATAGGCAGGGGAATGGAGTTGAGCGAACCGTGATGCTTGAGGCGTGTTGGGAGAGGGCGTGTGGCGGGATGATGGGGAAGACAATGGGAGGGGGAGACCATGAGATGGGGAGAGAGAAACGCGAGTGAGTGGTATCGTGACTTGGGTTGGCAGGCGCAGCTTGAGGTGGTTCTGGAGTCAGAGCCTCGTGACCTCGGCTGCTACAAATATTTTGATGGGGGGCTGATGTGGATTTAGGTGGATTTGGGTGGGCCGTCGTGATGCGTGAGGCGTGATGCGTCAGGGGAGAGACGCGGGCGGATGGTTTTGGGGTGCGGAAGCCAGGCTTCGCGAAGGAGGGCTCGCCCTCACCCTGGCCCTCTCCCCCAGGAGAGGGGAAACCCGTACACGTCGCTTGCATGTTCTGACGCACCAGTGACTGCTCCGGTTTGGGATCCAAATGAGAATGAGCCTCGTCACCTCGGCTGCTACAAATATTTTGCGGAGGCGCTGATGTGGATTTAGGTGGATTTGGGTGGGCCGTGGTGAAGGAGGCGGCGGCGCTCCGTTGTTGGAAGCGGACGTTCTGGAGCTGGCAGAAGGCGTTCACGTCCTTGGTGCGCAGGGCGTGCAGTTCCAACGACAGGCGCACGGCGCGGGCGAAGGTGTCTTCGTCGGCTGGCAGGAACTCATGGGCGTGGCGGGCCAGCGGCAAGGCTTCCAGTTCGGCGCGGCCGCGCGGGGAATCCGGATACCAGGCATAGAAGCGGCTCAGGGCCGAGGCGGAGGTGCGGATGGCGTGGTTCTCCCGCAGGAGCTGGAGAACCTCGGCGCGGCTGTGGGTTTCGAGCCATTCGAAGAGCTGGCGTTGAAGGTCGTGCGGGAGGCGTTTGAGGGTGGAATCGATACGGGGTTTGCGGTGCGTAGGCATGGGGGGAGGGGGTTAAGGAGTTAAAGGGTTAAAGAGTTAAAGAGTTGAAGCCGAGTTGTGCGTGGCTCGCGTCCTAGAGCTGTTTCCAAAATTCGGTAGCCACATTTAAATCCGGCACAGGGAGCGCGGCGTTCACGGCGCTTCAACGCCGCCAGCACAAACCACGCTGAAGCGGGCTAAAGCCCGCGCTCCACTTGCGGCCACAGTTAAACTTTAACCGCTCCAGGTCATG
>JBFMBT010000039.1:0-29390 GCA_040754875.1 Verrucomicrobiota bacterium | reverse complement strand
GCGAGATCTCCATGCTGTTGAATTCGTATCACAACGCGACGGTCCGAACGTTGGAGAAATCCAGCTTCTACATCATCGAAGACCCGGACAAGTTCATGAAGGACCATCCAGAGGTCGCGCTGTTCATCGCGCAATTGCTGGCCCGCCGGCTTGCGTTGCTGGATTCCTACTTCGCCGAATTGAAGAAGGAATTCTTCAGCCTCACCAACCGCGTGCAACAGGCCGCGATGCACCACGGCAGCGATACCGAAATGCTCCGGCAGTTCTGGGAGGACGCCGAACGTGGCATGGTGATGCGCCGGCACAAGATGCCTTGAGCGCCGCAGTTCGGAGCCCCGCCTTCAGGCGGTTGGGCGTCGCCCCGTTAATAACAACCAAAGGCAACCCCACGCGCCTCCGAATTGCACCGTCCTGGCCGGCTGAAGCCGGGACTCCGAACTGCCCGCTTCCAGTCACGCCCCGTGTTGCTTTTCCGCATTGACCCCGACGCACGGGAGCGACTTACTCTCACGCATTCATGAAGCGTAAAGTGGCGGTCGTGTTGGTGGATCGGGCGAATTACGGGCGGCTTAAACCCGTGATGCAGGAGTTGCGCGACCAGAAACGCGTGGAGCTCCAGACCGTTTGCGCCGGCACGATGCTGCTCGACCGCTTCGGCCGCGCGCGCGATGTCGTCGAAGACGACGGGTTCCGCATCGACTCGGAGGTCTATCTGGAAGTGGAGGGCTCGGTGGCCATCACGATGGCCAAGTCCATCGGGCTGGGTGTCATCGAATTTACCTCGGAATTCCAGCGGTTGAAGCCGGATTTTGTGCTCGTCATTGGCGACCGCTACGAGGCGCTGGCGGCGGCGGTGGCGGCGGTATATCAAAACATCTGCCTCATTCACGTCCAAGGCGGCGAAGTCTCCGGTTCCATCGATGAATCGACGCGCCATGCCATCACGAAACTGGCGCATTATCATTTTCCCGCCACGCAGCGCGCCGCCGATTACCTCGCCGCGATGGGCGAAGATCCGGCGACCGTTTTTCCGCTCGGCTGTCCCTGTTGCGACGTCGTGCATGACGCCGCCAAACGCCTCCCCAAGGACGTGCTGACCAAGCTCGGCGTCGGCCTGCCCACTGATTTCGACAAGTCGTATCTGCTCGTTTTGTTCCATCCCGTGACCACGGACATCGGGCATCAGGAGGAACAGATGGAGGCGTTGCTGGCGGCCGTGCTGGAATTGAACATGCAGACGGTGCTGCTGTGGCCGAACATTGACGCCGGCTCGGACCGCGTCTCCCAGGCCATCCGGCGTTTCCGCGAGTTCCACCACGAATTCCCGTTGCACGCCTACAAGAACCTCGAGCCGGAGATTTACATTCCCTTGCTGAAAAACGCGGCGTGTTGCCTCGGCAACTCGTCCTCGTTCGTGCGCGAGACATCGTTTCTCGGCACGCCCGTGGTGCTGGTGGGTTCGCGCCAGGACGGACGCGAGTGGTCGCCGTCGGTGCTGCGCGTGGAGCCGTTGAAGCGTGACATCCTCGCCGCCGCCCGCCAGCAACTGGCGCACGGACGCTACGCTGCATCGAAGATCTACGGCGAACCCGGCGTGTCCCGCGCGATTGCGCAAAAGGTCGCGGACTTGAAGCCTTACGTTCAAAAACAACTGCATTACGTGCGCCGCTGAGGGCACGCACCACCATGGCCACCTGTCTCGTTTGCGGGAGCGATAACCTGAAGGCGTTTTACAACGGACCCATCCGGATGGGCTCGTTCGGCAAGGTTTCGGATAAACAGGCGGACATCACCGAGTGCGCCAACTGCGGCGCGCGCCACCTGCCGCCCGTGATGGAGGACATCGAGGCGTATTATCGCACCGGCGAATACCGCGCGGACCTCGACCAAGGCAACGCCGTCGAAAAATATTTTCAACTCACCGACAACGAACAAACCGAGAAGCTCGACATCCTCGGCCTGCACCATTTCCGCGGCAAGGTCGTCGCCGACATTGGCGCGGGCGCGGGGCCGTTCCTGGACCTCGTCAAAGGCGTTGCCGCCAGGACCATCGCAGTGGAGCCGAACGAAAATTACCACGCGTCGCTGCGCGAACGCGGCCACGAAGTTTTTCCTTCGACGGTTGCCTGCGCCTCGGCGTGGGGCGGCAGATTGGACGCCGCCGTGAGCTTCAGCGTGGTGGAACACGTCGAGAAGCCGCGCGAATTTCTGGCGGAAATCAAAACCCTGCTGAAGCCCGGCGCGAGGCTGGTCGTCAGCACCCCCAACGCGAACGATTACCTGCTGGAATTATGTCCGGCGTATCAGGCGTTTTTCTACCGCAAGGTGCATCTCTGGTATTTTCACGCCGACTCGTTCCGCAAACTCGCGGAGCTGGCCGGCTTCAGTTCCTGCGCCATTCACTATCGCCACCGGTTTGATCTCTCCAACTCGCTCATCTGGCTGCGCGACCGTCGCCCTTCGGGCTTGGGCGCCATCAAGCTTGACCCGGCTGTGGATGCCGTTTGGAAGCAACACCTGGAAACCAGCGGGCGCAGCGATTATTTCTACGCGGTGCTGGCATAATCGCGTGCCCCTTGGCCGGAGGGCGGCCGTCCCGGCCGCAGCAACGTGAAAATCGCCGATGTCATTGCGCATTCCCGAGCGTCCAGTTCCACCACGTTGCTGTGCCCGGGGACGGGCACACTCCGGGCTTGTCACGTTTCAGGCTTTGTAATTTCTTCTTTGCCGATGAAGCCCAAGAGATTGCCCAGCCCGCCATATAACCCGGGCGTGCGTGACTTGGTGAAGAGCAAACGAGAGTGGGCATCACGACTGACGAAGGAGGACGTTGAACGCGGGTTTCGGGGGTGGCATGAAAGCGGTTATCTGCCTCACCGGGATGAACCCGGGCTGGTTCAATTCGTAACTTTTCGCCTGGGTGACGCATTTCCAGGGGCGCTGCGCTCCGAGTGGGAGGAGTTGTTGCGCATCGAGGACGATCGCAAACGGCGTGTTGCGTTGGAGAACTACTTGGATTTGGGCCGTGGGGAATGCCATCTGAGCCAACCCCGAGTCGCCTCGGTGGTTGAAGATTCGCTGTTGTTTCGTCACGAGGTTCAGTACGAGCTTCGCGCGTGGGTGGTGATGCCCAACCATGTGCATATGCTATTTCGCGTGCAGGATGTGCCCATGTCCGAATTGATCGATGCATGGAAAGGCTTTACTGCGAAAGAAGCCAACAAACTGCTCGGCCGCAAGGGGCCGTTCTGGCAGGAGGGCTATTGGGATACCTACATGCGGGACGACGAACACGAGGCGCGCACGCGACGTTACATTGAAAATAATCCGACCAAGGCAAAACTGATCAGGTCACCGAAGGAATGGCCACGCAGCAGCGCCCGCTACCGCGATGCTTACGAGCGCCTCTGCCTGCCAACCCAGTGACCGGAGGGCGGCCGTCCCGGCCGCAGCAACGTGAAAATCGCCGATGTCATTGCGCATTCCCGAGCGTCCAGTTCCACCACGTTGCTGTGCCCGGGGACGGGCACACTCCGGACGGAGGGGGGACCCTTAAACTTGGAGTTTTCCCCGCCAATCTTTTGTCAGCACCCTAATCCGCTCGAATCCCTTGATACGCCGCCATCGCCGCAAACTTCCCGCCTTGTTGCAGTAATTGATGGAATTTCCCTTGCTCCACAATCCGCCCCTCGGACAGCACCACGATTTCGTCCATGTTCGCCAGCGTGGAGAGCCGGTGCGCCACGCAAATCACCGTGTGGCCTTCGGTCAATTGATCCAAGGCCGCCTGCACTTCCGCCTCCGCCTGTGAATCCAGCGAGGCCGTGGCCTCGTCCATCACCAGGATGGGCGCGCCGCGCACGACCGCCCGTGCGATGCACAACCGCTGCCGCTGGCCGCCCGAAAGCAATACCCCGCGCTCGCCAATGCGCGTGTCGTAACCCTGCGGCTGCTGCATGATGAAATCGTGCGCATTAGCCGCGCGCGCCGCCGCCTCGATTCCCGCACGCGTGGCACCCGGTTTCCCGCAAGCGATGTTTTCCCCAATCGTCTGGTCGAACAACACAATCTCCTGGCTCACCAGTGCCATTTGCGCGCGCAGGTCTTTCACATCCACTTCGCGCAGGTCGATGCCGTCGATTTTCACCGCGCCACGCGCCGGGTCGTAAAACCGGAACAGCAGGTTCACCAGCGTGCTCTTGCCCGAACCGCTTTCCCCAGCGATGCCCAGCTTGAACCCGCGCGGAATGCGGTAATTGAAATTCTCCACCACCAGTTTGTCGCGATACGCGAAACTGACGTGGTCGAACACGATGGCGTCACGGAAGTCCTTCAACGGTTTGGGGTTTGCCGGCTCCTTCACGCTGGGTTGCTCATTGAACACCTGGCCCAGCCGCTCGACGCCTACGCTCGCCTGCTGGAACATCACATGCATCGCCGCCAGTTTCTTGAACGGCGTGAAACACAACGCCACGCCCATGAGGAACGCCACCAGTTCCGGCACCGTCGTGTTGGTGTAAAAGATATAGACAATCAGCCCGCCCAGCCCGCACATCGAGATGGTTTCAATGATGGGGTTCACCAGCTCGCGCGCCTGCACCCATTTCATCCCGTGATGGACGAGGTCCTGGCACAGCTTGCGATAGCGTGCCAGTTGCGCGGACTCCAGGTTGAACGCCTTGATGATGCGGATGCTCGAAAAGGCCTCCACCAACTGGCTCGCTTGTGTAACAGTGGTGTTCACCGAATGTTTGCTCGCCTTGCGCGCCTTGCGTCCCAGAATCTGCGCTGGAAGGATGCAGATGGGCAGAAAGACAAACGCGATGAGCGTCAGCTTGGCATCCACCAGCAGCAACGCCGTCAGCACGAAGATCAGCGTCACCGGCTCCTTCACCAGGTCGCCGAAACCCATGATCATGCAGCGGTGCAGCGTAGCCGTGTCATGATTGATGCGCGTGAGCAGGTCGCCCACCGTCGAGCGGTTGAAGAAATCGAGCGACAGACTGTTCAGCTTCGTCAGGACGTCCATCCGCAAATCGCTCACCACGCGCTCGCTCACCCAGCTCATGCAGTAACTGCTCAGATAACCGACCATGCCGCGGAGTAACACCAGCGTGGGCAGCAGCAGGAATCCGCCCAAAAGCTGCTGCCAGTCCGCGGGGCGCCCGCGCAACGGGAGCCACGGATCGGTGACTGCTTCCACTTTGGCGCCGACATTTTGCTTCAGGTCTTCCAGAAAAGTGCCCCGGCCCAGAGCGGGCGCGGCGGCCTTCGGGGTTTCGGTTTTCAGGCTGATGGCCACGGTGTCAGACTCGCCGGCCATGCGCGAAAACAGCGTCTTGGTGGCCCAGACAAAGCTGGCGTTGGACAAGCCAAAGAGGACTCCCAGCAGAATGCCCGCCAGCAACCGGCCCCAATAACGGCGCAGGTAGGGCGCGCTAAACGTCCAGATCGTCTTGAGATGGCGCATGCAAAAAACTCATTACTTCCGGCTTTAACCCATGAGTCAACTTCTTTCCCGGCTTGACGGCCCGTTGATTGAAGGAAACCTTGCCTCTGGACGTCTAGCTGTTATTAAACTGTTGAGCCCATTGACGTAACGTCCGCTTCGGAGAACGGCTTAAAATAGATTGGCCGCCTCGTCCGCGCAAGTTGCCGGTCCCGGCAAAATCGGGCTGATAAGGAAACCGCATTTTGGAATCGTCGTATTTTATGCAATGGCGGCAGGCCGTGGGGCTGGCCGCAGTATTGTCGGCCGCAGCATTCAACCTGACCGGTTGCAAACCCGATCCGGCCAATGCCAGCACCACCAAAGGCAAGGACGCCGCCAAGGACGCTCCGCGCCGCGTCAAGACCACCCGCGTCCAGGAAAGCAATCTCGAACGCCTCGTCACCGTCTCCGGGTCGCTCGCCGCCTACGAGCGCGCCACCCTCAGCGTCAAGGTTCCTGGCCGCGTCCAGGAAGTTCGCGTGGATCTTGGCACGCCTGTGCGCAAGGGCGAGCTGCTTCTCCAGCTCGAAGCCACCGAATACAAAGTGAAGCTGCGCCAGGCCGAGGCCTTGCTCGCCCAGGCCCGCGCGCGGCTCGGCTTGTCCCACGCCGGTGATGATGACAACGTCGATGTCAACGACACCAGCCTCGTCAAGGAAGCCAAGGCCGTCCTCAACGAAGCCCTCAAAGCCCGTGACCGCAGCGTCAAACTTTCCAAGGAAGGCGTCGTTTCCGAATCGGAAATGGAATCGGTCGAAGCCGCCTATCAGGTCGCAGTGAACCGCCATCAGGATGCCATTGAAGAATCGCGCACGCGCATCGCCGTGCTCGCCCAGCGCCGCGCCGAGGTGGAAATCGCCCAGCAGCAACTGGCCGAGACTGCGGTGTATGCGCCGTTCGACGGCGTGGTGCAGGAACGCAAGGCCCAGGTTGGCGAATATCTCACCACCGGATCGCCCGTGGCCGAGCTGGTGCGCACGGACCTGCTCCGTTTGCGCCTTGAAGTGCCCGAGCGCGAAGCCTTCCGCGTCCAAAACAAACAGCGCGTGCGGCTCACCGTGGAAGGCGATACCAACGTGTATCAGGGCACCATCGCGCGCCTCAGCCCCATGATCACCGAGCCGGCCCGCGTGCTCATCGTCGAAGCCGACGTGAAGAATCCGGGCTCGCTGCGCCCCGGCCTGTTTGCGCGCGCCGAAATTGTCGTCAACGAGCGCGAGAAGGCGCTCACCGTTCCGTCCAAATCGCTTGTTGTCTTCGCCGGCGTTGAGAAGGTTGTTGTAGTGAAGGACGGCAAGGCCAGGGAAACGGAAGTCGTTACCGGACGCCGGGTCAAGGATTCGGTGGAAATCATTAGCGGCCTCAAGGTTGGCGAAACAGTCGTCATTGAGCCCGGCAGCCTGCGCACCGGTCAGCCAGTCAACACGAAGGATAGTTAAACGATGCAAAAGCTCGCCGAAATTTGCATCCGCCGGCCGGTTTTCGCCTCGATGATCATCCTTTCGTTGATGGTCGTCGGTGTGGCCGGCCTTCTGCATCTGGGCGTGGACCGCACGCCGCCGGTCGATGTCCCCACCATTTACGTTTCCACGCGCGTTCCGGGCGCCTCGCCCGTCGAGATGGAAACGCTCGTCTCTCAGCCCATCGAAGAAGCCGTCAACACCGTCGAAGGCATCACGGAATTGCGCTCCATCTCCGGCTTCGGCAGCTCGTTCGTCATCATCCAGTTTGACCTGAGCCGCGACGTCAACGTCGCCGCCGATGACGTCCGCACCCGTGTCAGCCGCGTCATCGATGAACTTCCTCGCGAGGCTGATCCGCCGACCGTCACCAAGTTCGACTCGGACCGTTCGCCGACCATGACGCTCTCGCTGTCCGGCGACCGACCGCCGCGCGAATTGCGCGAAATGGCCGAGAAAGTCGTGAAGGTGCAGCTCGAACGCGCCCTGGGCGTGGGCGAAGTCGAGGTCCGCGGCGGCCAGGAACGCGCCATCAACGTCTGGATCAATTCCGAGCGCCTCGCCGCCTACCAGATTCCCATCACCGCCGTCCGCGAAGCCATCGTCCGCCAGAACGCCGACATCCCCGGCGGCAACGTCGTTTCGTCCATCAAGGAGCAGACCATCCGCACCCTCGGGCGCATCACCGACCCGCGCGATTTCAACGAAATCGTCATCACCCGCCTCAACGGCACCCCCATCCGCATCCGCGACATCGGCTGGGCGGAGGACGGCATCAAGGAGCAGCGCAGCATCGCGCGCCTCAACGGCAAACCTTCGGTCTCGCTGGACATCAAACGCCAGGCCGATGCGAACGCCGTGGCCGTCATCGAGGAGATCAAGAAGAAGCTGCCCGGCATCGAGGCGCAATTGCCCAACGATGTGAAGTTCGAGGTCATTTCCGACCAGTCGCGTTACATCTACGAGGCGCTGCACGAAATCAACAACCACCTCATGCTCGGCAGCTTCCTGGCCAGTCTGGTGGTGCTCGCCTTCATGCGCAGTTGGCGCTCGATGATCATTGCCGCCATCGCCATTCCCACGTCCGTCGCCTCCACGTTCGGCATGATGTGGGCGATGGATTTCACGCTCAACAGCGTCACCATGCTCGCCCTCGTGCTCATGGTCGGCATCGTCATTGACGACGCCATCGTCGTCCTCGAAAACATCTACCGCTTCGTCGAGGAAAAGAAGATGCATCCCTTCGACGCCGCGCGCGAAGCCACGGCGGAAATCGGCCTGGCGGTCATGGCCACCACCTTCAGCCTCGTGGTCATCTTCGTGCCGGTTTCGTTCATGTCCAGCATCGCCGGGCGCTTTCTGTTCCAGTTCGGTTTGACGGCCGCGGTCGCCGTGCTCGTGAGCCTGCTCGTCTCTTTCACGCTCACGCCGATGATGAGCGCGCGCATGTTGCGCGCCCAGGACGTCGCCGCGCACAGCCACGCCACGCATCCGCGTTCGCGCCGCGGTTTCTATGCGTGGATTGACCGCGGCTACGAATGGGTCCTGAGTTGGTGCATGCGCCATCGCTTCCTCGTCGCCAGCCTGGCGGTGCTCATCATGCTTTCCTCGTATCCCCTCTACAAAAATGTCGCGCAGGAATTCACCCCCCGTAACACCGACGAAGGCGAATTCGAAATCAACCTCACCGCCCGCGAAGGTGCCAGCCTCGAGGCCATGAACGAGGTCGGCAAGCAGGTGGAAGCGGAAATGGCCCAAATCCCCGGCATCCAGACTGTCCTCGCTTCGGTCGGCTCCAGCCGTATCGGCGGCGTCAACCAGATGCGCATGTACGTGCTGCTCAAACCGCACGCCGAGCGCACCTTCACCTGGAAACGTCTGTTCAGCCTCCGCCCCCTCGATGCCTTCAAAGGCAACTACTCCCAGCAGGACGTCGCCCAGGAAGTGCGCAACCGCCTCCGCAAATTCCGCGACCTCCGCATTCAGGTGCGTGCCTCCTCCTCCTCCATCAGTGTCGGCGGCCCCAATTACGAAATCGATTTCTCCATCCTCGGCCCCGACATCGAAGCGCTCGCTCACTACGCCGAGGAACTTCGCAAGAAAGCGCCCGACCTCGGCGTCATCGATGCCGACGTGACCCTCAAGCTGAACAAGCCCGAGTTGCGCGTCGAAATCGACCGCGAACGCGCCGCCGCGCTCGGCGTCGATACCGAGGACATCGCCACCGCCGTGCGCATCATGGTCGGCGGCGACGACCGCGTCTCCCGCTTCCGCGATGTCAGCATGGACGAGGATTACGACGTCGGCCTGCGCCTGGCCGAAGGTGAACGGAACGATCCCGCCACCATCTCGCGCCTGTTCATTCCGGCCAGCGGCGGCAAGCTCGTGCGCCTGGACAACGTCGTCCGCATCATCGAAAGCCAGGCCCCCTCGCGCATCGACCGCCTCGACCGCCAGCGCCAGGTCAGCCTGCGCGGTTCGGTCGCCCCCGGCTACGCGCTGGCCGACCGCCTGGATGCCTTGCGCACGGCCGTCGATGAAATGAACCTGCCGCCCGGCTACACCACGAAGATTTCCGGCTCCGGCCGCGAACTCGAACGCACCTTCAACGAATTCCTCTGGGCCTTTTTGCTCTCGGTCATTTTCATGTACATGATCCTGGCCTCGCAGTACGAGAGCATCGTGCATCCGTTTACGATTCTCCTTTCGCTGCCGCTCACCCTGCCCTTCGCGTTGCTGACGCTGCTGGTCACCGGCCAGACGTTGAACCTCTACTCCGCGCTCGGCCTCCTCGTGCTCTTCGGCGTGGTCAAGAAAAACGCCATCCTGCAAATCGACCACATGAACCATTTGCGTGAGAAGGGCATGGAACGGCTCGCGGCCATCATGCAGGGCAACAAAGACCGCTTGCGCCCCATCCTCATGACCACGCTCACGCTGGTGGCCGGCATGTTGCCCCTCGCCATCGGCACCGGGCCCGGCGCCGGTGAACGCCGCGCCGTCGCCATGGTCGTCATCGGCGGACAGAGCCTCGCGCTGTTGCTCACGCTGGTGGTCACGCCGGTTGTGTACTCGCTGCTCGACGACGTGCGGCAGATCACCTTCTTCCAGCGCTTCTTCAACACCCACCCGGAATTCGCCGCCGCCCCCGCCGCCCCCAGCCGCGAAACCATCCACACACCCGCCGGCAAGTAACTGAAGCGCCGGGCGCCGGTCGGGCGAGATGTGCCGATATCGGGCGGAAGCGGGCGGAAGCGGCAGGATTGATTTCAAATCCAGCGCTCCATTCATCAGCGGCGCAACATCTTAACGCGATTAGTTTGCAGAGTTGGCACAAGTTGCAGTTTTTGCAGACCGCTTTCGGCACGTGCATTTCCGTCGCCGATGAAGTTATATTGAGGTTGAACCCATGATTTCGTCCGCCGACACCAGCAAAGAAAAGTCCCGCGTGGCCAACTCGCAACTGGCGGACGTCCTCGACCGCCACACGGCCCCGGGCACGCTCTTTCGGCGCGAAGGTGAAAAAGTCCGCTGCGTCGCTTGCGGCCATCGCTGTCTCATCGCGCCGGGACGCCGCGGCATCTGCAAGGTCCGCTTCAACGACGGCGGCGAATTGAAAACTCCCTTCGGCTACGTCGCCGCGCTCCAGTGCGATCCCGTGGAAAAGAAACCGTTCTTCCACGTCCTGCCCGGCAGCGATGCGCTCACGTTCGGCATGATGGGGTGCGATTTCCATTGTCCCTATTGCCAGAACTGGGTCACCAGCCAGGCGCTACGCGACGAAACCGCCGTCGCGCCGATCAAACCCGTGACCGCCGCGCAACTGGTGGACGCCGCGCGCCGCACCGGCGCGCGGCTCGTCGTGTCCAGTTACAACGAGCCGCTCATCACCGCCGAATGGTCGGTCAGCGTTTTCCAACCGGCCGTTGCTGAAGGCTTCACCTGCGCCTTCGTGTCCAACGGCAATGCCACGGCCGAGGCGCTCGACTTTCTGCGCCCGTGGATTCGCGCCTACAAGGTCGATTTGAAAAGCTTCCACGACCAGCGCTATCGTACGCTCGGCGGCACGCTCGAACATGTGAAGAACACCATCCGCATGGTGCACGAACGCGGCATCTGGCTCGAGGTGCTCACGCTGATTGTGCCGGGATTCAACCACAGCGATGCCGAATTGCGCGACATCGCGCGTTTCATCGTTTCCATCAGCCCCGACGTTCCGTGGCACGTCACGGCCTTCCACAAGGATTACAAGCTGACCGATCCGGACAACACGACCGCGGAGGATTTGGTGCGCGCCGCGGAAATCGGCGCGGCGGAAGGCTTGCGTTACATCTACGCGGGCAACCTCCCCGGGCGCGTCGGTGAATGGGAAAACACGCGCTGCCCCAATTGCCGGCGCACGCTCATCCAGCGCTTCGGTTATCTCATCCAGGATTATCAAATCACAAAGGAAGGCCAATGCCCCGGCTGCGGGACGGTCATCCCCGGCGTCTGGCCTGCGGGCGGCCGCGACGAAGTCCGCATCGGCGACGGTCTGCGCGACTACTACGCGCGCCTCCCCAAGCGCGTGGATTGCGAATTCTAGGGCGGTTGAAGTTAAGCCGTGGCCGCGAATGGGGCGCGGGCTTCAGCCCGCTTCAGCGTCGTTGGGCTGATGGCGCTGAAGCGGCGTGAACGCCGCGCTCCTTGCGTCGGAGAAAACCGGCTACAGAATAACTTAACCCGCTCTAGGGCGGGCCTAGAAACCCCGAGAGCGATTCGCCGGTGGAAGCGTTTTCCATGCGCCAGCCATCAGCGCCGTTTCGCGTGAAGCTCCAGCCGTCGCCGGCCGGGTCTCCGCGCAAACAGGGTGGGAGTTGCAACCAGACCACCCGCGCCGTGGGGGCGCCCGTGCCCGCCAGCGTGCGCTTTTGCGGCACAAACTGAATCTGCCACTGCGCGCCACGCGTCCGCGCCAGCACCAGCGGCAGCGGGTTCTTCGTGAATTGCACGAAGACATCGCCGCTGGTGTGTGTGGCCAGTTGCAGTTCACCCGCGATTTCCAGCGCGCCCTTGCGTGGCTGCCAGACCGCCTGGCCGTGGCGCACGGTCCACCCGGGCGCGGAAAGGTTGACCGGCGGAAAAGGAGCCACACTGCGGCAGGCGGTCAGGAACAAAAGCAATGCGTAACAGGCGGGGCGCAATGCTGATCGCGTCGTTTTCACTCGAAGGAAACACGCGGCAGGAAGGGGCGGCGGCCCTGGAGTTTGACCAGCCAGAAGAACAGGCGCAGCCGCCAGCGCATGGACCATTTGCCTTCCAGTTCGCCGGCGAGCACGGCGTTCACCGCGGCGGGAACATTGAGGCTGGGACGCGGATTGAGGAACACCTCCATGAACGGCGTGGTGTAGTAATTCTCGACCATCTCCCAATAGAAATGCATCGCGTAGTTGACGCGCTTCTCGTAGGCGCGCAGGCGGCCGTTGGCGCGAGCGCCTTTGTCCAACAAGTCGAGGACGGTCAAGGCCGCGTGCTTGCCCGAATACATGGCCAGATACACGCCGGCGGAAAAAATCGGGTCCATGAACCCGGCGGCATCGCCCACGCGCAGCAAGCGCGGGCCGACCAGACGCCGGTTGTAATAGGAAAAATCGGACGTGGTGTGCACGGGGCCGACGAGTTGCGCCTCGGCCATGCGTTCGCGCATGACTTTGCTCGTTTGGACGATGCGGTGGAAAATCTCCTGCGGGTTCGCCTTGGCGGCGGCGAACTCATCGGCGTCCAGCACACAACCGACGCTGGTCTTATCGGCGGAGATGGGGATGACCCAGAACCATTTGTTGTGCAGCCGGACAATGACCGTGTCGCCGCCCTTTTCGCCGGGGTCCAGGCGCACCTTCAGGAAATGGCCGAAGACGGCGAGTTTTTTCAGGTTGGGATGGACGACGCGCAAGCCTTCCTGATTGCCGGTGACGTTGCCGCGACCGCTGGCGTCGATGAGATACTTCGCGTGGAAAGCATCGGCGACGCCGGTATCGGACTTCGCTTCGACAGTCACGCCGTCGGCCTCCTGGCTGAAGCGTTGGACCGTCCAGCCTTCGCGGACTTCGGCGCCGGACTCGCGCGCGTGCTTGAGCAGGACGTCGTCGAAAACAGCGCGCTCGACCTGGATGGCTTCGGGTTCCTTGGTGAACGCGCCCAGGCGGAACGTGAACTTCGTGGCCTTGGAGCCGTTGCCCAGATGAAACTGCGCGCCCAGCTTGCGCGGGAAACCGGCGGCCTTGAGTTTGGGCAGGACGCCCATTTCGTCAAAAATGACGCGGTTGTAAGGCAGCAGTGACTCGCCGACGTGGAAGCGCGGAAAGTGCTCCTTCTCGAGCACAAGGACTTTTTTCCCGGCACGCGCGAGGTAGGTGGCCGTGCAACTGCCGCCGGGACCGCCGCCGATTACGAGAGTGTCATACGTCGTGGACACGCCGCGATTAAAGGGAAACCACGCCCAAAGGGCAAGGCGGGTGAGCGTCGTTCAAAGTTTCCCTCTAATAATCGCACCCCAACCCGGCTGGCCGGCCGCGCCGCCGCTCGCGCACGCGCGCGATCAATTCCTCCGCCGTCAACCGATAACGAAACACTTCCACCCCCTCCAGGCAGACCACGGGAATATTGTGCCGGTGTTGCAGGTAAATGTCGGGATCGGCCAGGATGTTCACCTCGACCAGTTCGAAGGGTTCCTCGCGTTGCGCCAGCTCGATTTGCTCCAACGCGTCGTCGCAAAGCGGGCAGTTGGGCTTGGTATAGAACGTGACGGTGAGCACGGCGCGGAAAGGGACGCGCCTCACGCCGCGCGGGGCGGCACCAGCGTGTGAATCATCTCCAGCAGCGTTTCGGGAAAAAACGGCTTGCGCATGAACCGGTCCGGTCTGGCCGACTGGGTCGCCATCACGTTTTCATCCACGTGCCCGCTGAAGAGGATCGACTTGAGCTCGGGAAACTTCTCCTTGGACCGGCGGATGAGTTCCATGCCGTTCATGTTGGGCATCCGGAAATCCGTCAGCAACAGGTCCGGGCTGGCCTCCGTGTGCATCAATTCATCCAGCGCCTTTTCCGGCTCCAAAAAGACGCGCGTGCGATAGCCTTCCAGATCCAAAATGGTCTCCACCACCTCCGCGACGAGCGGCTCGTCATCCACGACAAAAATCAGCGGAGCGGGGGGCATCTCCATGGTTTGGCTGGCAACTGTCATTCGCAACTCCAACTACACGAAGTTAACGATATCCCCGCCGCGGGAGCAAGCATGATATGACGGCAGTTAATCCACCCGCACTTCATCCCCGACCTTCACCTCGCCCGCGACAATATCCGCCGCCGCATTGCCTTGTTGCGCCTCCCTGGACATCCGCACCTCCCCGGTCTTTTGCCCGCTCCGATAAGCGCTGAGAATTTGCCCGGCCCGCGGCTGAGGCCCCACGGAAAAATCAATCACCGCATAGCGCAACGTTTCATTCACGAGCACCACCTTGCCTTGGATCACCGTAATGGGACGAATCACCGCGGGTGTGCCCCTGCCTTCCGGCGGGACATCGAGCCCGGCCTGGCGGCCGGCGCATCCCGCAATACACACTACACCTGCCAGAACGACCGGAAAATTGCGCATGCAGCAAACTACTTGCCGCGCCCCGCATCGTCAACCGCCCCTGCCCATCCATGGCCGGCGAAGGCGTGGTTGAAAGTGGGTGGTTCGGGGTCCCGGCTTCAGCCGGCCGCGGTGTCGCAGTGCAAAAAACGCGCGGAGGTTTCTTTGGCTGTTTCGTGGAGACGCCCAACCGCCGGAAGACGAGACTCCGAATCCGGGCGGGTCGTCGTCCGCTTGCAATCAGACCCCGCCGCCGGGGCCGCAAGATTCTCCTGTGCCGCTGCAACTGCGCCCGCTAGGGTTTGCGGCATGAATCTGGCGGAAGTCCTGGCCAATGAAGAGTTGCGGCAACACGAGTTTCCGGTGACCAAGGATTGCGTTTTCCTCGCGCACGCGGGCGTGTGCCCGCTGCCGCGGCGGGTGGCGGAAGCCATCCAGGGCTACGCCAAGTTGTGCACGCAGGGCGACCAGGAGGAGTTGTTGCCGGCCGTCTTTTTGAAGCAAACGCGCGAACTGGCGGCGCGCCTCATCGACGCGAAGCCCGAGGAGATTGCGCTGGTGGGCCCCACGTCGCTGGCGCTCAGTTTCGTGGCGGGCGGCCTGCCGTTCCGCAAAGGCGACAACGTGCTGGTTTATTTCGATGATTATCCGGCCAACGTGTATCCGTGGATGGCGCTGGCCGAGCGCGGGGTCGAGGTGCGTTTTCTCAATGTGCGCGAACTGGGGCGCATCCGCCCGGTGGACATCAAAGGCCAGGTGGATGAACAAACGCGGCTGGTCGCGCTGGCGTCGTGCCATTTCGTGGCGGGCTTTCGCATCGACCTCAAGGGCATTGGCGAATACCTGCGCAGCCGCAACATCTTGTTCTGCGTGGATGGCATCCAGACGCTGGGCGCGTTTCCAACCTCGGTGGAATGGGCGGACTTTCTGGCGGCGGATGCGCACAAGTGGCTGCTGGGCCCGTGCGCGGCGGGCATCTTTTATGTGAAGGGGGATTTGCACGAGCGCCTGCATCCGGTCACGCACGGGTGGCACAATGTGCGTTGCCCGAATTATGTGGCGCAGGAGGAGATGGTTTATCGCACCGGGGCGACGCGTTACGAAGCGGGGAGCCACAATTTCCTTGGGCTGGTGGGCCTGCGCGCCGCGCTGGAATTGCTGCACGAAATCGGGGTGGACAATATTGCGACGGAACTGCTGCGCAAGCGCGCGTGGCTGGCGCCGGCGCTGCAAGCCAGGGGTTACACGGTGTTGAATGGCGATGCGCCCAGGGAAAACGCGGGCGGCATCATCACGTTCCACAAGCCGGGCGCCGACCTGCCCGCGCTGCATCAAAAGCTGGCGGCGGCGAAAATTGTGACGTCACTGCGCGCGGACCGTTCCGGCCAGCGGTACCTCCGTCTTTCGCCGCATTTCTACAACACGGACGCGGAGTTGCAGCGCGTGGTGGAGCTGCTGTGAAGAGGTCACGGGTCTGGTTTGATCGGGGCGAACGGGTTGCAGACGCGCACGCCGTCGTAATCCTGACCGGCAGCCAGATCCTCTGAATAAAGCGTTTCGCAGCCAGCCAGGTGTGCGGCCGCGAGAATCAACGCGTCAAAGTAATCCACTTGAAACCGCTGGCGCACCTCGAGTGCCAGGTCCACATGAGCCACGGTGACGGTGGCAACCTCATAGCGTTTCCACAATTGCACCCAGGACACGGCTTCGGTGTGCGTCAAGGGACTGGCCCGCCGGGCGTGGGTTACCGCGCGGTAGAACTCCCCCAATACCTGTGTCGAAAGGCACAGGTTGTTTTGGCGCAACAGTTCGCGCGCGCGTGCGGCCCTGGCGATTTCCGCGGGAGATTGGTCAACGGCGTAGATAAGAACATTTGTGTCGATGAAAGCCTTATCGCTCATTCATCTCCTCGCGCGTTGGTTTGGCGCCGATGCGGAAGTGCGCGGTTTGTTGCAGCAATGCTTCCATGAGTTGGTTCCGCTCGGCAACGCCCTGCTTGCGCCGCGAGTCCTGATGGGTGAGTTTCTCCAAATAATCCCGCACCAAGCCGCTGACCGAAGTGCCGCGCTCCGCCGCCGCGATCCGGGCCTTTCGATAGACGCCGTCATCGACCGAAAGGGTGATGTTTTTCATAAATCCACAGTAACTGTGAAACTGTGGATGTCAATGCTGACATTCAATCGCGCACCGCTCCGGCAGCGCCAAAAACCGGCTGTTCGCTTTCGCCATGACGTGGTAACCTCGGCCTTAGTTGCGCTCCATTATGCCCGACGCGGCCGATGAATTCATTCCCACCCGGCGCACGCTTTTGAGCCGTCTCAAGGATTGGGACGATCAGGAGAGCTGGCGGGATTTCTTCAACACTTACTGGCGCCTGATTTACAGCGTCGCCCGCAAGTCCGGCCTGTCGGATGCCGAGGCGCAGGAGGTGGTGCAGGAAACGGTCATCTCGGTGGCGAAAAAAATGGGCGACTTCAAATATGATCCGGCGCGCGGGTCGTTCAAAGGCTGGCTGTTGCAACTGACGCGCTGGCGCATCGCGGACCAGTTGCGCCGCCGCCTGCCGCTGGGCGACGCCGCGCGGCCGGGCGACGACACGGCGCGCACCGGGACGATCGAGCGCGTGGCCGATCCCGAGAGCCTGCGGCTGGACGCGGTGTGGGACGAGGAATGGGAACGCAACCTCATGGATGCTGCGCTGGCGCGCGTGAAACGCCAGGTGAACCCGCGCCATTACCAGATTTTCGACCTTTATGTTCTCAAGAAATGGCCCGTGGGCAAGGTGGCCAGCACGCTGGGCGTCAATGTGGCGCAGGTCTATCTGGCGAAGCACCGGGTGGCGTCATTGCTCAAAAGGCAGGTCAAATTGCTGGAAGGCAAGCTCGTGTGATGAAACTCAAATGATGGTTCAAGGTTCAAGGTTCGAAGTTCAGAGTTCGGAGTTCAAAACGAATGACCGTCCCGAGGATTGTCCGGCACCCGCGCCAAGGGACGCGAGGGTTTGAACCACAGAGGCACCGAGGCACGGAGACAGCGACCGAATGCGGAGGCAATGACGAATGACGAAAGCCCCATTTTTTCCCACGTATTTTTCTGTCAGCATCCTTTGGTTACGGAATCGGCGTTATCAGCGCTGCAGCTGCGCTGGACGAGGATAAAGCGCAAGGCTCGCAGTGAACCCACCCCTGGCCCCTCCCAGGAGGGGAACAGCGTTTGGTTCGCCGGGTCACTTGAGCAAACCGCGGCGCGCCATCACAACTGCTCGCGCCAGGCGGCCAGGTCCACGGCCAGCCCGCGTTTCAGCACCGGTTCAATGACGGCGAGCACATCGCGCCAGGCCACATCGTCTGCGGCCAGCAGCAGCACCTGCGGCGAGGGCATCCGTCCATCCTGCAATAATTGCTCCAGCGCCTCCGCTCCGGCCAGGGGCTGAAATTGCTGCGCACCGATTTCCTCCGGGCGAAAAGCCGCCGGCATCTGCGGTTTGTCCGGATCCGGCAGCCGCCGCGCAAATTCGCATCGCACTCCGCCGCTGGCGCGCCGAAGTCGGAGCACGAGGTTGGCGGGGCCCGGCGCGGAACGGAATTGCACGAGGCCGGTGACGTTGGTATCAGCCGATGCGCGGGCAAACGGCGGCGCCGCCAGTTCCGCGAGCGGCAACTGGCCGGCCGCCTTCATGACCGCGCCGGCGGTGGCGTCCGGGGCGGGTTTCAGTTGCAATCCGACTTCGACACCGAGATGGCGGCGCACGGCCAGCAGCGCGCCAAGTCCCGTGGATCCGTCCAAGGCAAACTTCGTCGCGCACGCCGCAAGGCGAGGTTCGGCGAAGCGCCAGTTTCCGGCGGCATCCACGCGCAAGGGCCAGTCCACGCGGCCGGGTTTCTCCGCCAGCGGCTTGAGGCAGGCGGCCAGTTCCAGTTCGCGTGCCAGGGCGGCGGCGGGTTCCGCGAGGGTTTCGCGCCGCACCGAGGCGAGCGCGGAATCCAGCTCGCCCAGTTGCAGGCGCAATAGTTTCAAGGCGCGGTTGCGCGCGCCGACTTGCGGACCTTTCGCGGCGGCGGTGAGCAATTGCGCGACGTCCGCGCCGTCCAGGCGCCAGTCGAACGCAACCGGGTTGGAGGGCACGCGCGGCGCGCCGTCGCCACCGGCGTGCAAATCCACGAACGCCTGGTAACGCCCGAAAGGCAGGCCTTCCAGCAGCGCCGAGCTGAACGACACTTCGCGCGCCAGGCGCGCGCCCGGTTCGAGCGTGATTTCCTCGTACGCGCCTTCAATGTCCGTGGGAATTCCGGCGACGCGCTGGCCCTCGGGATCGAGAATCCATAATTCCACCGAGCCGGGCCAGCGAAGTTTTTGCGCAGCCGGGCCGGTGCTGGCCAGGGTTAGTCGCAACGGGTTGGGAGCGAGGGGCGGGACTTTGGCCGCGCCGGCGATTTGCAGTTGGAGTCCGCGTTGGGTGGCGCGCTGTTCGCGTTCGCGCAGGTAATCGGTCACGCTGAGCAGGCTGACCTTGATGGGCGGCGTTTCGGCGGCGTCGCGCCAGAGCTTGAGGCCGCGCGCGACCATTGGCTTTTGCGTGGGCAACACGCCGGTGTAGCGGCCGCGCAACTCGTACTCGCCGGTATCGCGCAGGGTGACCCAATCACTGAGGCGCGTGTCGAAATCGCGCGGTTTGCCGGGATCCAACCGCTCGGCCTTGGCAAACATGTGGGCAATCGCCTGGCCGGGCGGCACGGGGCGCACATCCTTGCCGGTGGCGGTCACGGTGAGGCGGCCGTTCAACCGGCAGCAACCTTCCCACATGAACGCCAGCGGTTCGTCCGATTGATTCTCGAAGCGCCAGTAGAGGGGGACGGTGTCGCCGATGACATAGGTTTCGGCCGGAGGAACCCGAAGTTGCGCCGTGACGCGCGATTCGGCGGCAGGCGCGGAATCGGCGCCGGCGAGCAGAAACGCAAGAAGCCATTGGGTGAGCGCGCACCGCGGAATCACGACGAATGCGAACGTCTCCTGGCGTGGACTGTGGCGGTTGTTGGCGCTGGCCCGCACGGTCAGTCCTTCGCGGCCGTGACCGTCAGGTCATCAAACCGGATGGGCGTGCCGGCGAAGGGCAGTCCCCAGATGGACGGGCGACCGGCGGCCAGTTCCTCCTTGTCATCGGCGGAAATCATCCACTTGGCGGGCTCGGTTTCGCCCTGCGTCCACGCCTTGCCTTCGACCTTCCAAGCGCCGCTCTTGAGTTTGCGAACCTGCAGGCGCACGAACACCCATTTGTCCGACGGCCAATCGTACGGGACGGTGGCGATAACGTGGTCACCGCGGAACAGTTCCACGGCTTTCTTGGCCGGCGTCACCAGCAGGCGATAACCGCCGACGCCATTGAGGCCGACGCCAAAGGTGGGGAAGCGCCGGCCCTTGCCGGTGCTGTGGAAGCGGGCGGACACCGCGATGCCGCTTGGCTCGGTGGGCCCGAACAGCACGCCAAACGTTTCGAGCGGCGCGCCGGGCAGTTCGAGGAATTTGTTGCCGCTCTCTTCCTTGACGGCGAACCCGCCGTCGAGCACGAGGAAATCCTCGGACAACTCGCCCAGTTTCGCCGCTTCGAAATTGTTTTCAAAGACCGGCTTGGTCTGGGCGGCGGCGTTCAACGCCAGGGCAAACAACAGGAAGGCGGCAGGTTTCAACATACGTGTCATCTATATCCTACAACGCGATTTTGTCCAGAGGTTGGACTGCAACGGGTTGGGTGATATTCAGCCACCAGCGTGGTTTGGAGTCCCGGCTTGAGCCGGCCAGGGCGCCGCAACTCAAAACGAGTGGAGATTTTCCTTGGTTGTTTACGAGGCGACGCCCGGCCGTCCCGCAGGCGGGACGGGACACCGCCAACTCACTCGCTTGTATCACACTTGTAATCCGGCGGTGAAGATTCGCGGGTTGCGCCAGGCGGGGACGAATCGTAGCATGGCGCGCATGGCGTTTGGTGATTTCCCGGAACAACAGGCGGTGGTGGGCCTGCTCCAGCGCAGTCTGGAGCGGGGCCGGCTGGGCCACGCGTACCTGTTCATCGGCGACCGGCTGGAGGAGCTGGAGTCGGTGGCGCGCACGCTGGCCAAGACCTTGAACTGCACGCAACCGCCGCGGCGCGGCGCCAACGGCGTGGCGCTGGACTGCTGCGACCACTGCCTGGCCTGCCGCAAGATTGACGATGGCAATCACGCCGACGTGCAATGGGTGCGGCCGGAGTCGAAGTTGCGCGTGATCCAGATCGACCAGGTGCGCGAGGTGTTGCACACGGTGCACCTGAAGCCGACGGAGGCGGAGTACAAGGTGTCCGTGCTGGTGGCCGCCGAGCGGATGAACGTGAACGCGGCGAACGCGTTCTTGAAAACGCTCGAAGAGCCGCCCGCGAAATCGGTGATGATCCTGCTGACGACGGATCCGCAACGGATGTTGGAAACGATTCTCTCGCGCTGCCTGCGGCTGGTGTTCGCGGGCGGCGGGCGGAAGGTGGCCGCAGAGGAAGTGGAGTGGTTGAAGGATTTCAGCGGGCTGGCCTCGGGGGCGCAGGCGGGATTGTTGAACCGTTACCGGTTGCTGGACAGTCTGCTGACGCGGCTGGCGGGCAAGCGCGAGGCGATCGAGAAAGCGTTGGAAGAAAGGTCGGCGCTGGAACGTTACGAAGACCTGGACCCGAAATTGCGCGAGCGTCTGGAGGACGAGCTGGCGGCGGCCATCGAGGCGGAGTACCGGCGGCAGCGGGTGGACCTGCTGGCGACGGTGCAATGGTGGTTGCGCGACGTGTGGCTGCGCACGATGGCGGTGACCGAGGAGTTGATGTGTTTTCCGCAACTGGCCGGCGCCTCGGACACGGTGGCGCGGCGCATCAGCCGGGAGCAGGCAGCGGAGAATCTGGTGGTGCTGGAACGGACGCAACGGTTGCTGGGGGGCAATGTGCAGGAGGCGCTGACGCTGGAGGTGGGCCTGCTGAAGCTGAATTTATGAACCGTCACGCGGTGCGGGAGGCGTGGCGGCTTTCCACCACGCGGGCGGGGAGGCTGAGCACGAAGGTGGTGCCGGCGCCCGTGGTTTTTTCCAGGTAGAGGTCCGCGCCGAGGTGGTGGGCCAGTTGCTTGCTGATGGAAAGGCCGATGCCGCTGCCGTATTTCTTGGTGGATTTGCACGGGCTGAAGAGCGCGGCGCGGACATCCGCGGGAATGCCGGGGCCTTCGTCGCGCACGACACAGCGGACGCCGTCGTCGGCGTTTTCAATCGTAAGGCGGACGGTCTTGGCCTTGGGGGTGGCTTCGATGGCGTTTTGAAGGAGGTTGGCGAGAATCAGGATGACGAGGTTGGCGGTGCGCGCGGAGATGGTGCCGGCAACCCTGGCTTCGCTGATGAGATAGACATCGGCCTGTTCGGCGACCGGCTTCATTTTCTCGGCGACGGAATGGGCGAGTTCCGGCAGGGAAACCTCGTATTCGGACATGCCGCGTTCCTCGCGCAGGACTTCCATGACCTTGTTGATCATGCTTTGCATCTTGCGCGTGGTGTCGAGTGCGGTCTGCATTTCGGAGTCCAGTTCGGCATCGCCGGTGCGGCTGGCGACGATGTACTGGAGGCCGAAGAGGGGGCTCTTGAGGCCGTGCATGAGGTTGGCGGTGATGGCGCCGACGGCGGAGGTCTTGGCGGAGAGGGCGAGTTCCTGGTTGGCCGCGAGGAGGCTCAAGGTGCGTTCCTGCAACTGGCGGTTGGTTTGTTGCAACCGCCGGAAGGTCCAGCCCAGCGTGAGCACCAGCAACAAGCCGCCGCAGGCGAACATCCAGAGCGCCTGCGTGAACAACACGCGGCGCAACGCGGAAAATTCCTCGGCAATGCCCTGGCCGTCGATGAGGTATTGCGCGGCGGCGGCAAGGCGCGTATCCGTCGGTTTGTGCAAGGGGATGATGACTTCCAAAACCGGGGCGGTGCGTTGGCGGACGAAAGCGCTTTGCGGCATCGAGAGAAAGAGCGTGGACAGCTCCGCTTTGGGCTGGAAACGGCTGACGGGCCTGGCCTGCCGCAACGTCACCAGTTCGGCTTCGGTGAGGTCGGCTTCCATCACGTATTCCGGGAAGGCGGTGACGAACTTGCCCCGCGCATCAAACAACCGCGCGCCCATGACGCCCTTGAGGCGGGAGGTTTTCAACAGGATGGTGGATTGCGAAACCGGGTCGTTGATGGAATGGGTGGGGTCGGTGTCCGCTTCGGCCAGATGCTGCATGATGGCGACGGCATGGAGCGTTTCGGCGTCGCGTCCGACAATCTGCGCCTGGATGCGGGTCTGCAGGTGGCGCGTGAGGAGGAAGATGCTGGTTCCCAGAATGACCAGCGCCAGGCAAATCACGACGACCGGCAGCCAGCGTGACTGCGTCCAGCGAAGCTTTGAAAGCGTGTTGGCCATGAGGCAACCAACCTGAACTTAGACCAAAACAGGCCGTTTGTCTCGTGCTATTAATGCGGGTTGGACAGGCCCATTGGCGAGTGAAGGGCGGTCAGGATCGTGCCCGGCACGATTGGCGTGTAGGACAACGCTAATCCTTTGATTTCTGCGGGCGGTAGGGATAGACCCAACTGGCGAAGGCTCCGAGCTTGCGCGTCTGAATCCACACCTTGCCCTGGCCGGTGAAACGGCAGACCAATCCTTCCCCCGAGAAGAACAGCGATTTGTAGCCGCCCACCTTGGTGATGTTGTATTGCAGTCCGTCGGTGAAGGCGACGATGTGGCCCGTGTCCACGACGTAATCGCCGGTGACATCGACCTCGATCATGCCGCCGTAAGTGTTGAACCAGAGGTCGCCGGTGCCGGAGCAGCGGATGAGGAAGAGCGATTCGCCGGAGAAAAACCCCTTCATGAGCCCCTGCCATTTGGTCTCGATGTTGATGCCCATGCTCGAGGCAACGTACGAGGCGCCTTGCAAATAAATGGTCTCGTTGTTGAGGAACACGTGGTCCATGTCGCCGGGAGGACCGGGCGCGATGCAAAGTTCAGCCGGGCCGTTGGCGGCGGTGAATTCATTGACGAAAATGGATTCGCCGGTCAGGAACCGGGACAAGCCGCCGCGCATCTTGGTTTTCATCTGGACGTTGGAGTCCATGCTGGCCATGGCGGAGGCCTCGACCTTGATGGTCTGATTGGCTTGCAGTTTCACGGTGAGGAAACTGAAGTCCGGTTTGGAGTCGAATTGATATTCAAATTCCGATTGGTCGTTCACAGATCCTCCTTGGTTCACCGCGGTTTGAGCATCGGCCCCAATTCCCAACCAAAACTCGAGGCGTTGTGTGACTGGCACCACACGGTGCCCCGGCCCTGAAATTTGCAGACAAAGCCTTCGCCGCCGAGCATCGAGCCGATCCAGCTTTTGCCGGCCTTGGTGATGGTGAAGTTCAACGTCTCATCAAACGCCACGATGTGGCCGGTATCGACGATGTATTCGCCGTTCACGCTGATGGGATAAATCGCGCCGAACGAGCTGAGGATCACGCGGCCCGAGCCGCTGACCTTGAGCCAGAACATGCTTTCGCCGGAGAGCAACGACTTGAAGCCCTGCCAGTTGAAGTCCAGCGTCACGGTCGGCGCGCACGCCACAAACGAACCGGCCTGCACAATCATCGTCTCGCCCTCGAGCGCGAGCTTCATCATGTCGCCGGGCAGCGTGGCCGCCAGATAGACTTCGCCGCCGCGCGGGCCGGCGGTGAATTGATTGAGGAAAAATGATTCGCCGGAGAGCAGGCGTTTGGCGGCGGCGAGCAATCCGCCGCTGCTGCCGCGCTGGCGCGTGGTGGTTTCCAGTCCCATGTCGCCGGTCATGGCGATCATGGCGCCGCCTTCGGCGGTCAGCGCCTCGTGGGGATCGAGCACGACCTTGGCGGCGGAATTGCCCGGGCTGTTGAGGATTTCGATTTTCATGCGCGGTTAGATGCGTGGATTCAGCCAGTTCGCGAGGCCGGAGAGGCTGCGGGTTTGCATGACGATTTTGCCTTTGCCTTCGAGGCGGGTGACCAGTCCTTCGCCGCCGAAGAAGCTGGAGAAGATGCCCCCGGCCAGTTGGACCTTGAGCTTCAGCGTCGGCTCGTAGGTGACCAGATGCCCGGAATCGACGATGTATTCGCCGTCCACGTCGCGTTCGAGCAAGCCGCCGTAGGCCGAATACCAGACGGTGCCGGTGCCGGAAACGACCAGCTTGAACAAGCCTTCGCGGCCGATGAACGAGGCAAGCCCGGCCCACTTCAGGCCCAGCTTCACTCCCGGCGTGGAACACAGGTAGGCGCCCGGTTGCAGGCACAGGCTGGTGCCGTTGAGTTCCACCTGGCCGATGTCGCCGGGGGAAGCTTGTACCAGGCTGACGCGTTTTGTTTCGCCGGTATGGTTGACAAACGTGTTGATGAACAGCGATTCGCCGCCGAGGAATTTGCGGCACAGTCCGCCGAAGAAGCCGCCGTTGAGCTTCGTGATCATGTCCAGATCCGCGGCCATGCTGGCCATGGCGTCGGACTCGGCAATGATGCTTTCCCCGGGATCAAGATCCACGTGGAGATGGGCAAAGGAAGGACCGCCTTCAATGGACGTCTGCATAAACACCCTGATGTTACCCCGACGTTATTGTTTCCGGTTGTGAAGGGACGCGCGAAGACTATTTTGAAACTGCGCGAAATTCAAATCAAATTGACGGTAGCCGTCTTTTTTCGCGGTCGCCTGCCATCTGGCCTCGAGGCGCTCGATGCGTTCATCGGTGGTGGGATGGGTGCTCAGGAAGTTAAGCGTCTTTTCCACCTCGCCCAGCGGTAGCTTCTTGCGCTCCGCTTCGAGCTTCTTGAAGAAATCAATCATACCGCGCGGATTCACATCCGCCCGCGTGAGATATTCCCAGCCCTGGTCATCGGCGTCGCGCTCGAAATCGCGCGAGAACTTCTGGCCAAGCAGGAATTGTGTGTTGTTGGCGATGACGGCCAGCACGCCGCTGGCGTCGCCCAGAAAGAATTGAATGATGACGAACAGCCCGGCCGAGGAGAGGACGTTGCGGATGCTATGCCGCCGGGTGACATGCGCCATCTCATGCGCCAGCACGCCGGCGACTTCCTCGGGCTTTTCCGCCGCCAGCAACAGCCCGCTATGAATCACCACGTGGCCGCCGGGAATGGCGAACGCGTTCAAGGTGCGGTCTTCCACGATGTGGAATTGGAACTGGTAGGGCGAATCCGGGATGCCCGCGAGCAACGGTTTGGTGATGGCGGAAAGTTCCGCCTCCAGCGCCGGATTTTCGAGCATGCGTCCTTCGCGTTTGATTTGCTCGAAGACTTTCTCGCCCAACGCCTGCTCCCATTCCACGGGAATGCGCTGGGCGATGACGCCAACGAGCGCGCCGCGAAACACAAACAACAGCGTCGGGACGAGCACCACCAACGCCAGCACCGTGACCAGGACGGAATTGGTCACCAGTTTCCTGCGGCCCACGCCCTGGATTTGCTGCGTCAGTTCGGAGGTCTGCGCCAGCGCGCGATGCTTGAGGATCTCGTGGTCCGCCGTGTGAAACGAGCGTTGGGGATGATTCGGGTGGGTGAAGAACACCAGCCGGTCATTGGCGCCGCCCAGCGCAACCTTCAGGCCACTGAGCGGCATTTCCAGGCGCGCGCCCTCCGTGGTGAATTCGATGGCCGAAAACGTGACGCGCAATTCTCCGCTGGCCTTGCCTTTGGGCAGGGTCGGCTCGAACGCGCCGCCGGCGAAGCTGCGATCCGGGTCGTTGGGGCTGGTTGGCGTCATGAAATCCCGCCACATTCATACCGCAGGCGCAAGACCGGGGCCAGCCGAAATTGGTTTCACGGCGGCTGCGGGGCGCGATCGATAGTGGGTGGTTCGGAGCCCAAAAAACAAAACGGCGAAGCGAGGTTGCCCGCGCTTCGCCGATGGGAGTTCGGTTTCTCGTCGGCTTAGTTAGTCGCCGCTGAGCATGGTCCACTGACCGGTCTGCAAAGACATGACGGTGTTGGTCCGTCCAAGGGTGGCGGCCGGGTTGAGGAAATCAACGTGGCCGTCCACGTAGAGGTAATTGAGCATGCCGTTATGATATTCGGCGGCCTTGGGCGCGCCGGCAGCGGTGCTGTAATGCTGGCTGGGGAAGCGGATGCTGCCCTGGGTCACCGCGCCGAGGATGTTGTTGTGATCCACGCGTTCGGCGATGTAGATGGTGTCCGCCGTCTCGCGCACCATGCCGGTGCGGATGGAGGTTTGCTTGCTGGGCCAATAGTTGGCGCTGTAAGCGCGGGACTCAACGTTGTTCCACGTGCCCGGCAGCGAGGCGGGCGGCGACCACCAGTCCCACCACAGGCCGACACCCGTGGGGTTGATGGAACTGGGCGGCCAGTTGGGCGCGTTGGTGGCCATGCTGTGCTGGTTGATGGAGTAGCTGCGGCGGCCCCATTGTTCGCGCGGCGTTCCGGCCCAGCTCGCGGTCACCACGAGCTTGTCCGACGGGCAGCGGAACAGCTTCGGCGATTTGTCCTGCGGGTTAAGCAGGCGCCAGTAATCCTGGCTGGAGCCGTAGTTGCCGTTGACGAGCGTGAGGTTTCCGCCGACGTAGGAGTTGAGCAGGTCATCCCAACTGATGTCGTGGCCGGAATCCAGGCGCACCAGGCCGTAGGTGATTTTTTCGTTGTGATCGCCGGTGTACATGTGACCGGCGATGCCGATCTGTTTCAGGTTGTTCATGCACTTGGTGGCATTGGCCTTCATGCGCGCCTTGGCCAGCGCCGGCAACAACATGGCGGCCAGGATGGCGATGATGGCGATGACCACCAGCAGTTCGATGAGCGTGAAGCCGGACGAACCGGGCGACACGACACGACGGGAGGGATGCTTCATAGGGATTGGGACTGTTGAATTGCGCGAAGGAAATTACATGTCCGCCACGACGATGCGGAAATTGCGTTGATCGATGGCGAAACGTTTGCCCGTCGGCGGCTTGGGCAGGTCCTGAATCAGGCCGGCGGTTTTCAATTCTTCCATGGTGTTGGGGAAGCGCATGTTGATGTTGCGAAATTCGCGCAAGGCGGTGCTGAGCACGTCCAGGTTCATTTCCTGTTCCTTGCTCAACGGCTCGGCGGAGGGCTTGACCTCGGGCAGACCGGCGCCTGGGTCGGACGCGTCGGCAACGGCGGGGGCGGCATCAGCGGCGGGCGCTTGGGGCGCAGGCGCAGCTTCAGTTTCCGCGGGGGCGCCCAGCGCCACAGGCTTGGGAGCCTTCGCCGGCACTGCGGCCGGGGTGGTTGAGGTTTCCTTGGCACCGCAGCCGGCTAGCAGGGCCGCGGACAACGCGATTAGAACAACTTTATTTTGCACGATTCAAAATCATTACTTCTCGGCGACGAGCTGGCAGACGGCTCGTCGGACGACATGGTTACACCGGATATTCAATTTGGTTTCGCTGAAAGGCGAACAGCGAAGCATGATTCCTCGCGCTTCGCTGTTCGCTTGAAGTTTTTTAACGGGCTTAGTCACCCACAATGATGGTCCACGCGCCGCTCATGATGCTCGTGGCCGTGTTGGTGCGGCCGAGCGTCGCGGCCGGGCTCAGGTTTTCCACGTGACCATCCACCATCAGGTAGTTGATGTAGTCGTTGTGGTGATTCTTCAACGCGTTGGCTGACGAGACATTAGGCACCTGCATGTGCTCGCTGGCGTTCTGGATGCGTTGCTTGTCGCCGTCCATCGAGCCGATCGAGTTGTTCTGCGAAACCAGCTCGGTGGTGATGATCGTGCCGATGGCGTCCAGGATCATCTGGGTGCGCACGGCCGTCTGGTTGCGCGGATCGACCGTGGTGGTGGGCGCCGGGTCAGACGTGTTCCAATTGTCGTTCGGGCCGGTTTCGACATTCCAGTTCAAGCCGATGCCGGTGCGGTTGACGGCGCTGGGCGGCCAGTCATTGGACCTGGGGGTCAGTCCGCTGAACGTGCGCGTGCCCATGTTGTGGCGGGGCATCGAGTAGCTGCGCCGCACGCTGCCGGGCTGGCCGGTCGTGTTGGCCACCTTGTCGGAAGGACATTGCAGCGCGGGCACCGGGCGGTTGATGTTGCCCGTGGTCCAGGCCTTCAGTTCGGAGGCGGTGCGGGAACCGCCCAGATACGAATCGAGCAAGTCGTCCCATGTCCAGGCGATGCCGGGGCCGGTGCGGATGTTCGAATACATGACCTTCTCGTTGTTGTCGCCGTAATACATGTGGGCGGCGAGGCCGATCTGCTTGAGGTTGTTCAAGCACTTGGTGGTCTGGGCTTTCATCTTCGCCTTGGCGAGCGCCGGCAACAGCATGGCGGCCAGGATGGCGATGATGGCGATGACAACGAGCAGTTCAATCAGGGTGAACCCGGATTTGCGCCGTGTCGGTTTCAGGGACTTTTCCATTTTGGTTTTCAGTTGGTGGCGCGGTTTGAACGGACGCCAGGTTTTGATTTCAGGGTTGAACGACAGTGGTTAGAGATTCACGAGCACGACTTTTTCCGACTTGGCATCGAACACCAGCTTCTTGCCCGCGGGCGGAGCCGGCAGACGCGGCAGAAAACCTTTGGTAACCAATTCTTCCAGGCTCGAAGGCATGCGGCCCTGTTCGCCGCGGAACGAATGGACGATGACCGTCAACTTCTGCAGGTCTTCGTTGACGTCCTCCATCACGACTTCAGCAGCGGGCTCGGCGGGCGCCGGCGCGGCGGCTTGGGGAGCGCTCGCAGTGGTGGCGCCGGGAGGCGGCGGAACATCGGCGCCGGCCAAATCCAAAGTAGCCATCGGCTTCGGGGCGG
>JBFMBT010000038.1:0-29403 GCA_040754875.1 Verrucomicrobiota bacterium | reverse complement strand
GGCGGGCTGGGTTGAGAGCGAAGTGAGATGGCGGGGTACCCCCCCCCGCGAATATCCGGTAATAACCGGTTATAACCGGTTATTGCGGCTGGCGAAACGGCAACCCGGTTGATGGATGGCGCCAGAGGGGTGCTGCGGCTGGTCACCGCCGGGGGTGACGCAACCGCGGTCGGGCCGCATTTTGCCAGGGCGAATTTCATCGCGCCAACACGATGGCCCGAAGGGAAAACTCTGTCCAACAAAGCAGCAAACTATGCAAACTGTGCAAACTAAAAATGCGTTGGAGTGTGGAAAAGTTGAACCGTGGAATCGGGGGAGATGCGAGCTGGGGAAATTCGCAAGCGAATGGGGGCAGGCGAATGCAGAGAACGCTCAACCGAACGCTAATCGGGGGACAGGCTAGCAAGCGAATGAGGGCAAACGAATGGGAAGGGGAGCTCAGACGACGCGCCCCCGCGAAGAGGGAAAACGAATGGGCTTTTAGGTGGCCATCGTTCCTTTCCCCCATTCGTTTGCCACCATTCGCTTGCTAGTCGGGTGTTATCCGTGAAATCGCGGTCCATTTGCCGAAAAAATCCGCCGAAAGCCGTGATTACGGCTTGTCTCATGCTTTGGAGAAGCGCATAAAAGCATCAGGATGTCGGACTTTTTCCAAACTGGCGCCATCACGACGCTGCATCGGCTGGGCCGCCCGGATATCGGGCGGCTGGAGCGGGAGTTGACGGAGTGGGAAACGCCCATCGCGCTGGTGCTGCCCTGCCACGCGCGCGAGCTGGGCACCAAGGCTCTGCGCCATATCCTGCGGGAATTGCGCAGCGTGCCGTATCTGGCGCAAATCGTCGTCGGCATCGATGCCGCGTCGCCGCGCGACTGGAAGCGCGCGCGCAAATTGTTCAGCCTGCTGCCGCAAAAGCCGGTCCTGCTGTGGAACAACGGCCCGCGCATTCAGCGGCTGTATCAAAAGCTCGAAGAGGCGGACCTGGCCATCGGCCAGCCGGGCAAGGGGCGCAACGTGTGGACCTGCTTCGGCTACGTGCTCGCCAGCGAGAAAGCGCAACTGGTCGCGGTGCATGATTGCGATATCCTCACGTACAACCGCGAAATGCTCGCGCGGCTGTGTTATCCGGTGGCGCATCCCACGCTCGGGTTCGATTTTTGCAAAGGGTATTACGCGCGCTTCACGAACAAGCTCAACGGCCGCGTCATGCGCCTGTTGCTCACGCCGTTGATCCGTTCGCTGGAAAGCATCCTCGGGCCGCATCCGTTCCTGGTTTATCTGGACACCTTTCGTTATCCGCTGTCCGGGGAATTCTGCCTGGACCTGGATTTGATCCGGCGCACGCGCATCCCAGCCGACTGGGGGCTGGAGGTCGGCATGCTGGCCGATGTGTTTCGCAACGCCGCCGCCAAGGCGATCTGCCAGGCGGAACTGTGCGACAATTACGAGCACAAGCATCAGGACCTTTCGGCGCGCGACCCGGAGAAGGGGCTCAACAAAATGGCGGTGGACATCACCAAGAGCATCTTTCGCATCATGGCTGCCGAGGGAATCAAAATGGACGCCGGATTGTTCGACACATTGTTGAGCGCCTATCTGCGCAAGGCCGAAGACACGTTGCGCCATTACGCGGCGGATGCGGCCATCAACGGCCTGCAATTCGACCGGCACGAGGAGGAAGTGGCGATGTCCACGTTTGTGCGCAGCATCCGGCTGGCGGCCAAGGGATTCATGGAAGACCCGTTGGGCGCGCCGCAGATTCCGAACTGGAACCGCGTCCCCGCGGCGCTGCCGACGTTTTTGGAGGAATTGAACGAGGCGGTGCGGTTGGACAATGAAGCGTGAGATGGGAAATCCGAAATTCGAATGCCGAAATCCGAAGGGCGGAAACCAGGGCGCGTCAAAAGGGGCGGTGCTGCCTTCCACAAGCTGAAGCTTGAACTCCATACAAGAGAAGAAATCGCGCTTCGGGAATTCGCTGGAGCGCACCACGGCGATGGGATGATTCAACGCACGATGCGCGCACTGGTTGGGAGTTCACGCTTCAGCGTGTGGCGGGACGCGCGGCTTGCTCAGTGGCGAAGGATGAGAAAGGCGTGCTTGCGGAAACGTTCCAAGCGGTTGGGTTGGCGGCGCTGCCTTCCACAAGCTGAAGCTTGAACTCCATACAGGAGGAGAAATCGCGCTTCAGGAAATTCGCTGGAGCGCACCACGGCGATGGGATGATTCAACGCACGATGCCGCACTGGTTGGGAGTTCACGCTTCAGCGTGTGGCGGGACGCGCCGCTTGCTCAATGGCGAAGGATGAGAAAAGCGTGCTTGCGGAAACGTTCCAAGCGGTTGGGGCGGCGGCGCTGCCTTCCACAAGCTGAAGCTTGAACTCCATACAAGAGAAGGAAACGCGCTTCGGGAATTCGCTGGAGCGCATCGTGGCGATGGGATGATTCAACGCACGATGCGCGCACTGGTTGGGAGTTCACGCTTCAGCGTGTGGCGGGACGCGCGGCTTGCTCAGTGGCGAAGGATGAGAAAGGCGTGCTTGCGGAAACGTTCCAAGCGGTTGGGTTGGCGGCGCTGCTTTCCCCAAGCTGAAGCTTGAACTCCATACAGGAGGAGTACACGCGGTGGGAAGCACCACGCGCCTTGCGTGATGACGTGGCTGCGCTGGAAATCCGCGGACAATCCCTCCAGAAGTCCGTTCAATCCGAATTCGCAAAAAATGCGCCAAAAAACGCAATAATCGGCCTTCGGCAATTTGACGCTTCGAATAAGGCGCGCTATCTTATCGTCAGAATTAATAGAAGCGATGACCAAAGAAAGTACTAACGACGGACACCAGATGGCCGGCAACGGTCAGGGGAGAAAGCGAGGAAACGGCTAAGGCCGTGTTCGAGCGCTCTTGTTCCGCTCACCGTTCGCCGGCGGTGACGGAAATGAACGCACGAATTGACAACCTTTATTTTGAAGCCGGCGGGCCAACAAGGATTCCCGCGGCCGCTTCTGTCACCGGCGTCAGCGACCCCGCCCCTCTCAAGATTGGAAGCATCGCCACCCTGGCCTTTCTCTCCAGCCGTCTTTCCACCGAACGCATCGCTTCCAACATCGCCGAATCGCTTCATTGGGAAACTGCCGGCGCGGTGTTGCTGCTCCATCTGAGTTCCTCCGCCAGCGCCCTGCCGCTGGCCAACTGGCCGGGCATCGCCCCCACGCTCAACGGCGTCTTTGGCTTTGCCGGACAGACCACGCAGGATCCGCGGGGATTTGACCGGCTTGATTTGTCCCTCGGCTCGAACCCGGATGAGCACGTTTTCCTGGAACCGTTGCTGGACCACGTCCGCCGGCATTACCGCCATGTGTTGCTGTGGGTGGGTGTAGGCGCCGCGCGCAAGGTGCAGATAGCCAGCCTGTCCCATGGAAATCCCTCGTTCGTCCTGTTCCGCAACGATCCGAACAACCTGGGCAACCTGCGCCTGTTGCAGGCGGAATTGGGCGCGCACAGCAAAGTCGCGCGGCGCGTCCGTTACGTGCTTTGCCTGGAAGAACAGGAACATGCGCATGAACTCGAGCGCGCCCTGCTGGTTCCGGCGCTGGCGACCGGTCTGGAATACAACGCGCGCCCGGCCATTTCGCCGGACAACTTCCGGTTCCTGCGTTGCGCCGATGGCGCGTTCGAATCACACACGCGTTCGCTGGCGCGCGAGGTCGCGCAGCGCCGTGTAGGACTGGCGCTTTCCTCCGGGGGCGCCAAAGGGCTGGCGCACATCGGTGTCATCCAGGTCCTGGAGGAACACGGCATTGATGTTGATGTGGTCACCGGTTGCAGCATGGGGTCGTACGTCGCCTCGATCTGGGCGCATGGTCACGATGGAACGGTCCTTGAGAAGCTGGCACGCGAAGTCAAAGGCCGCTGGGGCCTGTGGAAATTGATCGACCCCGTGCTGCCGCCGCGCCAGGGCTTCGTGCATGGGAATGCCGTCATCGCGCGCCTGAAGCGAACCATTGGCGAAGCGCATTTCACCGATTTGTTCCGCCCATTGCGTGTCGTGGCCACGAACCTCGAAACACTCGAGCGCGAAGTGTTTGCCGGCGGCGAAGTCGCGCAGGCCGTTCACGCGAGCAGCGCGATTCCCGGGGTCTGTGTCCCGGTGAGAATCGGGTGCGAAACCTACATCGATGGGGGCATCGCCGACCCGCTGCCCGTGGACATCCTCGAGGAAATGGGGGTGGAGCGCATCATCGCGGTGAACACCATTCCGACGCCCGCGCACATGCGGCACAACCGCGAGTTGATGCGCGCGCGGGACCGCATGGAGGCGCGCGGCCTGGGCCTGGGCGCGTTCCTCAACGAGCGCGTCAATTACTTCGCCCGCGGCAACATTCTGGACAATTTGCTGCGCAGCGTTCACGGCGCGCAAATGCGCGTGGCTGAACAAGCCAGCCGCCACGCCCACGTCGTGCTTCGCCCGCTCGCGATCGACCCGCACTGGCACGAATTCAGCAAGCCCGACAAATACATATCCCTCGGCCGCCGGGCTGCCGAAGAACACTTGGACGAAATCCTGGAATTGATGAACCGAAAGGAAACGAGTCATGACCACGCAATGGCTCAAGAGAAAATGGCAATCGTTGCCTGAAACCGGCGTCCGCGAAATGCAGGCGCGCAGGTTGCGCGACTATCTTCGTCGTATCGTTCTGCCGTTCTCCGCTTACTATCGCGACCTCTTTCGCCGCGAAGGTTTGACGGCGGATTCCATCCGCAGCCTCGATGACCTGCGCCGCGTTCCGCTGGTGTCGAAGGCTGATTTGCTGAACACGCCGGGACATCCGGAGCGCGCGAAAGAGTTCCTGATCATCCCCGACCAGCACGTGCTGGCCCGCCGGCCCGGCACGATTCTGAATGCGCTGCTGCATGGGCGCGCCCACGCAAAGCGCACACTGGAACGCGAGTTCCGCCCCATCTTTTTGACCAGCACGACGGGACGTTCGGCGGACCCGGTGCCGTTCCTTTACACGAATTACGATTTGGAAAACCTGGCGGTGACGGGCCGCCGCTTGTTTGAAGTGTGCGGAGCGGAACCGCCCATGCGCCTGTTGAATTTGTTTCCCTACGCGCCGCATCTGGCGTTCTGGCAGACGCATTACGGCTCGACGGCGTTTGGCGTGCTGATGGTGAGCACCGGCGGCGGCAAGGTCATGGGCACCGAGGGCAACCTGCGCATGATCCGCAAGATCAAGCCGGATGTGCTCATCGGCATGCCCACGTTCATCTATCATGTGTTGCACACGGCCGCCGAGGAAGGCGCGCGTTGCGAGAACTTGCGCCGCATTGTGCTCGGCGGCGAGAAGGTCCCCAACGGCCTGCGCCAAAAGCTGCGCGCGCTGGCATGGGAATTGGGCGCGCGAAACATCGATGTCCTCGCCACGTACGGTTTCACCGAAGCAAAGACGGCGTGGGCCGAGTGTCCATCGCCGCCGGACCAATATCCGAGCGGTTATCATCTTTATCCGGACCTCGGCATCATCGAGATCATTGATCCGGACACGGGCGAACCGTTGCCGCCGCAGCATCCGGGCGAAATTGTTTACACGCCGCTCGACGCCCGCGGCAGCGTGGTCCTGCGTTATCGCACCGGCGACATCATCGACGGCGGGCTTTTCTACGAACCGTGCCCCTATTGCGGCCGGGTGGTGCCGCGCCTGGTGGGACGCATTTCCCGCTCCTCCGAGGTGAAGGAAATGCATCTCGAAAAAATCAAAGGCACACTGATTGATTTCAACGAGCTGGAGCATCTGCTGGACGATGCGCCGCAAGTGGGCTCCTGGCAGTTGGAACTTCGCAAGCGCAATGACGACCCGCTGGAACTGGACGAACTGGTCCTCCATGTCAGCAAGTCCAACGGCGTCGATGAGCAAAAACTCATTCGCGACTTAAGCCATCGTTTCGCGGCGCACACCGAGTTGCACCCCAACCGCATCGTGTTCCACACCGCCGCCGAGATGCGCGAATTGCAGGGGGTCGGTTCGCAGCTCAAGGAACAGCGCGTCGTGGACCACCGCCCGAAGCCGGAAACAAAGCGGCCGACCGTTCGCACCGAATCGACCGGAAACACTGAAAACGCAGAGGTGCCTCATGAACACTAAACGTCTGGCCATCATCGAAGGCGTGCGCACGCCCTTCTGCAAAGCGGGCTCCAGCCTCGCCCGGCTGGCCCCGGATGAATTGGGGCGCATCGCTGTCAACGCGCTGCTCACGCGCACCGGGCTGGACCCGGCGCTCGTGGATGAAGTCATCTTCGGCTGTGTGTCGCAGCCCGCCGATGCCGCGAACGTCGCGCGCGTCATCGCCTTGCGTGCCGGCATTCCCGAGCGTGTGCCAGCATTCACGGTGCACCGCAACTGCGCCTCGGGTTGCGAGGCGCTTTCCCAAGCGTTCGACAAGGCGCTCGCCGGGCGCGGCTCGGTCTTCATCGTCGGCGGGACGGAAAGCATGTCGCAGATTCCGTTGCTGTTCAGCCAGCGGGCGGCGGAGAAGTTCAGCCGGCTCGCGCGCGCGAAGACGTTGGGCCAGAAACTGCGCGCCGCCGCTTCGTTTCGGCCCGCGGACTTCAAGCCGCGTGTGGGACTGATGCTCGGGCTGACTGATCCGGTGTGCGGCATGAACATGGGCGAAACCGCCGAGTTGCTGGCGCGCGAGTTCGGCATCACGCGGGCGGAGCAGGATGCGTTCGCCGTGGAATCGCATCGCAAGGCCGTGGCGGCGGAAGGCCGGCTGTCGAGCGAGATTTGTCCGGTTTATCTGCCGGACGGTTCGGTCATCAAGCAAGACAACGGCCCGCGCACGGATCAATCGGTGGAAGTGCTCGCGGGGCTCAAACCGGTCTTCGATCGCAAGCACGGCACGGTGACTGCGGGCAATGCTTCGCAAATCACCGACGGCGCCGTGGCGTTGCTCGTCATGACCGAAGAACGCGCCGCGCAACTAGGCTTCAAGCCGCTGGGATTCATCGCCGCCTGCACATACGCCGGTTGCGATCCCGCGCGCATGGGTTTGGGGCCGGTGTTCGCCATGGCGAAAGTGGAAGCGGAAGCGGGCCTCACGGTGGCAAATGCGGATCTGGTTGAAATCAATGAAGCCTTCGCCGCGCAGGTGCTGGCGGTGCTCAAGGCGATGGAGTCGGAGAAATTTGCGCGAAAGATGTTGGGCCGCGCCACGCCGCTGGGCGTGGTTCCACTCGAACGGCTCAACGTCAACGGCGGCGCCATCGCGCTCGGCCATCCGGTCGGCGCGACGGGCGCGCGGCTGGTGCTGACGGCGTTGAAAGAATTGGCACGACGCGAGGGAAAACGCGCCCTGGTCTCGCTCTGCGTGGGGGGCGGCCAGGGCGCAGCCATCTGGCTGGAAAGGAATGTATGATCACGTTCAACCGCATTCATCCCAAAGGTGACCCGAAGTTCGCCCGCACCAAGTCCGGCAAGACCGCGCTGGTCCGGCGCACTTGCATGCCGGTGTCCGAATCCGCGCCGCCGACCATCCTGCGCGAAATCACGCCGGAGCAGATTTGCGTGCTGACCTTCAACCGGCCCAATTCGTCCGCCAATGTGTTCGACTGGGACATGCTGGAACTGCTCGGCGAACATCTGGACGCCATCGCCGAAGACAACCAAATCAAAGGTGTCGTTCTCATCAGCGCCAAGCCATCCATCTTCATTGCCGGCGCCGACCTGCATTCCATCGCGAAATATCTGGATGAGCCGACGATTCCCGCGGACCTGGCGAACCTGATTGAACTTGGCCAGGACGTGTTCAACCGGCTGGCGTCGTTGCCGGTTCCCACGGTGGCGGCGATTCATGGCGCGTGCGTGGGCGGCGGATTCGAGCTGGCCCTGGCGTGCGATTATCGCCTCGCCTCGAACGACAGCGCGACCAAGCTCGGCCTGCCGGAGACGCAACTCGGCTTGATTCCCGCATGGGGCGGCTCGACGCGGCTGCCGCGACTCATTGGATTTCCGGCGGCGCTGGACATCATTCTCAACGGCAAGGTGCTGGCGGCATCGCAGGCAATGCGGCGCGGATTGGTCGATGAACTGGTTCCCAAGGAATCGCTCCTGGATGCGGCCAGCCGCCGGATTCTGACCCGCGGCGCGGAACTGCGGAATCGACGCGCCCCTTGGAAAGTGCGGCTGATCAACCTGGGAACGGTCGCGCGAACGGCCGCGCCATTTGTCCACACGAAAGTAGCGAAGAAAACGCGCGGCCATTATCCAGCGGTGCTGAAGGCGGTCGAGGTCGTGACTCAGGGAATCGATCGCTCGATGGAGGAATCGCTCGCCTTGGAGCGCGACGCCATCCTGGAACTGGCCGGCACCGATGCCACGCGCAATTTGATCCGGCTTTTCCTGTTGCAAGAGCGCGCCAAGCGCCTGGGCGCGGCCAACCATTACAGCCTGGGCGGTGTGTCGTCGCCCGGCGGTGGTTCCGGATTCGAAGCCACTCCCACGCTGCCGAGGGTCAGCCGCGCCGCCGTGATTGGCGCCGGTGTGATGGGCGCCGGTATCGCGCACTGGCTGAGTTCGCGCGGGATCAGCGTGATGTTGCGCGACTTGATGCCCGAGTTCGTGGCGCGCGGCCTCTCGACCATCGCCGACCTTTACGCGAAGGGCGTGAAGCGCCGCGTGTTGAGCAGCATTGACGCGCGCAAGGGCATCGACCGCATTTATCCCGTCGCCGGCGAATCGCCGTTGAACGTGGACCTGGTCATCGAAGCGGCGGTGGAAAAAATGGACGTAAAGAAGGAAATTTTCCGCCGCCTGGCCGAAACCACAAGCGGCAACACCATTCTCGCCACGAATACCTCCGCGCTTTCCGTCAGCGAACTGGCGGCCGCCACCAAGTCGCCGGACCGCGTCGCCGGACTGCATTTCTTCAACCCGGTGCATCGCATGCAACTGGTGGAAGTGGTCGCCGGCAGCGAGACTTCACCGGCGGTCGTCGCGCGATTGGTGCGCTTTGTGCAGGACATCGGCAAACTGCCCGTGGTGGTCAAGGACAGCCCCGGCTTCATCGTGAACCGCATTTTGATGCCTTACCTCGTCGAGGCGGGAAACCTCTTCGAATTCGGCGCGCGCGTGGAAGACCTCGATGAAGCGATGCTCGATTTCGGCATGCCGATGGGGCCGATGCGTTTGATCGATGAAGTGGGAGTGGATGTGGCGCATCACGTGGCCGTCACCCTCGCCGCTTCCTTCCCCGACCGGCTGATTGTCCCGGATGTGCTCGACAAGATGTTGTCCGGCGGTTTGCTGGGCCGCAAGAGCGAGCACGGGTTTTACCTGCACAATGCGGACAGGCCCGATGTCAACGCGGGTGTGAATCTCTTCCGTCTCAACGATTCCGCCGCCCAGTTTTCGCGCGCCGAATTGCAGAAGCGCATGGTGCTGCTGATGGTCAACGAAGCCGCGCGTTGCCTCGAAGAAGGTGTCGCCACCAACGCCGCCGATATTGATTTCGCCATGGTGATGGGCACAGGCTTCGCGCCCTTCCACGGCGGGCCGCTGCGTTACGCGGATGCCCTGGGCGCAAAGCAGGTTGTCGCTGAATTGAATCATCTGGCTGACTTTGGCGAATCGCATTTCAAGCCTTGCGGGTTGCTCGCTCAACTCGCGGAACGTGGAGAATCATTTTATGGAAAGAAAGGAGGGTCGTCATGAATACGCTCTTAAGCCCGCCGGAAAAGGCGGAAACCAAAAACACCGCGCCGGACAATGTCCCCGAAGTCGCGCCGGCGATCGACACATCGAAAATGTCCGCCGGCCAGCGCGCCGCGCTCGAACTCACCGAGGCCGCGCGGGACGTCGAACATACGCGCAGCACGTTTGCCAGCGGCTTGTTCATGGGCCGCTGCGACCTGGACGAAGTGATTCCGTTCCCGGAACAAACGGACGAGGACCGCGCCGAGGGCGATGGCTTTCTGCGCAAGCTCGAACATCTGCTGAAGCATCACGTGGATCCGGATGAAATTGACCGCACCGGCGAAATTCCGTCGGGCGTCATCAGCGAACTCGCCTACATGGGCGCGTTTGGCATCAAGATTCCGCGCCAATACGGCGGCCTGGGGCTGTCGCAAACCAACTATTGCCGCGCCGCCATGCTGCTGGGCAGTTATTGCGGCAATCTCACGGCCTTGATTTCGGCGCATCAATCGATCGGCGTGCCGCAACCGTTGCTGCTGTTCGGCACCGAGGAGCAGAAGCGCCGGTTCCTGCCGCACATCGCGCGCGGCGAAATCTCCGCCTTCGCGCTGACCGAGCCGGGCGTCGGCTCCGACCCGGCGCGTATGCAGACGCATGCCGAACCGGACGCGGATGGCGCCCATTTCATCCTCAACGGCGAAAAGTTGTGGTGCACCAATGGCACCAAGGCCGGTGTCATCGTTGTCATGGCGAAGACTCCGCCGAAGGTCGTCAACGGCAGATCCAAGGACCAGATCACGGCGTTCATCGTGCCGATGAGCTCGCCGGGCGTGAAGGTGACGCATCGCTGCCGGTTCATGGGACTGAAGGCGCTTTACAACGCGGTGATTCAGTTCCGCGACGTCAAGGTGCCGCGCGAAAACATTTTGCTGGGTGAAGGCAAGGGGCTGAAAGTGGCGTTGTCCACGTTAAACACGGGCCGCCTTACGTTGCCCGCCGCCTGCACGGGATTGTCGAAACGCTGTCTGCACATGGCGCGCACGTGGGCGGCCCGGCGCGAACAATGGGGCGCGCCCATTGGCAAGCATGCCGCCATCGCGGACAAACTGGCGCGCATGGCCGCCAGCGTATTTGCGATGGAATCGATGACGCAGTTTACCGCGAGCAAGGTGGACAAGGACAAGCACGCGGACATCCGCCTCGAAGCCGCCATGGCGAAACTCTGGGCGACCGAGCGCGCGTGGGAGATCATCAACGACACCATGCAAATCCGTGGCGGACGCGGCTACGAAACCGCGCAATCCCTCCAGGCGCGCGGCGAAGAGCCAGTGCCGGTGGAGCGTTTGCTGCGCGACAGCCGCATCAACACCATCTTCGAAGGCTCCAGCGAGATCATGCGCCTGTTCATCGCACGCGAGGCGCTGGACCCGCATCTCAAGGTGGGCGCGGCTGTGTTGAACACGCAATTGCCCATGAATGAACGGGCGCGCGCCGCATTGCGCGCGGGATTGTTCTACGCCGGCTGGTATCCGCGCCAATGGTGGCCGTTTGGCCGCGCGCCGCGCACGGAGTTACACCCGGCCGTTTCGCGGCATCTCCGCTGGGCCATCAGCGCCAGCAAACGGCTCGCGCGGACGTTGTTCCACGCGATGTTGCGCCACGGCCCGAAGCTGGAGCGCAAGCAATTGCTCCTGGGCCGCATCGTGGACATCGGCACCGAATTGTTCGCGATCACCGCGACGTGTGCGCGCGCGCAAATGTTGTTGCATTGCCGCAACGAAGAGGAATGCAAGGAAGTACTGCAACTGGTTGCCTACTTCTGCGCGGACGCGCGGGTGCGCATCAACCGGTGGTTCCGCGAACTGCGCGCCAACGCCGATACCGAAGGCTATCGCGTCGCCCAACACGTGCTCGATGACAAACACGCGTGGCTGGAGGAAGGAATCATCGGGCGGATCTGAAGTCGAACGCGCTTGTTCAGGCGGCTTGTTTCAAGTCCTCGATTTTCACGATGTGCATCCTCGGGTTTTACCATGACGCAAGAAGTTTAGCGCCCATTTGGATGGAATTCAACCCGCTCACGCGTCCTCCCATTTCATCGCCCGCTTCAACGCCTTGTTCCAGCCGCTGGTCAGTTTCTTCCGTTCCGCGGCCTTCATTGATGCGTTGAACTTGCGGTCCACCTGCCATTGCGAGGCGATTTCGTTCTGGTCCTTCCAATAACCCACCGCCAGCCCGGCCAGATACGCCGCGCCCAGCGCGGTGGTTTCGGACACGCGCGGGCGCACCACCGGCACGCCGAGCAAGTCGGCCTGGAACTGCATCAACAGATTGTTGGCGCACGCGCCGCCATCGACGCGCAATTCCTTCAACTTGATGCCGGCGTCCGCTTCCATCGCCTTGAGCACATCGGTCACTTGATACGCGATGCCCTCCAGCGCCGCGCGCGCGATGTGCGCCGAGGTCGTGCCCCGCGTGATGCCCGCCAGGATGCCGCGCGCGTACTGGTCCCAATGCGGCGCACCCAATCCCGCAAACGCCGGCACCAGATACACGCCGTGCGTGTCCGGCACCTGCGACGCCAGCGCCTCCACTTCGGAAGACGACTTGATGATGCCGAGGCCGTCGCGCAACCATTGCACCACCGCGCCGGCGATGAAGATGCTGCCTTCCAACGCGTACTCCATGCGCCCGCCAATCTTCCATGCGACCGTCGTGAGCAGATTGTTCTTCGACGCAATCGGCTTCGTCCCCGTGTTCATCAACATGAAACAGCCGGTGCCGTAAGTGTTCTTCACCATGCCCGGCTGGTTGCACACCTGGCCAAACAACGCCGCCTGCTGGTCGCCCGCGATGCCCGCGATGGGAATCGACCCGCTGAACATGGCCGTCTCGCCATAGACTTCGCTCGACGCGCGCACCTGCGGCAGGACCGAACGCGGCACGCCGAGAATCTCCAGTAGTTCGTCGTCCCAATCGCCGGTCTTCAAATTGAACAACATCGTGCGCGAGGCATTGCTCACGTCCGTTGCATGCACGCGGCCGCCGGTCAGGTTCCACACCAGCCACGAATCAATGGTGCCGAACGCGAGGTTGCCGGCCTTCGCCTTGGCCTTCGCGCCATCGACGTGTTCCAGAATCCACTGCAGCTTCGTCCCGGAAAAATAGGCGTCCACCACCAGGCCGGTCTTGCGCCGGATCAACGACGCCAGCCCCTTCGCCTTGAGCCGATCACACATCGGCGCGGTGCGGCGGTCCTGCCACACAATGGCGTGGCAGATGGGCTTGCCCGTCTTGCGGTCCCAGACCACCGTCGTCTCGCGCTGGTTGGTGATGCCGATGGCCGCGATGTCGTTCGCCGTGAGTTTCGCCTTCAGAATCGCCTCGGCCGCGACGTTTGATTGCGTCGCCCAAATCTCGTTGGCGTTGTGCTCCACCCAGCCGGGGTGCGGAAAGATTTGTTTAAATTCCTGCTGCGCCACCGAAACAATCGACCCCGAGTGATCGAACACGATCGCGCGCGAACTCGTGGTTCCCTGGTCCAAGGCAAGTATGTATTTCATAATTTCATCCCTCTTGGTTAATTCGTTTGCACCGCCGCCCGCACTGCTTTTCCGGGCAGCACGCCTTCCCGCAATTTCCCGTCGCTGACCACCGGCACGCCGTTGACAAGGACATGGTGGATGCCGGTGGAAAATCGATCGGCTTGTTCGAACGTCGCCAGGTCTTTGATCGCATTCGCGTCAAACACCACGATGTCCGCATCCGCGCCCGCGCGCAGGCGGCCTTTGTTCTTCATGGCCGGCGTGCGTTGTTCGAGCCGCTGCGCAGGCATGAGCGACACCTTGCGCAACGCCTCCATCAGCGTCAGCGCCTTCGCCTCGCGCACATAATGGCCCAACACGCGCGCGTAAGTCCCGGCGTTGCGCGGATGCCCTTTCAATCCGTCGCTTGCAATCATCGTCAACGGATTCGCCACCGCATCGCGCACGACGCTTTCCGGATTCGAATGCACGATGACCAACCCGCCGGTTTTGCGGTAACGCGCGAAACTTTCAGCCGTCAATCGCTCGCCGGTCGCGCCCCATTGCAGGTCTTTGAAGTCGATGCCCGAGCGTTCCTGCCAGCCTTCATCGAAAATGGCGGAACGAATGTCCGTCATGCCCGCGGTGTAAGGATAACACTCCGTCGTGATGTCCAGTCCGCGCGCGCGGGCCTGGCCGATCAATTCCAGCAGGCGCGGCGTGGACGGCCCGCCGCTGCTTTGCACATGCACCACGTGCAACGGCGCGCTCGTGACCAGCGCCGCCGCGATGAGTTCCTGCAACGCCTGCACGCTGCTGCCCGGCTCCTTCTCGCCCTTGTAACGAATGTGCACATGACACGGCGCCCGATGACGCGCCGCCACGCGGAACATCTCCAGCACCTCCCAATGCGTCGCCGCCGGCGTGTAAGCAATGCCGAAGCCGACCGCGATCGCGCCGCGCTTCAACCCGTGCTCGATTTTCTGTTGCAGCTCCTTGATTTGTCCGGGTGTCGCCTCGCGCGTGGCGGTGTCGGACTTCGCGCCCGGGAGGAAGGACGGCTGGTCCCCCATCACCGTCATGCGCACCTGGATGTGGCCGATGCTTACGCCAAAGTTGATTGGCAGTTTGCCTTCGCGCTCAGCATACCAGCGGTCCACATCCGCCGTGCCGACTTCCAGTTCGCACGCCGTCGTCACGCCATCCATCACCTTGAAGCGATAACTCTCTTCGTCCTGCGCGTGCTGATGCAGGTCAATAAACCCCGGAGCAACCGCCAACCCCGCTGCATTGATGCTCGCCTTCCCTCGCAACACCTCGGAAGAAATCGCCTGCACCTTGCCTTGGTGAATGCCAACATTCCGCACGGCATCTAATCCACTCTCCGGATCCATCACCCGCCCATCGCGAATGACGAGGTCAAACTCCTGCCCGCTCACCGCGACCGCAAAGCAAATGCACGTCCACGCGATCAAGAAGAATTGTCTTCGAAAGCCCAAACGTGTCGCCTCCTCAACGCGCGGGACCGGCGCCTCCCTCTCCCCAAGGGAGAGGGCCGGGGTGAGGGGGAAGGCAGCGCCATCAAACCCGTGATTCCCGGATTGATTCATGGGAAGCTTCGACATGCTTACGCATGCGCATCGGGGCCATGAACCTGAGTTTCGACGAATGGTTTCGAGGACGAGAACGAGGACGAGGACGAACCAGAGGTTCATGGGACACCTTACTGCGGAAGCCAGAAAATCGTATAGATCGACGCCCCCACGATGCCGCCAATGATCGGCCCCACAATCGGCACCCAGGCATAACCCCAGTCCGAGTCGCCCTTGCCGGAAATCGGCAACAGAAAATGCGCGATCCGCGGCCCGAGGTCGCGCGCCGGATTGATTGCGTAACCCGTCGGCCCGCCCAGCGACAATCCGATGGCCCAGACCAGCACGCCCACCAGGAACGGCGCGAACCCTTTGTCGAATCCCGTATGCGGCAGCAGATTCGCCGGCGAGAGAATCGCCATGACACCCAGCACCAGCATCGCGGTACCGATGATTTCCGTGACCAGATTTGGCAACGGCTTGCGCACCGCCGGCCCCGTACAGAACACCGCCAGCTTGCCGGCCTTGTTGTCGGTCTCCGACCAATGCGGCAGATAAGCCAACCATACCAGCACGCCGCCGATGAACGCCCCAATCATTTGCGCCCCAACGTACATGGGCACATCTTTCCACGGGAATTTGTCCACGAATGCCAGGCCGATGGTAACCGCGGGATTGAGATGGGCGCCGCTGATGGAGTTGACGCAATAGACGGCGACCGCCACGGCAAAGGCCCAACCGGCGGTGATGACAATCCACCCGGAATTCTGGCCTTTGGTTTTGTTGAGGACAACGTTCGCCACCACGCCATCGCCAAGGAGGATAAGGACCATGGTGCCAATGAGTTCAGCCGTAAACGTTGACATGATAGACGCCCGGTTGGGAAGTGACGCGGTCAGCGTAGCAAAGTGATTTCATCTGTCCACCTGAAAGCGCGGAAAGGACTCATCAAAGCGCCCCGGCATGAAATCGCTGAAGAAAATGTTCACTGGCCGCCGAGCCGTTGCCGGGCGGCGGAGCGGTCTGGCCGAGCGGTGGTCAGCCCGGGGCAAATCTTGGCAACGGTTTGTCGAATGAGTCGCCGGTCTTTATTCAGGCAGATCCTCAGCCTTCGGTTCGGGCAGGGCGAACGAAAGGAGGAAACCGACGAGATAGACAGCAAAGGCGATGCCTGCGGCTGTATAGGCCAGCTTGACGGGCGCCTGGGCCGGGTCGGGTGTCTTGGCGAGCGTGGTGGTAACCCAGGCGAAGGAGGTGCCGATGAGTCGTCCGCCGATGTTGGCGGCAAAACTCTCGCCCGTGCCACGCAAATGCACCGGGTACATGCGCGGGAGATAATTACCCCAGAAACTGAATTGCGCCACCGTGAGCAATCCCGCGAAAAAGATGCCGACATACAGCAGATTCAGACTTTGCACCGCGCAGTAGGCAAATACCACCGGCATGAGGACCAATCCCGGAATCTGAAAAATGCGCAACAGCTTGCGCCGGCTCACGATGATCACCGCCAGCGCCGCCAGGATGAAGCGGCCCACCAACCCGCCGATTTCCTGCACCTTGGTGACGTTGGACGCGACGGCTTGGTTGGTCTTGCCGGTGGCGGCCTTGGCGGCCTTGGCGCGCTCGGCTTCCGGCTTGTCCTTGGCGGCGGCTTCGGCGGCAGTCTTCGCCTTCGCCTTCACCTCCGCCAGGCCGGGGACGATGCGCGGAATGTGCTGAATGGCGCCGAATGCCGCGCCATAGGACATGGCGAACATCAGCGTGGTGACCAGCGTCACGCGGCGCAACTCCGGCGAGAACAGGTCCATGATGTTCGGCCGTTTGAGCGTTCCCTCGGCCTTTTTCTTCTGCCAGGCGGGCGACTCCGGCAGGAACGGCCGGATGACAATCAGCGGGATCGCGGGAATCAATCCGGACATGAGCGTATAACGCCACGCCGCGTGATGGTCCTTGATTTCCCCGCCGAAAATATTCAGCCACTCCGGCAGGTTGACCGCGGGGAAACTCGCCGCGTGCGACACGCAAAAACCGTTGGCCAGCGCCACGAGCAGCCCGCCAATCGAGGAAAACGCCTGCGTATAGCCGAGCACCTTTTCGCGCTGCACCGGGTTGGGGAACAACTCGGCCAGCCACGCCACGGCGGCGACAAATTCCACGCACACGCCGACGAACACCAGGCAGCGGAAAAACAGCAGCATCTGCGGCGTCGTCGAGTACCCGGCGGCAAACGCGGCGAAGGCATAAAGCAGGATGCTGAAGGTCAGCACCCGGCGGCGGCCGAACACATCGGTCAGATAACCGCCGAGCAAACCAAAGATGCCGCCCGCGATGGCCGGAATGTAAAACAGTCGCCCGACCCAGTCGTTGAAGAGATCGGAACCGGGCGCCGCGCCGATCATTTCCTGAAGCGCCGGGCCCACAATAAGCGGCAACATCAGCAGTTCATAAATGTCGAAGGCAAAACCGATCGAGGCGATGATGCAGATGAGCCATTGGGTCGTGGTAAGCGACCGGGCTTCCGGGGCGGAAGAATTCATGGGGCGGTATCTGACACGGTGGAGGCGGGGGGCGCAAGGAAATAATACGGATACGTATTAATCAGGGCGCACCCCCAGTTCCTGCAACACGCGCGCAAGCTGCTGGCGCGCCTGCGCGTCCGGGTGGCGCATCGCTTCGACCAGTTGCGGAATGGCCGGTTTCGGCTCAGCCCCCAGGTCGCGCATAAAGAGCACGAGATTCCATTCCGGCTGTTCCCCGGCAAGCAACGCCCGCAGACGGAATTCGATCAAAGGACCGGCGTCACTGCTGATGGCCCAGATGGCGAGGCCGGCCTGGTGCGCCGTTGGCGAATCCTCGCTGTCCGTCAGTCCCCGGAGCGGCGGCAATGCCTGGGCGGCTCCCGCGCCAAACTGCGTGAGCGCCTCGGCGGCGCCCGCGCGCAGCCGCGCGTCCGAACTTTGCAAGGCGGCCGTCAGCTCCTGCACCGGCAAGGCCGAGCGCGCCTGAATCTCCTTCAGCCGCGCGGTTGCCGAATGGCGCAGGTATTCGTCCTGAATGCCCAACGCCCCCACCAGCGCCCGGAGCACGGGCAACGATTCGGCTGCCGGCGGACCAAACTGCGCGAGCGCCTCGGCAGCGCCTGCGCGCAACCGGGCGTCCGGACTTTGCAGGGCGGCGGTCAGCTCCCGCAGTGGCAACGGCGAGCGCGTCCGGATTTTTTCCAGTGACACGGCGGCCGAGCGGCGCACGGATTCATCGCGGTCGTTCAACACGCTGACCAGGGCGGGCACGACCGCGGAATACTCGAGTTCCGCCCCGGCGAGGGCGTCGGCCGCCCGCTGGCGCAACAACCAGTTGGCATCGCGCAGCGCGTGCGCCAGCGCCCGCACGGTGCGCCCGTCTTTTTTCTGCGTCGCCGCAAGCAGGCTGACCGCCACCAAGCGCACGTTCTCGTTGGCGTCACTCACGGCAGGGATCAACACTTCTTTCGCGCGGTCCGGCGAACGATACAACAGCGCCGTGCTGGCCGCTTCCCTGGCGGACACTGTGTTTGGATGGTAAGCGCGCATTTCCGCCAGCAAGGCTTCGATGATTTGTGGTTCATCCGACCCCATGGCCACGAGCGCCTTGGCAGCCGCCAGCCTCGGCGGCGTTGTGTTGATGACCATCGGCATGAACGTCGCCGGCGTGTTGGACGTGCCGGGCACAAGGACACCCTGAAACGGGCCTTTTGAAGTGTTGATGGTGACCACACCATTGGCGTTGACCGTAAATCTGGCCGGCCCGGTCACGGGGAACATGGACAGGGCATTGGTTTCACCAAGGATGGGGAGCAGATCCGGAATCGCCGATTTTGCCTTGGGCCCGAGCATCGCCAGCAGTTCCAACGCCAGCAAGCGTTCCGCATCGCGCGGCTGCGGGCCTTTGCCGCGCCCGCGCAGCCAGGCGGGCAGCTTCGGCCACTGCTCGCGGTAATATTTTTCCAGCCGCGATTCCTTGCGCGCGCGGGCCGCCAGGTGCGGCACGGCCTTTTCGGCCATACCGACAACGATGGCGTCCCACGATTCGGGCACAGGCCGGCGCTTCGCCTGGAGCGACTGGTCGAACCATTGGCTGAAGGGCTTGCCCTGGTGGCGCGGTTCGCGGCGCGACCACGCCACCGCCAACCCGGTGAGCACAACGGCCACCACGACGACGCGCAACCACCACGGAAATCGCCGCCTTAGCATGTCATATCCATCCCCCTCCCATTGGCTGCGGTCAAGGACAGACAGGCTCCTGATTTCGGGGTTGAATCCCCGCGCCGGATGGGCGAGAAAAGATGGCATCTCCATGCATCTCAAATCTGTCATCCTGCTGGCCGCCTCGCTGGCCACGCCCCTTGCCATCGCGGGCGCCGCCCCGCCCCGTCCCAACATCGTCCTCATCATGGCCGACGACATGGGCTTTTCCGACATCGGCTGTTATGGCGGCGAAATCCGGACACCCAACCTCGACCGCCTTGCCGCGGAGGGGATGCGCTTTACGCAATTCTACAACAACGCCAAGTGCACCACCACGCGCGCGTCGTTGCTGACCGGCTTGTACGCCCGCCAGACCGGCGGCCTGCTAACATCGAAGATGGTGACGCTGGGCGAGGCGCTGCGCCTGTGCGGATACCAAACATCGTTGAGCGGCAAATGGCACCTCGGCTCCAAGGCGCCCAACCGCCCGGTTGACCGCGGGTTCGACGAATACTACGGACTGATGGATGGCTGCTGCAATTTCTTCAATCCGTCCCAGCCCGATCCACCGTTCAAAGGCGGCCGCGTCCGCACATGGGGCCACAATGACAAGCTCATCACGGAGTTCCCGGCCGACTTCTATTCCACCGATGCCATCGCCGACCATGCGGCCAAAACCATCCGTCGTTTCAGCGCGGCCGGCAAACCGTTCTTCGCGCATGTCACCTTCACCGCGCCGCATTATCCGCTGCACGCGAAGCCGCAGGACATCGCAAAATACGCGGGAAAATATTCCATGGGCTGGGAAGGGTTGCGCCGGCAGCGTTACGAGCGCCAGCTCGGCATGGGACTCATCGATCCCAAATGGCCGGTGGCGCCGCGTGATTCCCTGGCGCTGGAATGGGACGCCGTCGCCGACCAGGAATGGCAGGCTTCGCGCATGGCGGTGTACGCGGCCATGGTCGATGCGATGGACCAGGGCATCGGACGCATTCTGAAAGCGTTGAAGGAGTCGGGCGTGGAACAAAACACGCTGGTGATGTTTCTTTCGGACAACGGCGGGTGCGCCGAGCAACTGGGCCACGACAAACCGGGCATCACCCCGGGCTTGAAGGAGAATTACACGACCGTGGGCCCAAGCTGGGCCTGGGCGCAAAACACGCCGTTCCGCCGCTTCAAGGCGTGGGTACACGAAGGCGGCATCTCCACGCCGTTGATCGCGCACTGGCCGGGGCGCATCAAACCGAACAGCCTGAATTCCCAGGTGGGCCACATCATCGATTTCATGCCCACCTTCCTCGAACTCGCCGGCGGCAAATATCCGGAGAAACACAACGGTGCGGAGATTTTGCCCGTCGAAGGCTTGAGCCTTGTGCCCGTGTTGGAAGGCCGGCCGCGCGCCGGTCACGCGCAACTGTTTTGGGAATGGTCCGGCAACCGCGCGATGCGCGAAGGCGACTGGAAACTGGTCTGGGACGACAAGGCGGAGAAACGCTGGCACCTCTACGAGCTCAAAGGCGACCGCACCGAAACACGCAATCTCGCTGCCGACCATCCGGACCGGGTCAAGCGCATGAGCGAAGCCTGGCTGGCCTGGGCGGAGCGCACGGGCACGACGGTGGGACGGAAGAAAGCGAAAGCGGCGAATTGATTCCTCCCCAACCGGCGTGATTGGCGCCGGCCGCCATCAGGCGCCCCGGCCCACGAACGCGACTTGCGAAATCATTTTGTCCGTGAGGATTTTCTCCGCTTTTCCGCCGGGACCGAGACGATACACCGCACTGCCGTTGGTGTAGATCACTTCGCCCGTTTCCGCGACGTCGAAGGCCAGGACACCGCGGGCAAGGACAGTTTCCTCGCCGTGGGCGGCGCGGCGGACCAGTTCCCACGACTTGGACACCAGGTCCGGCGGTCCCTCTTCGTGGGGACGATCCTTTTGCGCCTACCGAGTTTGCCCCAGATGACCATCTGTTTGATGTCCACCTCCCTTTGGGGGCTGTTCCCCGCGCGGGTGAGTTTGCGGCCCGTGAAAAGCTGCGAAAAGAAATTCAGAAACTGGAACACGGCGTAGAGCAGGCGGAAGGGAAGCAGCACAATGTCCTTGAGCGTTTCCAGCAACCCGACGCGGCGCCCCGCCTGATACGGGCGGCGGATGAAAAAGAGGCTCCCGTCCGCGAGCATGGCGGGGGTGAGAAAATCGAACTTCGGGTCTTCGGCAAGGGCCTCCATTTTGCCGGTATCGACGTTCAGTCTTTGCAGGGAGAACGGGCCGAGTTCCGCGATGTGCCCCTCCTGGTTGCGCCCCACGCCGGCGGATTGAAAGATGACTTCGCGCCGTTCGCCGGGCACCCAGCGCGGCGCGGTGTCGAGCGAATCGCCTTCCGTCACCTCACTGATGCCGGCGCTTTCATCAGCGAGTTTCACGCCAATGTTCGCCGTGCCGAACTTGTGTTCCACGCTGCACAGAATGTCGCCGCCGCGATTGACGCTCAGGCGCGTAAGCATCTTGTTCTGGTTGTTCCAGAGCCGGCGCTCTTCCGCGCCGAAATCATCCAGCGCCAGGACGCCGCACATGCTGTCGGTCTCCAGCGAATAGAGCAGTTGTCCCGCGGTCGAGCCGCGGCAGATGCTGGTGATGGCAATCGGGATGGCGGCGGCGTCCTGGGCGGCGCGCCCCCAGAGGGCGGGGCCGGAAAAGAAACCGCCGGCATCGCCGCCGGATTTCCAGGCATGCCGCTGCTGCGCCTTGACGGCCCGCTCGCGAATCGTTTCCGCAAACCGGCTTTCGAGCGTGCGAGGGGGAGCAGCACCCGCCTTCAAACGGATTTTTCCCCCGGCCAGGTACGCGAACTCAACATCGATTGCCTGCCCCATGACGCCGGGAGTATTGACCGAAGAGAGCGAATATTCAAGCTCACGGAACCCGGCGCAGGCTCAGAGGATTTCCTGCGGACGCGGCAGCGGGGACCAGAGGGCTTCGGCATACCTCGCTCCGCAGGCGGCGCCGCGATAGCGGGCGAGCGTTTCCTTGGCGCGTTGGGCCGCGTGTTCCTGCTTCGGGTCGAACGGTTTGTTCGCCACCACCGCCATCAACTGGCCCAGCCAGGCGATGGCTTCGGGCCAGACATCCGAAACGTCCACGTAGGTGTTGGGCTCGAAGCCGATGGTGTGGCGCGGGCCGTTGTCGTAGGAATAAATCGCGCGCGGGGGGCGGTAGGTGATGGCGTCGAGTATCTGGCCGGCGTGACGCAAGGCGACGCGGCTGAGTTCGGACGCGGCCATGTGGTCGTTGTGATTGTCCTCCTTCCACAACATGAGCGCGATGTCCGGCTGGATGTCCGCCACGGCGCGGGCAACGGTCTTGATGTTGTCCAGGCTGGCGTCATAGCGATGGGAGGCGAAGTTGAGAAAACGCATCTCGACGCCGCGCTCCTGCGCGAGGCGTTTGGAGGCTTCGACGAGCTCCTGCTCGCGTCCCTTGACGGGCGCCCAGTTGGTGTAATCGCCGATGAGCGAAAGGATGACGACGCGATAATGTTTGCGCACGCCTTGCAGCAGGATGCCGGGAACGCCGAACACGCAATCATCGTAATGCGCGCCGATGGCGAGGAGGGTGGCCATGGGGGGAAGTTCCGGGTTCAAGGTTCAAAGTTCAAGGGAAAACCGAAGCGCTCTGAAACAATGAACAAGTGTTTGTGGTGACTACGCTGGTGGCTCCGCGAGCCGCCGGGGCAAATCACGCGCGCCATGCATCAACCGGACAAGACGCAGCGTTTTACCTTCGACGCGATAGAAGATGATCAACTTGTTGAACGGGCGGTTTACGGGGAATGATTGCAGGCCATGCAGTTTGGGGTGCGCGAAGCGGCGCAGGCGACCCACGCCCGGCTCACGGGCCAATTGGAGAATGGTGGCGTCCAGCGTCTCGTGAAACCGCCACGCAATGCGTTCGCCGGCTTGCTCCCAATACCAGGCGAATTGATTGCAGTAGTCTCTCTCAAAAAAGCTGGCCTTTTGGATGGCCAGCGTCATGCCTTGCGTTTTTCGCGGATGATCCGTTCGCCCATGGCCTTCAACTCTTGTTTCGAATAGGGAGTGTAAGGACCATCGATCGCTTTCAATAACTCAGCTTCGAGTTCCGGATTGTCCTCTTCCAAATCAAGCGGGCCGGCGCTGCGCGGCGTCAACGTCACCTCGATCTCGCCGTCAGTCAGAACAATTACGTTCCCTTTTGCTGCTTCAACGAGCAGTTCGCCAAGGTGTCCTTCAGCCTCGTGGACGGTCAGCGTTTTCATAGCTGAACTATAGTCAATGTGGCGGGCCTAAACAAGCGGAAGCGGAGAATTGCGTTCGCGGACCTTTCGACGTAGTACAAAGACATTATGGACCGACAAGCGGGCAGCGAGCAAATCCGGCAGGCGTGCAAAAACATCGCCGTGGAGTTGATGAAGATTCATCCGGCGGTGCCCGCGCTCAAGGATGACGAAACGCAAAAGGCCATCTACGAGGCCATCTACGAATTGACCAAGCAGGTGGAGATCATCAAGAAGCGTGTCGGCAAGCTGGAGAAACGGGACGAAACGCCGGAGATGTGAGGTAAGCGGCGTTGAATCGTTGAATTGAAACGTTGAAGCGGTGGAAAGGTGGCGACCCCCTACCTTTCACGGTCTTTCTCGGAATCGGCCCAGCCAGTATTTTCGCGGCTCTCGGCCGGAAACATGTAAAGCGCAATTTCCCAGCCCGAGTCGCGGTCCAGCCCCAGTTCGTGGTGATGCCACTGGGGAAACGTCCGCGCCAGCATGCGCAGAATGCGCTCGGCCATGGCGCGCTCGGGGATGCCGGTGATTTCCAAACCGTATTCCTCGTGCAACAAATCAACCGCGTCGTACGCCGCAAACCAGTCCAGGCCGGCCTCGGCCAGCCGTTCCATCGCCCGGGCGCGATGCGTGAACAACTCGGGATAAAACACGAAGGTTTGTTCCCCGGCGCGATCAAACACGCGCAGTGATGCGCCCAGCTTTGCATAATGCGCGGCAATGCGGGCCAGGATGCGGGCGCGCGAAGCGGGGGGCAGTTGGTGCGGATGCCAGTGCCAGCCGAAGAAGAAACGGATGCGTTGTTCGGAAGGCACATCCACCAGGACGAGCGAACCGTCCTCTTCGTAAACGGGAAACACGTATTCGTGGTTTCCCTCACGATAGACGACCCGACCCGCCTCCGGCTGCTCCACCGAATAAGTCCGGCTGGAACTCAAGCGTGCGAAAAGACTCATGGCGCTCGCTTACTTTCATTGTCAGCGTAGCCGAAAAACGCCATGATTCAAGCCGTATTGCATTGCTTGTAACGTTTGCAACGTGTTGCACCGTCTAAGTTTCAGTCGTATCAATGAGCATCGTTAACGCCATCCTGGTCGGTTTGCGCGAAATCTGGGCGCATAAGTTCCGCTCGCTCCTGACCATGATGGGCATCATCCTCGGTGTCTCCAGTCTCATCGCCATGTCGGCGCTCGTGAAGGGCATGGAAAACGGCATGAAAGAGGCGCTCATCGCGCTGGGCGGGCTGGACAAGGTTCTCCTGCGCGAGCAGGACGTGCCGGCCTGGCAGGGACATCTGGCCGATCAGGCGCCCGGCCGCACCATGCGCGACGTCCTCGCCCTCAAGCGCAGCGCGCCGTTGATCAAGCTCGTGTCTCCCGAAATGGAATTGAACCGCGTGGTGATGGAACGCGGCGCCAAGCGCGTCCGCCCCTCCGAGTTCGTCGGCGTCTGGCCCGAGGTCATCGACATGAACCTGCACGTCGTCGAGCACGGGCGCTTTTTCACCGATCTCGACGAGGAGATGGCCAACAACGTCTGCGTCATTGGCACCGCCATCCGCGATCAACTGTTCGGCTCGCCCGAGGATCTGGGGTACGAAGTCAATCCGGTGGGCGAATTGGTGAACGTCAACGGCCTGGCCTTCACCATCATCGGCATGTTCGAACGCTACGAAAGCGAACGCGAAAGAAAGGTTCGCGAACTGGCCGCGAAGCAGAAGGACGAGGATGCCAAGGCGGGCAAGTCCACTTACGTGCCGCGCGGTCGTCCAGGCTACAGCGGCAGCAGTTCGCGCAGCAGTTGGGCATTCGAGCGCAAAAACAACACGGTCTATATCCCCCTCAACACGATGTGGGTGAAGTTCCGTTCCGCCTCGGGCGAAGGCGGCATTCCCGACCCCAAACTCACCGACATCGACTTGAAGGTCGTGGACCTCGAACACATGGACGAGGCGCTCACGCAGGCGCGCAACGTCCTGATGTTTACGCACAATGGCATCGAGGACTTTTACTTCTCCACGCAGGAAAACAGCGTCGCCAACATCAACACCACCATCCGCAATGCGCGCGTCAGCGGCGGCATCATCTCGGCCATCAGCCTGCTGGTCGGCGGCATCGGCATCATGAACATCATGCTGGCCAGCATCACTGAGCGCGTGCGCGAAATCGGCATCCGCAAGGCCGTCGGCGCGACGACGCTCAACGTCTTCACGCAAATCATCGTCGAGAGCGTGGTGATCGCGGTGATTGGCGGCCTGGCGGGCCTGGCGGCTTCATTTGCGTTTGTCCAACTGCTCATCTACGCCACGCCCACGGACAACACGCCCGTCATCACACCCGACGCCATGCTGCTCGCCTTCTCCTTCAGCGTCGGCATCGGCATCGTCGCCGGCCTGTTCCCCGCCTTCAAAGCCTCGCGCCTGCATCCCATTCAAGCCTTGCGTTACGAGTAGAATCCGACGGTAATATCAGGCGCTGATGAAAACGGTTTCCACGACGCAGTTCTATCGTAACGCCAGTTTGACGAAGGACCTGCCGAAAGGCGGCCAACTGTTAGTAACGCACAAGGGCAAACCGAAGTTCGTCGTTACGAAGTGCGGGCGCATGCGCATGACCTCGCGCCTGGCAAGGCAGCGGTCTGTCGGCAAATCAAACGCATCCACGTTCGACGGAGTGGCATTTCTTCGCTCGTTGAAGAAATGATTGCTTGGCAGACACATAGCAGCTGCGGCTCCTCGTACCAGCATCGGGTCCAAGCGTTGCCTCAGTTAGTGATCCCCCGAGCGTGAAAATTAGCATACGTGCGTGATTTGCGCGCACGTCGCACGGAATATCTTAGCGCTTATATTGCTCAAGCATCCGTAAGAGCCATTCCTTCAACGGCTTTTATTGGAATTTCAGGCGCCTTTCAGGCTCGCCTTCGGTTGGCTCAATTCATGCTCTGGTTCAGGGGGCTGCGTGTGGATGCCATAAGGTTTCATGCAGCCGGAGACGTATTCCCAACAACTCAAATCCAACCTACTATACCTATGAGGACTATCAAGAAACGTCGCCCCATTATCCTAGTCCTGCTACTGACAGGGCTTGCCATTACAGCACAGGCTTATGTGTACTTCATCACAAATGGAATTCACGTCGAAGACCCCGTCACCAACGAGGATGTGGTTGACACGGTCGTACTGACTGGTTCGCCAGCAATAACTCACGCAGGTTCCGAACAATGGGTTGACCCGCAGTCGGGAATATTTGAAGACTATGGTCATCCGTACGGACCGTTCCCACACCACTTTTTCGACGGTTACGGTTGGGAAATACAGGTGCGGACTGGTTGGCAAGATCCGATGGTGTTCAGCAAGTACAAATCCGCGTACGAGGATTGGCTTTACGAAGATTTTGGCACCTATAATGGGTCCATTCTATTTTGGGGCTGGGATCCACACATCACTACGTACCGTAGCGGCAGTTTTAACGGCCTTGGCAAGTCGGTGTCGTGGAGTGTCTCCAAGATATACCGCAGTTTTCTCGAATCGGGCGAATATACTGACGACGAAACAGGAGATCACTACGAATCGAGTTACTTACAGGATGCCTACAATTTATACTACAATATTTCGATGACGGAGTTTGCGGCAGATACGATAACCGTATCAACCGACGGCACAGTGGTCACCGGATCGGTTGATGCTTCTACCGATGCACCGTTCATCGTCTCGCGCACGATGCCCCATATGGGCGTTGTATATTACGCTGACGTCACTGGGCAGCCGGACTATGATAGCGGGCCTGTTTACATTAATGTCGAACCCCAGGTAGGTGGCGGCGGCTCGTACGACGACGTGGACGTGAGTTGGAATGGTGGTTCATCGCTAGTGAGCGGTACTACATTCACGGGGGAGTTTTTTGAGAACTTCCATGTTTGGCAACGAGTGAACGGTCAGACCACGGCGGAAGAGGGCCCTGTTTCGTGGGAATCCGTGAATGTGTCATACCACAACGATTCGTATGCTCTCACCGGCCGAGGCGTATTGTGGTACAGCACTCTGTCTGAAGAATTGAATGCCATCGGTTTCGGCGGAGGAGCGACCAAAAACCGTGTTACGTTGTCTTCACTAGGCCTTGCCACTCTACCTCCCGGAACGCCAAGCGACCTCCTACTGGTCACCTATGAAGTGGTTGAACATCAGCCCGAAATTGGGACTGATTACGAGGACGTTGGCGTACTGTCGGGTTATTGGCGGCATATCCACGCAAAACTGGGCGAAGTGCTGGCTATCACGCCCGTGTATCAGCCGTAAAGGGTTTTCGACCTTGGCATCCGGCCGGGCACGCGAACGCGTGCCCCAGCTTTTTCTCCCCGCCTTCCATCCCATTCAAGCCTTGCGTTACGAATAAATCGGCGCATCGTACCGCCGCCCAGGGCAACGGGCGAATATGCGCATTCTCATTTCTGGTTCGTCGGGGATGGTGGGGTCCACATTGATGGCTTTTCTGCAATTGCAGGGGCACGATGTGATTCGCCTGGCGCGCGCCGCAACGGGCGATGGCTCCGTTTTCTGGAATCCCTCCGCCGCGCAACTCGAATCCGCCCCCCTGGAAGGTTTCGACGCCGTGATTCATCTCGCGGGCGAAAACATCGCCGATGGCCGCTGGACACCGGAAAAGAAAGCGCGCATCCGGGACAGCCGCGTTCAAGGCACCCGCCTGTTGGTGGAACGTTTGAACTCATTGAAACAGCCGCCGCGGGCCTTCCTGTGCGCCTCCGCCGTTGGCTTTTATGGAACTCGCGGCGACGAAGTGCTGACCGAGACCAGCGCGAAGGGAAACGGATTCCTGCCCGATGTTTGTGCCGAATGGGAAGCGGCCGCGCAGCAGGCGCAGGGCATTCGTGTCGTATGCCTGCGCTTCGGCATCGTATTGAGTCGGTCCGGCGGCGCGCTGGCTCGCATGGCCGGCCCGTTCAAGCTCGGTCTCGGCGGCCGCATCGGCAGCGGCGCGCAATGGTGGAGCTGGATTGGCATGGATGACGTCATCGGCATCGTGGACTTCGCGTTGAAACACGACGAACTGCGCGGTGCGCTCAATGTCGTCGCGCCCCAAGCCGCCACCAACCGTGAATTCACCCAGGCCCTCGGCCATGTCGTCGGACGCCCCACGCCCCTTCCGGTGCCTGAATTCGCCGCCCACCTGTTCATCGGCGAAATGGCGGACGCCACCCTTCTCGCCAGCGCCCGCGTGCAGCCGGCCAAACTCCAGTCCGCCGGCTACCAGTTCCAACACGACTCCCTGGAACCCGCCCTGCGCTTCGCGTTGCGCAAACGGCGTTGAACTTAGTACCTTAAACTCCTTGAACTCCGAACTTCAGTTTCTCGCGCCCAAAAATTCTTGCCTTCTCCCCCGCAAAAATGGCACTTATTCGCGCGTTTAGATGAATGTGCGGTCTCAGGTTTGGAAAATCTTCAGGTGAAATTCCTTTCAGTGATGATTTGAAACCCGATGGTCGGGAACAATCCGGGAAGTGGCAGTCATCGTAAGCAAGTTTGAGTCATCAATGAGTACCAGACTATTCGTGGGTAACCTCTCCTACAGCACCACGGAAAACGACCTCATGGACATGTTTTCCGCTCATGGCAGTGTCACCGAAGTGGACTTGATCATGGACCGGTTCACCGGCCGTCCGCGCGGTTTTGCGTTCGTCACCATGGAAAACGACACCGGCGCCCAGGCCGCCATCGCGGCCATCCACGGCCAGAACGTCGGCGGCCGCGACCTCACCGTCAACGTCGCCCGTCCGCGCGAAGAACGCGCCCCCCGCGGCGGTGGTGGTGGTGGCGGCTACGGCAGTGGTGGTTATGGCGGCGGCCGTGACCGTGGCGACCGCGGGGAACGCAGTGACCGCGGCGATCGCGGCCATCGGCGCGAACGCTATTAATCGCCTTGCACTTTTGCAACGGGCGTGAAGTTTCAAACTTCACGCCCTTTTCGTTTTCCAAAAGGCACTCGATGCGCGTAAACATTCGCGCCAGTCCCGGCTCGTCGGGAGAGTGCGCCAGCCCCGATGGC
>JBFMBT010000037.1:0-29507 GCA_040754875.1 Verrucomicrobiota bacterium | reverse complement strand
CCGCAAGTGGAGCGCGGGCTTTAGCCCGCTTCAGCGTGGTTTGTGCTGGCGGCGTTGAAGCGGCGTGAACGCCGCGCTCCTTGTGCCGGATTTAAATGCGGCTACAGAATTTTGGAAACAGCTCTAGGTTTTTTCAAGTTCAAGGAGTTGTGAAAGTTGCGATTTACCACGCGATGCCATAATCCTCGCCGTGGTCACTGGCGCCGCCCCAGAAACTGCCGTGTTCCCAATCGAAGTAGATGGCGGTGATGGGGCCGGAATTCTTCTTTTTGAAATCGAGTTTGTAGCCCATGCGTTCGAGCTCCTTGCGGACCCAGGAGGGCACTTCCTCGGTCAAGGTCAGGCGGCCGGGTTCGGCCTTGTGTTCGCCGAAGGAGCTGCGCATCTGGTAACTGGTGAGGTTCGCCGCCTCGCAGGCCTCCTGCACGTTCATGCCGAACTCGACGAAGTTGAGGAAGAATTGGAGGAGGTTCTGGTCCTGCGTGTCGCCGCCCTGGACGGAGAAGCAGAGGAAGGGCTGGCCATCCTTCATCGCGATGGAAGGGGTCAGGGTGACGCGCGGGCGTTTGCCGGGGGCGACGACGTTGAAGGGATTCTCCGCTTCATCCACGACGAAGCTTTGCATGCGCTGGTTCATGCCGATGCCGGTGTTGCCCGCGACGCACACGGGGAGCCAGCCGCCGCTGGGGGTCACGGAAATGGCCCAGCCGTTTTTATCCGCCGCCTGGATGGACGTGGTGCCGGCGAAGAAGGACTGGTCGAAGTCCGGCGACGCTTGCGCGGACTTGGCCTTTGACTTCGCCTTGGACTTGGATTTGGCGGGGGGAATGTTGGACCAGTTTTTCAGCAGGTTCGCGTAAGGATTTTTCTTTCCTTCAAAAGCATAAGGATCGCCGGGGCGGAGGTCGGGGTTGTTCTTTTTCCAATCGATGAGCTTGAGGCGTTCCTTTGCGTAGTCTTTCGAAAGCAACACGCGCAACGGTTCTTCGGGCGCGACGTCGGGGTCGCCGTAATAGAAATCGCGGTCGGCGAAGGCGAGGTTCATGGCTTGATACAACGCGTGGAGATAACGGGCGCTGTTGTAGCCCATGCCTTGGAGGTCGAGGCCCTCGAGGAGATTCAACGATTGCAACATCGCGGGGCCCTGGGTCCAGCAGGTGAGCTTGTAAACGTCGATGCCCTTGTAGGTGGTCATGACGGGCTCCTCGATTTTCACGCGCCAGTTGGCGAGATCGGCGACCTTGTGGAGGCCGCCCATTTCGCGCGAGCCGCGGCAGAATTCCTCGGCGATGTCGCCCTGGTAGAAGCGGTCGTAAGCGGCCTGGATGGCGGCCTTGCGGTCCTTGCCGGCCTTGAGCGCCTGGGCCTCGGCCGCGACGAGTTTTTGCAACGTGGCCAGCAAATCCGGTTGGCGCCAGATTTCCCCGGCGCGTGGGGCGGCGTTGGTGCGATCGGTGTGCGGGAAGAACAGCTTCTTCGAGTAGGGCCACTCGCTGAGCTTGTCCCTGTCCTTTTCGATCTTTTTCACCAGTTCTTCCTCGATGGGGTAGCCTTCGGCCATTTGCATGGCCGGTTCGAGGACGTCCTTGAGCGAGAGGGTGCCGAACTCGGCGAGCATGACCATCAAGCCGCCGGGATTGCCGGGCGTGACGGCGGCCAGCGGGCCTTCGCTGGGCGGGTACTTCATCTTTTTCTTTTTGAAGAACTCGGGCGTCGCGCCGCTGGGCGCCACGCCGAGGGCATTGATGCCGACAACCCTTTTCGTGCGCGGGTCGTAAATGAGGGCCTGGGTTTCGCCGCCCCAGGCGACGTCATCATACATGGTGCAAACCACGGCGAGCATGGCGCAGGCGGCGTCGATGGCGTTGCCGCCGCGCTCGAACATGCGCGCGCCGGCAGTGGCACCGAGGGGCTTGCCGGTGATGGCGACCCAATGGCGGCCGTGAAGAACGGGCTTGTCGGCCTCGGCCCGGGCGGTTGGGACGGCGAGCAGGGAGATGAAGGCAAGGGCGTAGCAGGTGAGACAGCGGGTTTTCACGGAAGAGAGATTAATGGAAGGCTTGGAGAATGGCGATTTTTGATTTGCGCGCGAGGATGCGTCTTGCGCCGGGGCGGAGGGCAGTTGTTAATGGGCGCATGATTACCACTCGATGGGCGTTGGTTATGGCATTGGCGGTCGTGGCTTGGACCCACGCGGCGCGGGCGGCGGACGTGCGGGAATCCGGCGCGAAAGGCGACGGGAAGGCCGACGACACGGCGGCGATTCAAAAGGCGGTGAACGGCGGCGGCGGCGTGCGGTTCGAGAAAGGTGTTTACCGGCTGACGAAGACGGTGGTGATCGAACTGGACAAGACGGGGTTTACTTCGCTCATCGGCGACGGAACGGCGCGCGTGGTGATGGCGGGGCCGGGGCCGGCCTTCAAATTCATCGGGACGCACGAGGGCTCGGCAGACCCGTGGCAGTTCAAACCGAATGTGTGGGAGCGACAACGCGCGCCGATGGTCGATGCGCTGGAAATCATCGGCGACCACGCGGAGGCCGATGGCATCGAGGCGACGGGCACGATGCAAATCACGATTTCGCGGGTGGTGATCCGCAACGTGCGGCATGGGATTCACCTGACGGTGCGCAACCGCAACGTGCTGATTGCGGACTGCCACATTTATCACAACCGCGGCATTGGCGTGTTTTACGACAACGTGAACCTGCACCAGTCGAACGTGGTGGGTTCGCACATCAGTTACAACGCGGGCGGCGGGATTGTGTCGCGCGGGGGGAACGTGCGGAACCTGCACATTGGCACGTGCGACATTGAAAGCAACATGACGACGAACACGCCGCCGACGGCGAATGTGTTGCTGGATTCGACCGGCGGGTCGATCGGCGAGGTGGCGATCACGGGTTGCACGATCCAGCATAACAATCCGTCGCCCGGGTCGGCGAACATCCGGGTGATGGGGCAGGGGACCGATGCGGGGTTGCGCGCGCGCGCGGGCACGGGCCAGACGCAAGAGGGCAACATCACGATCGGCGACAATGTGTTGAGCGACGTGAAGGTGAACATTCACTTGCAAAACGCGCGCGGGGTGACGATCACGGGCAACACGTTCTGGATGGGTTACGAGCATGACATCCTGGTGGAAGACAGCACGGCCATCATTGTCGGACCGAACAATCTGGACCGCAATCCGCGCTACAGTTACGGCAACACGGCGGCGGCGAACAACGGCGTGGTGTTCCGCAACTCGCGGGATTGCACGTTGACGGGGTTGTTCGTGAGCGGTGTGCGGCGGAAGGCGGCGGCAGTGCAATTGGAGAATTGCGACCGGTTCCACATCGCGAACTGCACGATCCTGGACAACGACAATGTGGGACTGTTGCTGCAAAGCGTGACGAACACGCGAGTGTCGGGATGTATGATCCGCGATGACCGGAAAGAACGCGCCAATGCGCCCTCGCTGAAACTGACCGGCGGGAAAGGGAACTGGGTGACGCAGAACCTGCTGGCGAACGGGCAGGAGATTGACGCGAAGGCGGCGCGGGTGGAGGGGAATTACGACGGGAAGTAGTGGCGTGAGCGAGGTCGCGTTGGACTGTCCAATGGACCGTCGCCCATGATTTCCTTCATTGTGCCCGCGCATAACGAGGAGGCGTGCCTTCCTGGCACGTTGCGGGCGATCCATGAGTCGGCGCGCGAGGTGGGGCAACAGTACGAAATCATCGTGGTGGATGACACATCGACGGATGGAACGGCTGAAGTTGCGCGGCAGAACCACGCTCGGGTGGTGAGCGTGAATCATCGACAAATTGCGGCCACTCGCAATTCCGGCGGGCGCGCGGCGCAAGGGGAGCGGTTGTTCTTTGTGGACGCGGACACGACGATCAATGCGCGCGCGGTGGCCGCGGCGCTGCGTTGCATGGACGAGGGAGCGGTAGGCGGCGGCGCGCCGGCTTGGGTGGGCAGGCATGAGGCGGTTCCGATTTACATCCGGATTTTTTGCGTGCTGGCGGTGTTTGGTCCCAAGCTGGTGGGATTCACGGGCGGGGCCTTCATGTTTTGCACGTGGGAGGCGTTTCGGGTCACCGGCGGGTTCAGCGAACGCATGTATTGGGGCGAAGAAGGATCGTTCGCCCTGGCGTTGAAACGCGAGGGCCGGTTCGCGGTGTTGTGGGAAGGAGTGCTCACCTCGGGGCGGCGTTTCCGGAAAGTATCGGGCCTGCAAATGCTGGCGGGCGCCCTCCGCATGATGGTTTCCCCGTACAAAATGGTCACGCAACGCGCGAGTGTGGAAAAAGTCTGGTATGATTCGAATCGCACGGATGACGACATCATGCCTGATTCGTGGGGCGCGCGGATTTCCAACGGGATCGTGTTGTTGCTGGTGCTCGATCTGCTGACGGGGTTGATCTGGGATTTTGTTCCCTGGTCGCTCACGCCGGTGACGACGCCATTGGGCACGTTTCGGTTTTTCAATTCGGTGTTTCTCTGCCATGTGGGGGTGATTCTCTGGGCGCCCGCGGCTGTCCTGTTCGCGAATCTGTTGCGCCAAAAGCGCTGGGTGGGGGCGATGCAAACGACGGCGCTCATCGTCTTCCTGGTGTGGAATGCGTGGGGCGCCACGCGGGCGGTCATCCGGATGTGGAAGGTATCCTTCCTGGCGATGAGCAGTTTTTTCCCTGGTTGATCATCACGGGAATTGTTTTTGGCCGGCGGCGAAGCCGGCGCGCACGTTGCCGTCCATGTCGAGGAGCGGAAGGGGTTTTTCGACGCGGCCCAACGGGCGGCAGCCGGGGCCGATGCCGTCGCGCGCGAGGTCGGTGCTGGTCGCGTCGGCAAGGGTCTGGAGGTGTTTGACGACGTCGGGGTTTTTGTCCGCGACGTCGGTGGTTTCGCCGATGTCGGAAGCGAGGTTGAAGAGTTGGAGTTTCGGCGCGTCGGCCTTCTTCTTGCCGCCGGCGGGCGTGACGGCGAAATGCAATTTCCACGGGCCGGAGCGGATGGCTTCGAGTTTGAAGCCGCGATAGAAATAGAAGACATCGTGCGGCGATCTGGCGCCGGACTGCCCGGCAAGGATGGGCCAGATGTCGCCGCCATCGAGCTTGCGGCCGGCGGGGAGTTTGCCGCCGCCGAGTTTCACCAGCGTGGGGAGGATGTCGAACATGCCGGTGATTTCGTCCGAGGCGGTGCCGGCGGGAACTTTTCCGGGCCACCAGGCGATGGTGGGCACGCGCATGCCGCCTTCCCAGGTGCTGCCCTTGAAACCGCGCAAGGGAGCGTTCACGGCGCGCTGCGTGCCGCCGTTGTCGGATGTGAAAATGACAAGTGTATTTTTGTCGAGTTTCAGTTCGCGCACGGTGTCGAGCACGCGGCCGACACTCCAATCGACTTCCTCGACCCAGTCGCTGTAGATGCCGTTGGGCGATTTGCCGGCCCATTTCTTGCCGGGATAAATCGGGAAATGCACGGCGGTGTGCGGCAGGTAAAGGAAGAACGGTTCGGATTTGTGATCGCGAATGAATTTCACGGCGGCCGCGGTGTAACGCTCGACGATGTCCTGCTGGCCGTCTTGTTTGACGCGGTCGATGACCTGTTCGTTTTCCAGCAGCGGCAACGGCGGTTGGTTGCGCCCGCGCTTGCCGGTTTCGTCTTCGCCGGTGAGGTTGGCCAGGCGCGGCTCGGGGACTTTGTCGCCGAGATTGCTTTTGGAACCGTCCTCGGCGGTGCCCATGTCATTCGAGTAAGGAATGCCGAGGTAATAATCGAAGCCCTGGCGCGTGGGCAGAAACGGCGGTTGATCGCCGAGGTGCCATTTGCCGATGCAACCGGTCGCGTAACCGGCGTCTTTGAGCAATTCGGCGACCGTGCGTTCCTCGGGATTCAACCCGACGGCGCCGCCGGGGAACAGCACGCCCGGAATGGGCAGCGCGCGCTTGGGATAACAGCCGGTCATCAACGCCGAACGCGACGGCGAGCAGACGGGCGCGGCGTAAAAGCAGGTGAGCCTGCGGCCTTCCTTCGCCATGCGGTCGAGATTGGGTGTGCGGTTTTTGGTGGAACCGAACGGGCCGATGTCCGCGTAACCGAGATCATCGATGTTGATGAAAATGAAGTTGGGCTGCGCGGCGAAAGAGGGATTCCAAATTCCAAGCAGCAAACTCCAGAGAAGCAGCAGCGGGGAAATCCGAAAACCGAATGACGAAAGACGAAAGAAATCCGAAGGCCGAGATCCGAATTTGGGTGCGCGCGCAATCTGGCTTGAAGATGGTGTTTTGAAGTTTCTCTGGAATTTGAAGTTTGGGGCTTGGAGTTTCATTTTTCCTTTCCGCGTCCTTTGGCGAGTTCGGAGGCACGCGCGGGGTCGTGGTTGGGATTTGGTGTGGGCAGGCGCGCGCCCACTTTTTCGCGCCAGGCCGCCAGGCTGGTGCGAAGTTCCCGCGCCTTCTTCGGTTCGCGGGCGGCGAGATTCGTTTGTTCGCCGAGGTCGGATTTCAGATTGTACAATTCAACCGCGCCGGTCTCGAAGAACTCGATCAGCTTCCAGTCGCCCTGCCGGATCGCGCTGGCGGGCGTGCTGTGATGGTAATGCGGCAGGTGCCAGTAGAGCGGGTCACGCGCCAGTGACGCGGAAGGCTTTTTCAGCAGCGGCGCGAAGCTGACGCCATCGAGTGCGCCCTTGGGCGGCGCGGGCGCGGCGGCGAGTTCGAGCAACGTGGGGTGAACATCGATGGTGATGGCGGGCGTGTCGCACCGCGCACCGGCGGGAACACGGCCCGGCCAGCGCGCGATCGCCGGGACGCGGATGCCGCCTTCGTAGAGCGTGCCCTTTTCGCCGCGCAACGGGGCATTCGACGTCACCACGCGCCCGCTTTGTTCGTGCACCAGGCCGCCGTTGTCGGACAAAAAGAGAATCAGCGTGTTTTCGGCCAGGCCGAGGCGGTCGATGGCATCAACAATACGGCCGACGCTTTGATCGAGTTCTTCGAGTAACCCGGCGTACTCGGGACGGCTGGGATAGCCGGGCATCGGTTTCTTGGCCTGGTACTTGGCAAGCAAAGCGGGCGTGGTGGAAAGCGGAATATGCACGGCGGCATGTGAAACCTGAACGAGGAAGGGTTTCGCCTTGTTCGTCTCGATGAAGCCAAGCGCCTTTTCGGTGAGGAATTCGGCGGTGCGCCGCGTCTCGCCGCCGGAGAGGCGCGGCGGCACGGTGTTGCCCTGCGATTCGAGCGCGGTGTCCCAGCCTTGTTGCGACGGGCCGAAACCTTCGCGGCCAAGATGCCATTTGCCGAAATAACCGGTCGCGTAACCGGCGGCGCGCAACCGCTCGGCAAACGTCTCCACCTCCAGCGGCAACTGCAGCGGCACGACGGGATCGGTCAATTTCGCGTAGGGCCGGCGATGCCCGGGAATGTGTTGGGTGATGCCGTAGCGCGCCTGGTCGCGGCCGGACTGGAGATTGGCGCGGGTGGGCGAGCAGACGGGGCCGGCGTAAAACTGGGTGAAACGCATGCCCTGTTTGGCAAGGCGGTCGAGGTTGGGCGTTTCGTTGTAGGTGTTGCCGTAGCAACCGAGGTCGGCCCAGCCGAGGTCGTCCGCCAGGATGACAACGAGGTTGGGAGCGGCGCTGGCGAAACCACAAACTCCAAACGACAAACTCCAGAGAAGCAACAAACTCCAAATCCGAATGCCGAATGACGAATGCCGAAAGAATCTCGAAGGACGAAATCCGAATGACGCGCGGACATGAATTGACGCCGCGGGCTGAAAGACGCGCACTTCCCCCTCACCCCGGCCCTCTCCCTTGGGGAGAGGGGGAACATAGACACGTCGCAGATCGGATTGCGCGTTTGGGTTCATGCCCTGCGGCGGGTTGTGCGGCGAGCGGAAGAAACCACAAACTTCAAAACTCGAGGGAGGACTCAATGACAAAGCTTCAAAGCTTCCGCGTGGCCCTTGTGCATTGCAGGCGCCGCCGCCATCTGAGGCTTGATGCTTGAAGTTTCCCTGAAGTTTGGAGTTCGGTGCTTGAAGCTTCATTTCTCCGCCTTCTTTTTCTTCTTGCCGCCTTTCTTCGCGGCCGGCGCGGAGGTGTCACCGGTGTTCTTCGCGGGCATGGGGGCGTTGATTTCCTTGCGCCAGGCGGCAAGGCGGGCCTGTAATTCCTTCGCCTTGTCGGGCATTTTCGCGGCGAGATTCTTCTGTTCGCTGAGGTCGTCGCGCAGGTTGTAGAGTTCCAGCTTACCGTCTTCGAAGAATTCGAGGAGCTTCCAGTCGCCGACACGGATGGCGCCGGCGGGCGTGGTGCGCCAGTCGGTGGCGCCCGCGCCGAGGTAACCCGGGAAATGCCAGTAGATGGCGTCGCGGTTCAACGTGCCTTTGCCGGCGTTGTGGAGCAATTTCACGTAGCTGGTGCCATCAAGGATCTGGTTCTCGGGCGCCTTGGCGCCGGCGACTTCCAGCAACGTCGGATACAGATCCACGCTGTTGATGGGCACGTCGCAGGTGGCGCCGGATTTGATCCGGCCGGTCCAGCGGAAGACATACGGCACGCGGTGGCCGCCTTCGTAGAGGCAGCCCTTGCCGCTGCGCAACGGCCAGTTGTCCGTGGCATTGCCGCCGCCCTTGAGCCCTTCGCGCGCGTAACCGCCGACGCCGCCGTTGTCGCTGGAGAAAATGACCAGCGTGTTTTCGGCGAGCTTCAAGTCGTCGAGCAGCTTCACAATGCGGCCCACGCTTTGATCGACGCTGTAGAGCATCGCGGCATAGACGGCGTTGCTGTGGCCGCCCGCGCCGGGCTTGGCCCGGAATTTTTCAATCAATTCCTTCTTCGCCTGGTACGGCGAATGCACGCCGAAGTGCGGCAGGTACAGGAAAAACGGGCCGTCCTTGTGGCGCTGGATGAAATCGACCGCCTTGTCGGTCAGAAAATCCGCGAGATAGGTGCCCGGCGGATAATCGGTCTTCGGGTTGGTGTTGAAATCGAAATGTTTGCCCGCCGACGAAATGGCTTCATCGAATCCTTGTTTGGACGGATGATGCGCGGCGTCTTCGCCCAGGTGCCATTTGCCGAACATGCCGGTGGCGTAGCCGGCCTGCTTGAGTGCCTCGGCAACCGTCACCTTCTCCGTGGCGAGCGTGGTCACGTTGTCCACTGGATGCAACGGGCGCTTGCTCCAGTCAAAGCGGTCGATGCCGCCAACCGTATAGACGCCGGTGCGCGGGCCATATTGGCCGCTGAGCAGCGCGGCGCGCGTGGGCTGGCAATTGGGGCCGCACGTGTGGCCGTCGGTGAAACGAATGCCCTGTTTGGCGAGGCGGTCAATGTTTGGTGTCTCGTAATACTTGCTGCCGTAGCAGGCGACGTCCGTGTAGCCGAGGTCATCGGCGAGGATGAAGATGATGTTGGGCTTGGCCGCGGCGCTGGCGGAGTTCCAAATCCCAAATATCAAACTCCAGAGAAGCAACCAGTTGCGTGCGCGGTGCAGCGGCAGTGGAGAAACAAGTGAAGTGCGTGGATAGGCCGGACGTTTCATAGTGGTCGAGTTGAACGAATGGCATGATAGCGCAGCGGCGGGCGTGTTAACAAGGAAGGAAGACGGGGCGGTTGTCGACCCGCGTGTCATGAAACCAACTCCCTATTTGCACTTTCCACCCCCCTCGGTTACTTAAAGCCCATGCGTTTTATCGGAAACGTGATTGAAAAGCTGCAGCGGCACCCGAAGCGGATCGTTTTCCCCGAGGGAACCGAGCCGCGCGTGCTTCAGGCGGCGAGGCAGTTTTATTCGCTGCGCCTGGGCGTGCCCATCCTTTTGGGCGACCGCACGAAGGTCAAGGAAGCGGCCGCGCAGTTGAATGTTTCGCTGGAAGGCGTGCGCATCATCAATCCCGAGAGCAGCGATGACCTGGATAATTTCGTGAAGCGCTATGAACTGGTGCGCCGCTACAAGGGCGTGAAGGAACGCGAGGCGCGCGAGGCAATGATGAAGCCGAATTATTTCGGCGCGATGATGGTAGCGATGCATCAGGCGGACGGCCTGGTTTCCGGCACGAACGAAATCAGCGGCAGCGTGTTGCGTCCGTTGTTCCAGATCATCAAGGTGGCGCCGCAGGCCACGACGGCGTCGAGTTGCATGGTCATGGAAGTGCAGGACAGCCGGTTCGGCGAGAACGGCGTGATTTTCATGGGGGATTGCGGCGTCATCCCGGACCCGACGGTTGAGCAGTTGTCGGATGTGGCGGTGTCCACCGCGCGCCTGGCCAAGCAGTTGCTGGGCATCCGTCCGCGCGTGGCGTTGCTGTCGTATTCCACCAAAGGCAGCGCGACGCATCCGTCCATCGAAAAGGTCAAGGCCGCCACCGCGCTCGCCGAACAAAAGGCGAAGCAAAAGAAGCTCGACGCGGATTTCGACGGCGAATTGCAGGTGGACGCCGCGTTGATTCCGGAAATCGCCGCGCGCAAGCTGCCGGAAAGCCCGGTGGCTGGCCGCGCGAATGTATTGATTTTCCCCGACCTCAATTCAGGCAACATCGCCAGCAAATTGATCCAGCACATGGCACGCGCCAACGCCTATGGCCAGATTCTCCTTGGGCTGGACCGGCCGGCGGCGGATGTTTCGCGCGGTTCCAACGCGCACGACATCCTGGGCGTCTCGGCCATCGTGGGCCTGCAATCCATTGACTACGATCTCCTCTATCCCGGCGCCGGCCAGCATCTGCCGGGCGAATAGTTTTTCCGTCGCAATGAACACCACCACTCCGCGGGTATTTATTGCCGCAACGCGCCAGAACGATGGCAAGACCACGAGTTCGCTGGGATTGCTCGCCGCCTTGCAGCAGTTCTACCCGCGCATCGGCTACATCAAACCGGTCGGCCAGCGCTTCGTGGAAATCGCCGAGCACAAGATCGACGAAGACACCGTGCTCATGGACCAGGTGTATCATCTGAATTGTCCGTTGGTTGATATGAGTCCCATCGCGGTAGAACCGGATTTCACGCGCAAATATCTGGAGTCCGCCAATTACGACATCCTGGTGCGCCGCATCCAGAAGGCGTTTGACCGCGTGGCGTGGGAAAAGGATTTCGTGCTGTGCGAAGGGTCGGGGCACGCGGGCGTGGGCTCGGTATTCGATCTTTCCAACGCGCGCGTGGCGAAACTCCTGGAGGCGAAGGTGGTCATTGTTTCGCAGGGCGGCATTGGCCGGCCGATCGATGAAGTGGCGTTGAACCAGGCGCTGTTTGAAAAGGAAGGCGTCGAAATCATCGGCGTCATCATCAACAAGGTCATCGGCAACAAGCTTGATTACATCACGGAATTCGCGCGCAAGGGGCTAAAGCGAAAGGGGCTGGAATTGCTCGGCGTGCTGCCGTTGCAACCCATCTTGTCGCGTCCCACGACCGACCTTATCCAGGAGGCACTGGACGCCGAAATGCTCAATCAGCCCGAGCGCGTGCACAACATCGTTCACGATGTTGTCGTGGGCGCCATGGGAGTGCAAAACGCGATGCGGCATTTCGCGCCGGGCGTCATGCTCATCACGCCGGGCGATCGCGAGGACATTGTCCTTGCCGCGAGCGCGGCGCTGTCGAGCAATGGCGGCGCCAACATGGCGGGCATTGTCCTGACCGGCAATTTGCGCCCGAGCGAAGGGGTCATGAAGGTCATCCGCAACCTGCCGTATCCGGTGTTGCTGGCCGAGGACGACAGCTACGCCGTTGCCTCCAAAGTGCATGACCTGATCGTCAAGACGCGCCCCATCGACACCGAAAAAATCAATGTCATCCGCGATCTCGTCGCCAAACATGTCGATGTGAAGCGGATCGTCGAAGCACTTCAACATGCCCCTGCACCTGCCGCTTAATCCCGTCCTCAAGAACCTGCCGACCTATCAGCCTGGCCGGCCCATCGAGGAAGTCGCGCGCGAACTCGGCCTGCCCGCCGAGGACATCATCAAGCTCGCGTCCAACGAGAACCCGCTGGGCCCTTCGCCGCGCGCGTTGGAGGCGATTCGCAAGGCCCTCGCGCAACTGCATCTGTATCCCGACGGCAACGTTTTCTATTTGAAGCAACGCCTGGCGCAGAAGCTGGAATTACAACCGGCCAACGTGATTTTCGGCAACGGCTCGAATGAAATCATCGAGTTCGTCGGGCACGCGTTGATGGAGCCGGGCGCGGAGGTAATCGTGTCGCAATATTGTTTTGCGATTTATCCGATCATTACGTGGATGTGCGGCGCGAAGCTGGTGAGCGTGCCCGCGCGCGACTACGGGCACGACCTGCCCGCGATGCTCAAGGCCATCACGCCCCGCACGCGGGTCATCTTTGTGGCCTGCCCGAACAATCCCACCGGCACGCTCGCGCCGGACGACGAGTTGCGGCGCATCGTGGAGGAAACACCGTCGAATGTGCTGCTGGTCATCGACGAAGCCTACATCGAGTTTCTGGACAACCCGGTGGACTTGTTGCCGCTCATCCGCAGCGGCGCGAAGCCAAACGTGCTGCTCATGCGGACGTTTTCGAAGATTTACGGACTGGCCGGCCTGCGCATCGGCTACGGCATCGGGCATCCCGAGTTGATCGCCGCATTCGAAAAAATCCGCCAGCCATTCAACATCAACACGCCCGCGCAAATCGGCGCGCTCGCGGCGCTGGACGACCGCGAGCATCTGGAGAAAACGCGCGCCAACAACGCCGCGGGCCTGCGCTACTTCGAGCAGGCATGCCAGGAACTGGGGCTCGAATACATTCCTTCGGCGGCGAACTTTCTTCTCGTGCGCGTAGGCGAAGGCCATCGCGTGTTCAACGAAATGCAGAAACTCGGCGTCATCGCGCGCCCGATGGGCGGCTATCAATTGCCCGAGTGGATCCGTATTTCTGTCGGCACGCTGGCGGAGAATCAGCGTTGCATTGCTACGTTGAAGAAGGCGCTCGGGCGTTGAAACGCGAGCGCCGCGCAAAATTCATGTTGAATCGCGCCGAAAACCTCCTACTTATCTTGGGACTGGACGGGCCTGTTGCCCGGCCGCCGAAACAAAGCAGTCATTGTTGAGCCAGGCATAACGTGAAACCAACCGACCTTCGGGGGATTCTCCAATACATCCCGCGCTTCCGCGAGAAGACGTTCATCATCGCGGTGGATGGCGCGATCGTCACGGATGAGAACTTCGCGAACATCCTGCTGGATGTCGCGGTGCTGCGCTCGTTGAACATCCGCGTGGTGCTGGTGCACGGCGCGGCGGCCCAGATCAAGTCGCTGGCGGACGAACAGCGCGTGCCCGCTTCGAACCTCGATGGCGCCGGCATCACGGATGCCGAGACGCTCAAGCTCGCGCTCACCGCCGCCAACCGCCTCACGCACGAAATCCTCGAAGGCCTTTCGGCAAACGACCTGCGCGCGGCCTGTTCGAACGCCATCATCGCGCATCCGTTGGGCATTATCAACGGCGTGGACCATCTGTTCACGGGCAAGGTCGAGCGTGTCGATGTCGAGTTGCTGCAAACGTTGCTGACGCAGGGCATCATTCCCGTGGTGCCGCCGCTGGGTTTCGATGGCGACGGCAAGACCTATCGCGTCAATTCAGATTCGGTCGCGCTGGCGCTGGCGGAATCGCTCAAGGCGACCAAGCTCATTTTCATCACGCCGTACGACGGCCTCGTGCGGCAGGGGCAGCTTGTGCGCCAGATACTCGCGAGTGATCTGGAAGCGGTGCTGGCGAAGAGCCGGCAGGAAATTCCGGCCGAGATGTTGTCGAAGGCGACGCACTCGGCGGAAGCGTGCCGCGTGGGTGTGCCGCGCGTGCATTTGATCAACGGGCGCGTGGATGAAGGGTTGCTGGCCGAGGTGTTCTCCAACGAAGGCATCGGCACATTGATTTACGCCAATGAATATCAGCAGATCCGGCGCGCGTTGAAGAAGGACATCCGCCACATCCAGACGCTGACGAAGAAATCCGTCGCCAGCGCGGAACTGGTGAAGCGCACGCGGGCAGCGCTGGAGAAAAACATCGGCGACTATTATATTTTCGAAATCGACAAGAACCCGGTCGCGTGCGTGGCGTTGCATGTGTATGCCGAGCAGAACAAGGGCGAACTGGCGCATCTGTATGTGAGCCCGTCGCACGAGAACCAGGGCATTGGCCGCAAGCTCATCAAGTTCGTCGAGGACAAGGCGCGCGAACTGGGGCTGAGTGAATTGCTCACGCTTTCGACGCAGGCATTCACTTATTTTCAATCCAAAGGCGGGTTCGCCGAGGGCACGCCAGACGACCTGCCGCCAGTGCGCCGCGAGAAATACGACCAGAGCGGGCGCAACTCGAAGGTGCTCGTCAAAAGGCTGGCGAAAGACGGGACGGACAAAATCGTCAAGGCCGCTTGAGCGATGTTTGACCACCCGCCGCCCGCGCGTTCCTACAAACTTCCCCCGGCGTTCTTTCATGCCTGCCGCCGCCATGGCGTGCGATTGACACGATTTGTGCTCATCGCCACCGCGCGGACGCAGCGGATGGAATTGGCGGAGTGCGATGCAAGTTTTCGCGGCCTCGCGTCACAGAATCTGCATTCCATGGGTATCGACTGGCGACGCGTCGGTCCCCCTCACCCCGGCCCTCTCCCCAAGGAGAGGGAGAACCGGTTGCCGCGTCCTGACGAAACCACGAGCCCGAGTCGCTCTCTGCGCTACACCCTTCGCCGGCGTTACCTCATCTCCACGTCCAAGTTTGGCATCGGCCAGGTGATGGGGTCGAATCAGACGCCGTTGGGGTTGCATCGCGTCGCGGAAAAGATTGGCGACGGTCAACTGATTGGCACGGTATTCCGTTCACGCCAACCGATTGGCCTGACCTGGCAGGGCATGCCCAATGCCACGATCGCCCACCGCATCCTGTGGCTGGAAGGCTTGGAACCCGGTTTCAACCGTGGCGGCAACGTGGACACCCACGCGCGCTACATTTACATCCACGGCCTGGGCGATGAACCCACACTCGGCCGCCCCGCCTCGCATGGCTGCATTCACCTGTCCGCGCAAGATCTGATCCCGCTGTTTGACTTCCTGCCCAGCGGGACGCTGGTGTGGATTCAGAAGTAGGTTTGTTCGAGCGCCGGGAGTGCTCAATTCTTCCTGGTCAGGTAGGCGAAGAGGTCGCGGATTTGCTGGTCGTTGAGGGCGTCGAGGAGGCCGTCGGGCATGACGGAGGTGTGGGAGGCTTCGAGGGTTTTGACGTCTTCGCGAGCAATCTTGATTTTGTTGTTGGTGAGGTCGCGCAGGGTGATGGATTGCGGGGTATTTTCGTCCAGAAAGCCAAGGAGTTGCTGGCCGTCCTTGGTGGTGACGTTGAACGCGGTGTATTCCTCGCGCACGCCCAGGCTGGGGTCGATGATGGCCGGGAGCATGAAATCCAGATTATCGCGCTCGTAGCCGGTGAGTTCGGGGCCGATGGTGGCGCCTTCGTTGTTGAGCTTGTGGCAGGTGCCGCAGATCAGCATGAACGTCGGGCGGCCCTGGGCGGCGTCGCCCTTGCCCTTGGCCAGCAACCGGCGCACGGAGGCGATCTTCTCGTTCTTCTCGGCGTCGCTCTGGCGGAGGCGGCCCCAATGTTTCTTGATGAGCGTGTCGGCGGCGGCAACCTTGTGGTTCTGGATGGCGGTGACGGTGGCAATGGTGATTTGTTCCGGTTTGATGGCGGTTTTGTCCACCGCTTCCAGCAACCAGAGCGACCAATCGGGACGGCTGGCGAGGACGGTCTGGGCAGTGGCGCGCAGGCGGGCGCTGAATTTCGGGAACAGCTCGAGAATGGCACGGCCAATCTCGGCATTGGCGAAGCGCTGGAGGGCGTTGAGCAGGTCGATCCGCAGCGCCTCGTTACGCTCGTTGCGCAGGAGGTCGAGAATCACCGGCACGGCGGATTCCATGCGGCGCTCGGAGAGCATTTCCAGATATTTCTTCTTTTCGGCAGCGGAGGTTTTGGTGTCGGCCACAAGCTGGAGCGCGGCTTTGCCCGCGGGTTCGTAACCGAGGCGCAGGGCAAAGCCGATCAACGTGGCGTTGTGCGGGCGCGATTTCCAAACCTCTTCGACGCGCGCCAGCAACTCGGCGGGCACGGCCTTGACGACGTCGCCCTGCAAACCCGCTTCCATGCCGCGCACGAGGGCATCGACATCCTGCGGCGTGGGGGCCATGGCGAGCAACTGGGCGGCGGTGCGGAGATTTTGCTCGTTGCGCTCGGCGGTGTAACGCTGGCCGAGGCGCGCCGTGATGTAACGGGCGAAGATGGGCGCCTGCCAGAGCGCGCTTTCCTTGAGTTTCTCGAGGAGCAACTGGCGGTCGGAAACGGCCTTGCTCTCGACGGCCCACCAGATGAGCAACGGCACGTGTCGATCATCGACGTCTTCGTTGCGGAGGATGAGTTCGCGCACGATGGGCAACACGGCCGGGCCGGGCCAGCGTTCGCACGAGCTGGCCAACTGGCTGCGCACTTGCACATCCTTTTCATCGCGCGCCAATGTGACCAGGCGCGAGGCGATGGGCGGTGAAATCTTCTTCGTGTCGCCGATGAGGCGGATGGTCCATTCGCGGATTTTTTCGTTGGGATGGTTGAGTGTCTTCACGGCGACGGCTTCATCGAATCCGCCGCTGAGATTCAAGGCCCAGAACGCTTCGAGCGCGAGCTGGCCCTTTTCGGTCTCGACGAGCTGCTTCAACGCGGGAATGACGCTCTTGTCCTTGCGGTCGGCGAAGAGGCGGATGGCGGTGTTGCGGAACCATTCGTTGGGATGCGACAGGACCTTGATAAGTTCGGCGGAACTTTGCTTCGCGAGGTCGAAGGGTTTCATGGGTTTGGCGCCCTGGGCCTTGAGACGATACACGCGGCCATGCACGCGGTCCCAGGTGTCGCGCGGGTCCACGTGGGTGAGGCGGCTGTCATACCAGTCGGCGAGATAAATCGCGCCATCAGGGCCGACCTCGGTATCGACGGGGCGGAACCAGCGGTCATCGGTCAGGATGAGCGGATCGAGGTCGATGGTCTGATAGGTGGAAGTGTCGCGCAGGAGGTCGCTGGCCATGACGCGGTTCATGAGGGACATGCTGGCGATGATTCTGCCTTCGAGCCGCGGGATGGCGCCGCCTTCGTAAATGACCATGCTTTGCGCGAATCGAGGCTCGAAGCCCTTGTGCGCCATGTGCTCGAAGAAGCCAAAGGAATAGGGATTCATCAACGGGCCGTGCTTACCCCAGTTCTTGATGCCCGCGCCGCCTTGCGGGTAATGCATGCCGCGGGTGTTGCCGTGGTTGGTGCCGGAATACGCGCGGCCCTTGCTGTCGAAATCCATGCTGAACGTGTTGCCGCCGCCTTCGGCGAAGATTTCGAATTCGCCGGTTTCGGGGTGATAACGCCAGATGCATTGGCCGAGCCAGCGCACGCCTTTGACGAGGCCGGTGGTGGTGCTGCCGTTGGCGCCGTAGAGCCAGCCATCCGGCCCCCAGTTCAAGCTGCTCGCCACGGAGTGCGTGTCCTCCAGGCCGAAGCCGGAGAGATGGACGACCGGCGGGCCATCGGGAATGTCATCGCGATTCTGGTCGGGATAAAAAAGCAGATACGGCGGGTTGAGCACCCAAACGCCGCCGCGCCCGGTGGTGACGCTGCTGCATATATTAAGGTCGGAAAGGAATTCCTTGTGTTGGTCGAAGAAGCCGTCGCCGTCAGTGTCTTCGTGGATGGAAATTTTGTCGGCGCCTTTGAAATGATTCGGCGGCGGCGGCGGGACCTTGTCGAAGACCGCGCGGATGTACTGGTCGTACTTGATGATCTTGAGTCCGGCGGGAAAGGGATATTGGAGGTATTGGACGACCCACATGCGGCCGCGTTCGTCGAAGTGCAGATTGAGCGGCTGGCGGATGATGGGTTCGGCGCCCACGACTTCCATGACGAGGCCGTCGGCGACCTTGAAGTGTTTGATGGTTTCCTCGGGCGTGAGTGGTTTGGAACTGTCCTCGAGAGCGCCGCGGCCTTTGAATTTTTCGACAAATTCCTTGAGCGACGGATCGAAGCGGTCCGCCGGCGCGGGCTGGGGTTGCTGGGCGGGCGCGGCGAACGAGGCGGCCAGCAGGAGCGCGGCTGTCAAAAGCACTTTCATAAATCAGGTGGTCACGGTGGGGCAAAGAGTATTCAGTGTTCAGTATTCAGTAAACAGCAAGTTGGCCGCTCATTCGCAATCAGGTGGCGAGAACCGGGAGCGGTGTATCCAGCGAATCGAAGAGTTCCTGGTGGCACTGGTCAGGCGTGGCCGCGAGAACCGGCTGGACGCGGGTCCAAAGTTGCGAGGCAACCGCCGGAAAACCGGCAGGCGACGCCGCCGCGGGCAGCGGTTCGCCAAAATGAAGCGTGAACTGCCAGGGGGCGGTTTCAGTGGTCAGGAAGGGAATGACCACGGCGTCCGCGAGGGCGGCCAGCCGCCACGCGGTGGAGGAGACCCGCCACATTCCGCCGGGGACGGGCGCGTGGATGGGGCGTCCGGCGGGATGATCCACGAGGGCGACGAGAACGCCGGATTGCAGGAAGCGAAGGACAGTCCGGAGGTTTTGATCCGTGAGAAGGCACGGAATATGGGGAAAGGGCGCGAGGGAATGTTTGAGCCGTTTCAACGCATGGCGGTGGATGGGTTCGCCGAGGAAGGTCGCCGCCGGGATGCCGAAGGTGCGCAGCCAGTCGCGGTGCATCACCAACCCGCCGAAATGCAGCGTGGCGAGGATGACCGGGCGGCGGGCATCCAGCGCGGCTTGCAGGAACTCGTGGCCCTGCAAGCGGCAACGAACCCGCCAGTGGTCCTGCCCGAGGCGGTCCGGAATGGAGGCCAGGACACGCTGGAGATGAAAGCGAAGGCGCGCGGGAAAGTAAGCGGCGCGGGCGGCCGGCTCCGGCCAGCCCGCCAGGCGGGCCAACCCGCTCTGCCAGTCCGCCCGCCGTGGCAAATCGAAAGCGGCGCAGGGCACGGCCCCGAGGCAGGCCAAGGCGCGCAGCAGCCCGGGCGGGCAGAGGCGTTCGGCCAGACGGAAAGCGTGGAAGGCAGACCGGGCGACGGAAAGGCGAAAGGAAAAATAATCCGCACGGTGTCGATCCGTCATGACGTGAGAGTAACGGCGAAAGGGGATGTTGCGAAAGCAAATGGCATCAGAAATGTCTCGTCAACCGGGCGCGCGCGCTTCAAACTGGTTTCGGCATCCCGGCGGTTGCGCTGGGGCAACCAATTTGACATGCAAGCACTTGTCGGTTCAAACAACAGGCGCACGGCCAAGGCGGTTTTGTTGGTGGAAGACAACGAAGACGACGCTTTCTTCATGCAACGCGCCTGGAAACACGGGGACGTACCCTGCCAGCTCCTGGTGGTCAAGGACGGCCGGCAGGCCTTGGATTACCTCGAAGGCGTGGGCAAATACGGAAACCGCGAACAATATCCTCTGCCCTGTCTCGTGTTGCTGGATTGGAAGCTGCCCTATCTGATGGGAGAGGAAGTATTGCGTTTGTTGCGAAAACAACCCGCGTTCAAATCCCTGCCCGTCCTGGTGCTAAGCTCCTCCGTGCAGGTCAGCGATATCGACCGTGCCTACCAATGCGGGGCCAACGCCTATCTGGAAAAGCCGTCCACGGACAGTGGGCTGGTGAAGCTGGTAAACCTGATCAAATCATTCTGGCTGGAGGCAATCCGTTTTCCATCCAATCAAGCCTGAACACTCCGGGGCTCCCCGCCTGGAAGTTCGATCCAGAATTTGCTACCCTGGCCCACTTGGGATTCGACTCCCACCTTGCCGCCCATGCGTTGGACGCCGCGCTTGACGATGGCCAGCCCGATGCCGTTGCCATCGTAGGTGGTGGTGTCGTGGATGCGCCCGAACATCTGAAAAATGCGCTCAAAGTGGGCGGGATCGATGCCAATGCCGTTGTCTTCAATCCAGATGCGGACGCCGGCGTCGCTGGGATCGGTGCGGACGCGGACCTCGGGCGTCTTGCCTTGGGGAACGAATTTGACGGCGTTGAGGAGGAGATTGGAAAGGCACTGCGAAAGGCTGGCTTCATTGCCGACGACGCCATGGAGCGGGCGTTCCACGGCAACATGGGCCCGGGGTTGCTGAAGTGATTCGTGGGATTCCAGAATGGATTCAAGCAACGCGTCCAGGTTGATCGGTTCCATGCTCAGTTCGATCTTGGTGGCGCGGGCGTAGGCGAGGATGTCGCGGATTAACGCGTCCATGCGCGTGGCGGCCTTGAGGATGCGGTTCAAATGGCTGACGCCCTCCGGAGGAAGGTGGCTCTGGTAGTCGGCAAGAAGAATCTCCGAGAAGCCGTGCATGGCGCGCACCGGGCCGCGCAAGTCGTGCGACACGGTGTAAGAAAAGGCTTCCAGTTCCTCGTTGGCGATGTTGAGCCGTTCATTCAGTTCGCGGATGGTGCGGATTTGCTCCTCCTTCTCGCGATTTTGCTGGGCGAGGAAGACGGCCTGATTGGTGATGATCTGCTTTTGTTTAAACAACTCCACGAAGACCTGCACCTTGGCGCGGAGCACATCGGGAATGACCGGGATGAACAGGTAATCCACCGCGCCTATGCCATAGCCCTTGAGCCGGTCGAAATCGGAAACGTTGTAAGCGGATACAAAGATGATCGGCGTGCGTTCGAGCGAGGGGCGCTGGCGGATGAGCGCGGCCGTTTCAAAGCCGTCCATCACGGGCATGTTGACATCCAGCACAATGACGGCGCAATCGTTCTTGAGCAGGAATTCGAGCGCCTTGAGTCCCGAATTGACCTTCACGATGTTCTCACCCAACTGGGTCAGGATGACTTCGTGAGACATGAGCTTGCCCGGCTCGTCGTCCACGAGAAGGATGTTGGCTTTGGCGGGGTCGCTCATGGGGAAAAGTGTTGAATCGTTAAATCGTTAAATCGTTAAAAACATTGCCTTGTGCATCAGCGGTGGAGCCAGACGCGCATGATGGAGAGCAATTGCTCGGTATTCACCGGTTTGGAGATGTAATCGGACGCGCCGGCTTCGAGGCATTTTTCGCGGTCACCTTTCATGGCCTTGGCGGTCAGCGCGACGATGGGCAGGAGCTTGTGGCGCGGATTCTGGCGCACGGTGCGGATGGTTTCGTAGCCGTCCATTTCGGGCATCATGATGTCCATGAGCACGAAGGCGACATCCGGCGTGCTGTCGAGCAGCTTGATGGCCTCGCGGCCATTGGTGGCATTGATGACCTGCATGGAATGGCGCTCCAACAGGCTGGTCAGCGCGAAGATGTTGCGCACGTCGTCGTCCACGACGAGCACCTTCTTGCTGGCCAGGGCTTCGTCGGTGTTGTGGAGGCGCTCCAGCATCTGCTGCTTGTGCGCCGGCAGCGTGGTGGTGACGCGATGCAGGAACAGCGCCGTTTCATCGAGGAGGCGTTCAGGTGAGCGGACGCCTTTGATGATGATGCTCTTGGCAAATTTGCGGAGCTGGATTTCCTCGTCCGCGGAAAGTTGCTTGCCGGTGAACACCACAATGGGCAGGTCCTGCAAGGCTGGTTCACTCTGGACGATTTCCAGCAGTTCGAAACCGGAGATATCGGGCAAACGCAGGTCGAGCACCACGCAATCGAAGATGGAATCGTGCATGGCATCCAGCGCTTCCTTGCCCGTGGCGGCCGTGACAATCTCCACATCGTCGTGCCGCAGCAATTCCACCATGCTCATGCGCTCCGCGTCGTCATCGTCCACAACGAGCAGGCGCTTGACGGGGCGTTCGACGAAGTGCTGGACCCGATCGAGCGCGTTTTCGAGGACATCCATGGTCATGGGTTTGTTGAGGTAACCGAATGCGCCGCGCTCGAGGCCGTGCTGGCGTTCCTCCTCGACGGTGATGATCTGCACCGGAATATGGCGGGTGGAAGGATCCTTCTTGAGATGGTTCAAGAGCGTCCACCCGAGCATGTCGGGCAGGAAGATGTCGAGCGTGATGGCGGTGGGCTTGAATTCGCGCGCCAGCGACAGCGCTGCGTTGCCCTTCATGGCCACCAGCCCCTTGAATCCCTTGCGCCGCGCCACATCCAGCAGCACACGCGCGTAATGCGGGTCGTCCTCGGCGATGAGCAACGTGCGGTCGCCGGGGTGGACATTGTCGCGGTCGTCGGCCACTTCCTCCGTGCTGGGCGCGGGCAGGACCTTGACGATGGCAGACTGGGCCTCCGGGAGCGTGGCGATTGACGAACCCGCGTACGTCAGTGGCAGATAAAGCGCGAACGTGCTGCCCTCGCCCGGCGCGCTGGTGAGGCGGATTTCACCACCGAGAAGGTTGGCCAGTTCGCGGCTGATGGCCAGACCGAGGCCGGTGCCTCCGTATTTGCGGCTGGTGCCGGCGTCGGCCTGTTGGAAAGCCTCGAAGATGATCTTCTGTTTTTCCGCCGGGATGCCGATGCCCGTGTCGGTGACGCTGAACACGGCCACGCCTTTGGACTGCTTGAGCATCGGATGTTCGGTGGTCCAGCCCCGGTCGGGGACCGAGATGGAGAAGGAAACCTGGCCCTGCGAAGTGAATTTAAACGCGTTGGACAGGAGGTTTTTCAGGATTTGCATCAGGCGCTTGGAGTCGGTGGTCAACCCGCGCGGCAGGCTGGAATCCACGGAGATGAGGAAGCCAAGGTTGCGCGTTTCGGCGACGTGTTTGAAGTTGCGCTCGATCGTGTCGCGCAGGCCGGAGAACGTGACTTCCTCGGGCTCGACCGTCACCGTGCCGGATTCGATCTTGGAGAGGTCCAGGATGTCGTTGATGAGGTTCAACAGGTCCGTGCCGGCGCCGTGAATGGTTTTGGCCCATTCGACCTGTTTGCCGGTAAGATTGCTGTCGGGATTTTCCCCCAATTGCTGGCCGAGGATGAGGATGCTGTTGAGCGGCGTGCGCAACTCGTGCGACATGTTGGCGAGGAACTCCGATTTGTATTTGGACGTGAGCGCGAGCTCGGCTGCCTTTTCCTCGAGGGCGCGACGGGCTTGTTCGATTTCCTGGTTCTTGCGTTCGACCTCGGCGTTTTGCTCGGCGAGCTGGCGGGCCTTCTGGGCCAGTTCCTGGTTGGTTTGCTGCAATTCGGTCTGGCGCGTCTGGAGCTGATTGGCCAGCTCCTGCGACTGCTTGAGCAAGCCTTCCGTGCGCATGTTCGCTTCGACGGTGTTCAGCACGATGCCGATGCTCTCGGTCAACTGCTCGAGGAACGTCAGGTGCGTGGTGGTGAACTGCGAGGTCGAAGCCAGTTCGATGACGGCCTTGGTCTGGCCTTCAAACAAAACCGGCAGCACGACGATGCTGGTGGGCCGCAATTCCAGCAGGCCGGAGCTGACCACGATGTCGCGGCTGTCGATGCCGGTCAGGTGGATGGTTTTCTTTTCGTATGCGCACTGGCCGACGAGGCCCTCGCCGACACGGAAGCGGTCGTGCAACGGATTTTCGCGGCGATGCGCGAAACTGGCGAGCAACTCCAGGTGCATGTCGCTCTCGTTGTCTCCCGTCATTTGATAGAAGACGGCCTGCTGCGCATTAACCAGCGCGGCCAGTTCGGACAGCAGGGTGCGTCCAATGGCGAGGACGTCGCGTTCGCCCTGGAGCATGCGCGTGAACTTGGCAATGTTCGTCTTGAGCCAGTCCTGTTCGGTGTTGCGGTCGGTGGTGACGCGCAGATTGCTGATCATGGCGTTGATGTTGTCCTTGAGCTGCGCCACCTCGCCGCGCGTCTCGACCTGGATGGAGCGCGTGAGGTCGCCTTTGGTGACGGCCGTGGCCACGTCGGCAATGGCACGCACCTGCGTGGTGAGATTCGCCGCAAGCAAGTTGACGTTGCCGGTCAAGTCCTTCCACGTGCCGGACGCGCCAGGGACGTGCGCCTGGCCGCCGAGCCGACCTTCGACGCCGACCTCGCGCGCCACCGTCGTCACCTGTTCCGCGAAGATGGCGAGCGTGGCGGTCATGTTGTTGATGGTATCGGCGAGCGCCGCGATTTCGCCCTTGGCCATGACGGTCAGCTTGCGGTTGAGGTCGCCGTCGGCCACGGCGGTCACCACCTTCACAATGCCGCGCACCTGGTCGGTAAGATTGGCGGCCATGACGTTGACGTTGTCGGTCAGGTCCTTCCACGTGCCGGCCACACCAGGCACCTGCGCCTGGCCGCCCAGCTTGCCCTCGGTGCCGACTTCACGCGCGACGCGCGTCACTTCGGCGGCGAACGCGTTCAACTGGTCCACCATCGTGTTGATGGTGTTCTTCAACTCCAGAATTTCGCCCTTCACGTCCACCGTGATCTTGCGCGACAAGTCGCCGCGTGCCACCGCCGTCGTCACTTCGGCGATGTTGCGCACCTGTGACGTCAGGTTGGTCGCCATCGCGTTGACCGAGTCAGTCAAGTCTTTCCACGTGCCGGCCACACCGGGCACGATGGCCTGACCGCCCAGTTTGCCTTCCGTGCCGACTTCGCGCGCCACGCGCGTCACTTCCGACGCGAACGAGCGCAACTGATCCACCATCGTGTTGATCGTTTCCTTGAGCTGGAGAATTTCACCGCGCACGTCCACCGTGATTTTGCGCGAGAGGTCGCCATTGGCCACGGCGATGGTCACGTCGGCGATGTTGCGCACCTGCGCCGTCAGGTTGCCCGCCATGGAGTTGACGTTGTCAGTGAGGTCTTTCCACGTGCCGGCCACACCGGGCACCTGCGCCTGGCCGCCCAGCTTGCCTTCGGTGCCGACTTCACGCGCCACGCGCGTCACTTCCGCCGCAAACGCGTTCAACTGGTCCACCATCGTGTTGATGGTGTTCTTCAACTCCAGAATTTCGCCCTTCACGTCCACCGTAATGGTGCGGGACAGGTCGCCGCGCGCCACCGCCGTGGTCACTTCGGCGATGTTGCGCACCTGTGATGTCAGGTTCGTCGCCATCGCGTTGACGGAGTCGGTGAGGTCTTTCCACGTGCCGGCGACACCGGGCACGATGGCCTGGCCACCCAGTTTGCCTTCCGTGCCCACTTCGCGCGCCACGCGCGTCACTTCCGACGCGAACGAACGCAACTGATCCACCATCGTGTTGATGGTTTCCTTGAGTTGGAGGATTTCGCCGCGCACATCGACGGTGATCTTGCGAGAGAGGTCGCCGTTGGCGACGGCGACGGTCACGTCGGCGATGTTGCGCACCTGGTCGGTCAGGTTGCCCGCCATGGAGTTGACGTTGTCAGTGAGGTCCTTCCACGTGCCGGCCACACCGGGCACCTGCGCCTGGCCGCCGAGCTTGCCTTCGGTGCCGACTTCGCGCGCCACGCGCGTCACTTCGGCGGCAAACGCGTTCAACTGGTCCACCATCGTGTTGATGGTGTTTTTCAATTCGAGGATTTCGCCTTTCACGTCCACCGTGATCTTGCGCGACAAGTCGCCGCTGGCCACAGCCGTGGCGACTTCAGCGATGTTGCGCACCTGGGCCGTGAGGTTGCTGGCCATCCAGTTGACGTTGTCGGTCAGACCTTTCCACGTGCCCGCGACACCGGGCACAACCGCCTGACCGCCGAGCTTGCCTTCGGTGCCCACTTCGCGCGCCACGCGGGTCACTTCGGCGGCAAACGCGTTCAACTGGTCCACCATCGTGTTGATGGTGTTTTTCAATTCGAGAATTTCGCCCTTCACATCCACCGTGATCTTGCGCGACAGGTCGCCGCGCGCGACCGCCGTCGTCACTTCCGCAATGTTGCGCACCTGCGATGTCAGGTTCGTCGCCATCGCGTTGACGGAGTCCGTAAGGTCTTTCCACGTGCCCGCCACACCGGATACCTGCGCCTGGCCGCCGAGTTTGCCTTCGGTACCCACTTCACGCGCCACGCGCGTCACTTCGGCGGCAAAGGCGTTCAACTGGTCCACCATCGTGTTGATGGTGTTTTTCAACTCCAGAATTTCGCCCTTCACGTCCACCGTGATCTTGCGCGACAGGTCGCCGCGCGCGACAGCCGTCGTCACTTCCGCGATGTTGCGCACCTGTGACGTCAGGTTCGTCGCCATCGCGTTGACCGAGTCGGTCAGGTCTTTCCACGTGCCGGCCACGCCGGACACCTGCGCCTGGCCACCGAGCTTGCCTTCGGTGCCGACCTCGCGCGCCACGCGTGTCACTTCTTCCGCGAACGAGTTCAACTGGTCCACCATCGTGTTGATGGTGTTTTTCAACTCCAGAATCTCGCCCTTCACATCCACCGTGATCTTGCGCGACAAGTCGCCGCGCGCCACCGCCGTCGTCACTTCCGCGATGTTGCGCACCTGCGACGTCAGGTTCGTCGCCATCGCGTTGACGGAGTCCGTAAGGTCCTTCCAGGTGCCGGCGACACCGGGCACAATGGCCTGGCCGCCCAGCTCGCCTTCAGTGCCCACTTCGCGCGCCACACGCGTCACTTCCGACGCAAACGAACGCAACTGGTCCACCATCGTGTTGATGGCTTCCTTGAGCTGGAGAATTTCGCCGCGCACGTCCACCGTGATCTTCTTGGACAAGTCGCCATTGGCCACGGCGATGGTCACGTCGGCGATGTTGCGCACCTGCGCCGTGAGGTTGCCCGCCATGGAGTTGACGTTGTCGGTGAGGTCCTTCCATGTGCCGGCCACGCCGGGCACCTGCGCCTGGCCGCCGAGCTTGCCTTCCGTGCCGACTTCGCGCGCCACGCGCGTCACTTCGGCGGCGAACGCGTTCAACTGGTCCACCATCGTGTTGATGGTGTTCTTCAACTCCAGAATTTCGCCCTTCACGTCCACCGTGATCTTGCGCGACAAGTCACCGCGCGCGACAGCCGTCGTCACTTCCGCGATGTTGCGCACCTGTGACGTCAGGTTCGTCGCCATCGCGTTGACCGAGTCCGTGAGGTCTTTCCATGTGCCGGCCACGCCGGGCACGATGGCCTGGCCGCCGAGTTTGCCTTCGGTGCCGACTTCGCGCGCCACGCGCGTTACTTCGGATGCAAACGAACGCAACTGGTCCACCATCGTGTTGATGGCTTCCTTGAGCTGGAGGATTTCGCCGCGCACGTCCACCGTGATCTTCTTGGACAAGTCGCCGTTGGCCACGGCGATGGTCACGTCGGCGATGTTGCGGACCTGCGCCGTCAGGTTGCCCGCCATCATGTTCACGCTGTCGGTCAAATCCTTCCACACGCCGCTGACGTCCTTGACCTGCGCCTGGCCGCCCAGTTTGCCTTCGGTGCCGACTTCGCGCGCCACGCGCGTCACTTCCGAGGTGAACACGCTGAGCTGGCCGATCATCGTGTTGACGATCGTCGCGCTGCGGAGGAATTCGCCTTCCAGCGGGCGCCCTTCCACGTCCAAAGCCATGCGTTGCGACAGGTCGCCGCGCGCCACCGCGCCGATGGTTCGCGTGACTTCCGTCGTCGGCCAGACAAGGTCGCTGATCAACGTGTTCACGGAATCCTCCATGCCGCGCCAGGCGCCGCGCAGGCTGCCGAAATCCGCGCGCTGCCGGACCTTGCCCTCCTTGCCGACCACGCGTGACACGCGTTCCAGTTCCTGCGCCATGTACTGGTTCGCCTCGACCATTTCGTTGAACACGTCCGCCATGCGTCCATTGATGCCCGTCCAATCCGACGGCAGGCGCACGGCAAAGTTGCCGTTGCGTGCCTCCACAAGCGCGCGGAGGAACGTCTCGGCGTCGAGTGCGGTCATGGGTGCGTCATTGGTGATTGCATTCATAGATGTCTGTTGCGTTGCTTGATTGAAAAAGGGGCGCGCGGGAAGGAAAGGATGGGGGTACGGTCCGAAACGCCTTCAAACCGGCAAAGAACACGTTGAAGACCGGCTTTCATAAAATGTTGCAGCCAAAGCGCATCGTCCTCATTCCGCCACGAGTCGAAAATTCACCCCGACGTGTTTCATCGGTGCGGAACCCTATCCGCCTGAGCATACCTTTACGGCCCTGCGGCACGTATGGGGTATCCACCCCATGCTCCCGGAGCCGGGCATGGGCAAGGCACGATACCCGAGGCGCTTGCGCGGCAGGCGAAGCGCGTTATGTTGCCCACCAATTGAACGGAATTTCGTGAGTGTTCCCGAAGCAAAGCAGGGCCTTGATGCGCGTGGGTTTGAAGTGGCGCTGGCCGATGGCACGGCGGCGCGGCTGCGACCATTGCAACCGGATGACAAGGCGTGCCTGGCGTGGGGCATGGAACAGCTTTCCGCGGAATCGCGGTACCATCGGTTCTTCACCAGCGCGCCGCAGTTGAGCCAGGAACAGTTGCGCTACCTGACCGAGATCGACCAGCGGCGGCATGTCGCTTGGCTGGCCGTGCGACCGGGAACAACCGACCACACCGGAATGGGCGTGGGACGTTACGTGTGTTTGCGGAACGCGCCGGACATCGCGGAAGTCGCGCTCACGGTGCTGGACGAACATCAAGGGACAGGCTTGGGCACGTGGCTGCTGGCGACGTTGCACGTGTGCGCGTTGAAGTCGGACGTGCGCGTGTTGCGCGCGATGGTATTGCCTGAAAACCGGCGCGTCATCGAATGGCTGATGCGCCTGGGCGCGAAGAGCCACTACATCGACGGCATGGTGGAAATGGATCTGGACGCAATGAACTGGCGCGCGTCGCCGGGACTTCGGGAAAAGGTGGAATACGTAATGGGAAAACCGATGGGTGACTAGAAGCGAAACGCGGGAACCGTATCACCCTCTCCTTGGGGAGAGGGCCGGGGTGAGGGGGACCGACGTATCACCTGCCCCCGTGCGCGCCGGATGAAGATGCTGCGATTCCGCGAACCGTTCATTGGTACCACTTGGCTTTTTTTACTTGATCCCAAAGTGCTTCTTGATGAATTCGAGTGATTCACGATCGGAGTTCGCGCCATCCTCGCGATGCCGGACGACGCATTCAATCCCGAGCTTGTCCATCTTCTCCTTCAAACGCAGGCCAAAGTTGATGTGATGAATGCCCTGTCCCGGCCGCGCATCCGCCGGCATCGGGCCGCGCGGCATCTCGGAATAGAACGCATACACCGGCGGGTCGTCTTTGGTCAGGTGATTGATGGGCGCGGCGGCCTCATACTTCTTGTGTGCCTTGGGCGAGTCGAGTTCATCGGGTTTCAAACCATAAAACCCTTCCAGTGCCGGATGCTCATGCGCGCGACCGCCCACCCATTCCTTGATGACGCGCGGGTCGTAGGTGGATTGCGCGCCGTTGACCGCCACGCACGTCAGCCGCGTGGACTGGCGCAACACCGGGTCGCTGCTCTTCGGGTCCGCCAGGTCATCGTGAAACGCCAGCCACAACGACGTCCCCGCGCCTGCCGAACCGCCCGTGCTCGCAACGCGCTTGGGGTCGAGGTTCCATTCCTTCGCCTTGGACCGCGCGAATTGAATCGCCCGCGCGCAATCCATGTAATGCGCCGGAAAACTCACCTCGGGCGACAACCGGTAATTGATCGCCATCACCGAAATGCCCGCCTTCAGGCAGCCGTCCAGA
>JBFMBT010000036.1:0-29661 GCA_040754875.1 Verrucomicrobiota bacterium | reverse complement strand
ATGACCTGGAAGCGGCGCTGGAACAGTTCGGGACAATTGCGGAGGATTTGAAGGGATAAGCGGGCAGAATGCCCGCGATCCGGGGTGTTTCAACGCTCCCGGAGTCATCAGCGTCGATTTGGCCTTCATTAGCGGTTTGAGCCTTCCCGATTCAACGGTTCAACGGTTTTCTTCTGCGTCGATGGAGGATAGAATGTGCTCGACGAAGGCAGGCGGCGCGCAACAAAGCGGCAGAGGGCTGCGCGCACTCCAAGACGCTTCGCGCTCGCCATGCGCCTGACATGGCGAAGCGTCCCGGGTTTCGAGGACGAGGACGAATATGGGAGGCAGAATGCGCTCGACGAGAGTTGAGTCCCTCCGTACGAATGGGGCATGAACATCATCGGTGTGATTCCGGCGCGGTTTGGCTCGACGCGGTTCCCGGGGAAGCCGCTGCATCGCATCGCGGGCAAGCCGTTGATTCAGCATGTGGTGGAGCAATGCCAGAAGGCGCAGTCGCTCAGCGAAGTGGTGGTGGCGACGGATGACACGCGGATCTGGGAGGTGGTGCAGGATTTTTGCCGGGCGGAGATGACGTCGCCTGAGCATCCGAGCGGGACGGACCGCATCGCCGAGGTGGCGGAGCGGTGCCGGTGCGACGCGGTGGTGAACATCCAGGGCGACGAACCGTTGATCGATCCGACGGTGGTGGACGCGGTGGCCAACCTTTTGAAGGACAATGAGATGTCCACCGCGGCGACGCGCATCCGCGAGGCCGAGGAATACGCGAATCCGAATGTCGTAAAAGTCGTTGTCAACGCGGCGGGGCGGGCCTTATATTTCTCGCGGCGCACGATACCGTATCTGCGCGATGCCGCCAGCAGCTCGACGGCCGAGCAATTGGCGGCGTTTCCTTTTTTGAAACATTTGGGGATTTACGGGTACCGGCGGGAGACGTTGCAGCGGCTGGTTAAATTTCCGGTGTCGGCGCTGGAGCAGGCGGAGCGGCTGGAGCAATTGCGCGCGCTCGAGAACGGCATTCAAATCGCGGTGGTGCGGGTGGATTACAACAGTGTGGGCGTGGATGTGCCGGAGGATGTCGAGCGCGTGGAAAAACTGATGAGAGAGAAAAGTTAAAAGAGTTAAATCAGTTAAATGAGTTACATGAGTCAAATGGGCGGGCGATTGAGGCACCGATTTAACGATTCAACCATTTCACGATTTAACGAATCACGGACGTTCATCGCATGAAATATATTTTTGTCACGGGCGGTGTGGTGAGTTCGCTGGGCAAGGGCCTGACGGCGGCGGCGCTGGGCACGTTGCTGGAGAATCGCGGGCTGAAGGTCACGCTGCAGAAGTTTGACCCGTATCTCAACGTGGACCCGGGGACGATGAGCCCGTTCCAGCACGGCGAGGTGTATGTGCTGGATGACGGCGCGGAGACGGACCTGGACCTGGGCCATTACGAGCGGTTCACCAGCACGAAGCTGACACGCATCAACAACCTGACGAGCGGCCAGGTGTACCAGACGGTGCTCGACAAGGAGCGGCGCGGCGATTACCTGGGCAAAACGGTGCAAGTGATTCCGCACGTCACGGACGAAATCCAGAACCGCATCCATCAGATCGCCGAGCAATCCAAGGCGGACGTGATCATCACGGAGATTGGCGGCACGACCGGTGACATCGAAGGGCTGCCGTTTCTGGAGGCGATCCGGGAATTCGCGCTGGACGCCGGGATGAACAACGTGGTGTTCCTGCACGTGACGTATGTGCCGTTCATCAAGGCGGCAGGCGAATTGAAGACCAAGCCGACGCAGCAATCGGTGGCGAAGCTGCGGGAAATCGGTATCGCGCCGCACATCCTGGTGTGCCGTTGCGAGAAGTCGCTGGGCGAGGAGTTGCGCAAGAAGATTTCACTGTTTTGCAACGTGCCCTACGAGGCGGTCATCGAGGAAAAGGACGTGGAACACAGCATTTACGAGGTGCCGTTGATGCTGCAACGCGAGCGGTTGGACGACCTGGTGTGCAAGCTGTTGCATCTGGAAACGCCGCTGGCCAACATGGCGCACTGGCAGGAAATCATCCGCAAGCTGATTGCGCCGCAGCATCGCGTGCGCATCGGTGTGGTGGGGAAATACATCGAACTGAACGACGCCTACAAGTCGGTGTATGAGGCGGTGATTCATGGCGGCGTGGCGAACGATTGCGGCGTGGAGATCGAGAAGATTGACGCGGAGGAGATCGAGAAGTTTGGCGCGGACAAGATTTTGAAGGGACTGGGCGGCGTGCTGGTGCCGGGTGGATTCGGCGAGCGCGGCATCGAGGGCAAGATCATGGCGGCGCGTTACGCGCGCGAGAACAAGGTGCCGTATCTGGGGCTGTGCCTGGGGATGCAGATTGCGACGATCGAGTTCGGGCGCAATGTGTTGAACCTGCGCGGGGCGCATTCGACGGAGTTTGACGCGACGACGTCGCATCCGGTGATTGATTTGCAGGAGGAGCAAAAGAAGGTGTCGAAAAAAGGCGGCACGATGCGGCTGGGGCTGCAGCCGTGCCAACTGGCGGTGGGGACGAAGGCGGCGCACCTGTATGGGGCTTTTCTGATTCACGAGCGCCACCGGCACCGCTACGAGTTCAACAACAAGTATCGCCAGCAATACGGCGAGGCGGGCTTTGTCATCAGCGGCACAACGCCCGACGGCAAGCTGGTGGAAATCATCGAGCTGAAGGACCATCCGTTTTTCGTGGCGAGCCAGTTTCACCCGGAATTTCAGAGCAAACCCAACGCGCCGCATCCGTTGTTCAAAGGGTTCATCGCGGCGTGCCACCAGTATTTGCATCATAAGCCGCTGTAAACGTGCCGTCGCCATGGAATTGCCCGAATTCTCCTTGGAAGCGAAGGCCGCTGCGGAAAGTTCCGATTCGAAGGGCGGCTCTCGCACTTGGCCCGAAATAAAGTTTATTGGCGTGGAAGAACGTGCGCGGCTGGAACGACTGCTCTTGAATCGAATCAAAGACCGGAGTGAGGAAATCAACACACTTTGGGCTGAGTTGAATGGTCATTGGGGTTATGAAGATGGTTTCTATCGATATTACCACGGAAGCTTTAAAGTTTACGGCGTGCAAAACCTCACTTCGAAGGCTGTCACATTGTTGGGCAGCCTGTTGCCAGAACGCCCGTTGAATCAATCGTTTCTCAACATTGTCAACGCGGGAACCGGCAAGGAGTTTGCCTTTGAGCATAACGAGGATTGGCCGTTTCACACGCGGCCCATCTTGGAAGCGTTCAGTCACTCTCGCTTCATGATCGAGATGTGTTTGCGCTATGCCAGCCTGCCGGAACCGCCATCGCCGCTGCCGAGTGGCTGGGCAGCGCTGCTCTACTTATACGGATTGCGCTGATTCGAAATTCTTTCGGATTTCGGTATTCGAACTTCGGATTTAACATCGTATGACCTACGCCGAGGCCATCCAGTTTCTTTACGACCTGCAACTGTTCGGCGCGCGGTTCGGGCTGGAGAAGACGCGCCGGCTGGCGGAGTTGTGCGGCAATCCCCAGGAGAAACTGCGTTTCATCCACGTGGCGGGCACCAACGGGAAGGGGTCGGTGTGCGCGATGCTGGAGAGCATTTACCGGCATGCCGGATTGCGCGTGGGGCTTTACACGTCGCCGCACCTGGTGGCGTTCGGCGAGCGCATCCAGGTGAACCGCCGGCTCATTCCTGAAGGGGACATCATCCGGCTGGTCGAACAGATGCGCGGGCATCTGACGGCGTTTTTGCAGGAGGACCATCCCACGTTCTTCGAGGTGGTGACGGTGATGGCGCTGCAATATTTTGCGGAGCAGAATTGTGAATTGGTGATCTGGGAGACGGGGCTGGGTGGGCGGCTGGATGCGACGAATATTGTTACGCCGCTGGCCAGCGTCATTACGAACATCGGCTTGGACCATCAGCAATGGCTGGGCGAAACGATTGCGAAAATTGCCGCAGAGAAAGCAGGCATCATCAAGCCGGGCGTGCCGGTCATCACGGCGGCGGAAGACCCCGAGGCGTGGCCGATCATCAAGGCGCGCGCGCGGGAGTTGAAGTCGCCATTCTTCCGGCTGAGCAGCATTCCCGACGTGCCGCCCGGGAGGAAACGCCCGACGGGCAGCGAATGGGAGGATGATGTGGTGCATGTGTATCCGTTTTTTGGATTTGGTCCGGGCGGGATGCCGGAACAACCGCCTCGGTTGTCGCTGGCGGGTGAGCATCAGATGATGAACGCGGCGCTGGCCGTATCGGTGGTGCAGACGTTGCAGCAGGAGATCCGTGTGTCGATTGATACCGTTTGCGAAGGCTTGGAAAATGTGCACTGGCCGGGGCGCTTGCAACGCATCGAGCGCGGCGGGCAAACCATCTTGCTGGATGGCGCGCATAATCCCGAGGCAGCCGCGGCACTGCGCACAGCATTGCGCGAGTTTGAAGAAGATCCAAGTCGCGTGACGCTCATCCTTGGGATGATGCGGGACAAGGATTGCGAGAAAGTCTGCCGGACGCTGGCAACGACCGCGAAGCGCATCCTTCTCGTCCCCACGAACAGCGAACGCTCGGCGGCGCCTGCTGACCTGGCAGGGTTTTGCCGCAACGCCCATCCGAACGCAGACACGCGCGTATGCGATTCGTTGGCCGACGCGTTGCGCCAGTCGGAAGGCACGCCGTGGGTGGTCATTACCGGCTCGCTCTATCTCGTCGGCGAAGCGTTGGAGGCGTTGGGCACCTCGTCCGCGCCGACGGTTGACGAGCGCGCGTTGAATGATTGGACACGGCGCTGAAAACCGGCTAATTCCAGCCGTCATGATTTCCCGCACCGCCACCATCCTGTTCCTGAGCGCGACGCTGGCCGTGTTGTGGCTGGCGGGTTGCGCCACTGATTATTCCATGCCGAAACGAGCCGCCTTTGTTTATCCCGCCACCGCCAAAACGAATCACGTGGACGATTACCACGGGACCAAGGTGCCTGATCCTTATCGCTGGCTGGAGGACGACAACTCCGACGCAACCAAGGCGTGGGTCGAAGCGCAGAACAAGGTGACGTTTGGTTACCTCGAACAAATCCCCCAGCGCACGGCGATCAAGGAGCGGTTGACGAAGTTGTGGAATTACGAGCGCTACGGCATTCCGTTCAAGGAAGGCAACCGCTACTTCTATTCGAAGAACGACGGGTTGCAGAACCAAAGCGTGTTGTATGTGGCGGATTCGCTCGAAGCCGGGCCGCGCGTGTTGCTGGACCCGAACAAGCTGTCGGCAGACGGCACGGTGGCGCTCAGCGGATACGAAATCAGCGACGACGGGAATTACATGGCGTACGGCCTGTCCTCGGCGGGCTCGGACTGGCAGGAATGGAAGGTGCGCGACGTGCGCACGGGGCAGGACCGCGCGGACCATTTGAAATGGGTCAAGTTTTCCGGCGCGTCGTGGCGCAAGGATGGCAGCGGCTTCTTTTACAGCCGTTACGATGAGCCGGCGGCGGGCGCGAAGCTCACGGGCGCCAATTATTATCACAAGCTGTATTTCCATCGGCTCGGCTCGCCGCAGTCCGAGGACAAACTCATTTACGAGCGGCGCGACCAGAAGGAGTGGGGCTTCGGCGGCGGCGTCACGGAGGATGACCGTTATCTCATCATCCATGTCTGGCAGGGAACCGACCCGAAGAACCGGCTGTTCTATCAGGACTTGAAGCAGCCTGGCGCCAAAGTGGTCGAGTTGTTGAACGACTTCGACGCGAGCTACGATTTCATCGACAACGACGGCGCGACCTTCTTTTTCAAAACGGACCTCAACGCGCCACGTGGGCGTGTCATCGCCATCGACATCACCAAACCGGACCGGAAGAACTGGAAGGAAATCATTCCGCAAGCGGCCGAGACGCTGGGCGGCGTGAGCGTGGTGAACCATCAGTTGATCGCGTCGTATCTGAAGGACGCGCGCAGTCAGGTGAGGATTTTCGCGCTGGATGGGAAACCGGTGCGCGACGTGGCTTTGCCGGGCATCGGGTCGGCGGGCGGATTTGGCGGCAAGCGCACGGACGCGGAGACGTTTTATGCGTTCACCAGTTTCACGGTGCCGGGGGTGATTTATCGTTACGATTTGCGCACGGGCCAAAGCACGGTGTTTCGCCAGCCGAAGGTGGATTTCAATCCGGTGGATTACGAAACGAAACAGGTGTTCTTTCAAAGCAAGGACGGCACGCGCGTGCCGATGTTCATCACGCACAGGAAGGGGTTGAAGTTGAACGGCAGCAACCCGACCTACCTGTACGGTTACGGCGGGTTCAACGCGAGCCTCACGCCAAGCTTCTCGGTCAGCATGCTGGTGTGGATGGAGATGGGCGGCGTGTATGCGATGCCGAATCTGCGCGGTGGCGGCGAATACGGCGAGGACTGGCATCAGGCGGGAACGAAGTTGCGAAAGCAAAATGTGTTCGACGATTTCATCGCGGCGGCGGAATGGTTGATTGCGAACAAATACACGCGGCCCGACAAGCTCGCGATTGCCGGCGGCAGCAACGGCGGCCTGCTCGTGGGCGCGTGCATGACGCAGCGGCCGGAGTTATTCGGCGCGACGTTGCCGGCGGTCGGCGTGATGGACATGCTGCGTTTTCACAAGTTCACCATCGGCTGGGCGTGGACGAGCGATTACGGCTCGGCAGACAACGCAGCGGAGTTCAAGGCGTTGTATGCGTATTCGCCGTATCACAACCTCAAGCCGGGTGTGAAATATCCGTCCACGCTCGTGACCACGGCGGACCACGACGATCGCGTGGTGCCGGCGCACAGCTTCAAGTTCGCGGCGCGCTTGCAGGAGTGTCACGCGGGGAAGAATCCGGTGCTGATCCGCATCGAAACGAAGGCGGGCCACGGCGCGGGCAAACCGACAGCGAAGATCATCGATGAGACGGCGGACAAGCTCGGGTTTCTGGTGCGCGAGTTAAAGATGAAGAAGTAGGCCTATGGCGGACCGCGGCTGTCCCCAGCCGCAGCGTGGCGATTGCAACTGAAGTAACAGAATGACTGCGAGGTCATCTCGGTGCGACGTCAAACACACATACAACAAGCGAACCTCCTGAGCTTCGGTTGGCAGACCACACGCTGCGGCTGGGGACAGCCGCGGTCCGGTGAAGTCGGCTGGCGATATCGTTGATGTTTCCATTCGGAGCCGTTGGGATTTGCGACACGACGGTCCCCCTCACCATGGCCCTCTCCCCAAGGAGAGGGTGCTGCTGTTGCTGCGATGGGAGGGAATTGTGCCGTGGGTTTGCGGCGTGCATTGCGAAGTTGCGCGTTTATCCCGCCGAGTTTGGAGTTCAAGCTTTAGCTTGCGGAAGGACGCCTCGCCCACACGCTGAAGCGTGAACTCCAAACTCGGTGAGTCCACGTGGTTGCGAAATTCCATCGTGCGTTGCATCGAGCAGCCGGTTGCGCCACTATTCCGGCATGTCCTTCATTCGCTGGTTTATTGCTTTCGTTTGCTTCGTCTCTTCCCTTCACGCGGCCACGCGTCCGAACATTCTGTTTCTCATGCCGGACCAGATGCGGGGCATGGACATGGGCTGCATGGGCAACCGGGAGGTGAAGACGCCGAACCTCGACCGGCTGGCGGCGGAAGGGATTCTGTTCCGCAACACGTTCGCCAATTCGCCGGTGTGCTGCCCGGCGCGCGCCATCCTGCTCACGGGGATGTACACGCACAAAAACGGGATGATCGCGAATGACCTGCGGCTGCGCGAATCGCACGTGACGATTGCGGAATTGTTGGGCGACGCGGGTTATCGCACCGGGTTCATTGGCAAATGGCACCTCGACGGCGGACCGCGGCATCCGGGGTTTGTGCCGCCGGGTCCGCGCCGGCAGGGATTTCAATTCTGGGCGGCCAGCGAGTGCAGCCACCAGCATTTCAAGCAGATGTATTTCCGCGACGACGACACGCCGATCATTGCGCAAAAGTTCGAAGCCGAGGAATGGACGGATGTGGCGATTGAATTTCTGAAGGCGAAATCGGAGAAGCCATTCTTCCTGATGATTCAGATGGGGCCGCCGCATGATCCTTACGGTGCGCCGGAGAAATACATGAAGATGTATGACGCGGAGAAACTCACGATGCGCCCCAACTGGAAGGAAGGCGTGCGCAACGCGGGGCGCAAGGAACTGGCCGCGTATTACGCCGCCATCACGGCCATCGACGACCAGGTGGCGCGCCTCGTGCAGACGCTCAAGGACGCGGGCCAGGATGAGAACACGGTGATATTCGTGACGTCGGACCACGGCGACATGTTGGGCTCACATGGCGCGCGGCTGAAACGCAAGCCGTGGGAGGAATCCATCCGGGTGCCGGGCATTCTGCGTTATCCCGCGAAGGTCAAAGGCGGGCGCGTGGAAGACACGTTGGTATCGCACGTGGACCTGGCGCCGACGTTCCTTGGCCTGTGCGGAATGAAACCGCCGGCGTTCATGCAGGGCACTGATTTGTCGGACTTCGTTCTAGGAAAAACGAGGCGCGCGCCGGATTCGGTGTTCTTCCAGATCTTTGTGCCGTTCGATGGCGATGGCACGCCGTTTCCGTGGCGCGGCGTGCGCACGGGGCGTTACATGTATGCGCGCACGGAGAAGGAGCCGTGGGTGTTATATGATTTGCAGAGCGATCCGTATGAGTTGAAGAATCTCGCGACTGATCCCGCCAGCGCGAAGGTGCGCGCGGAACTGGAGGCGAAGCTGACGGACTGGATGCGGCGCACGGGGGATGCGTGGACGTTCAATTCGATGGAGAAGGTCGAAGACAAGGGCAGGCTTTATCGGTTTCAAACGTTCTACACGATCGAGGAATTCTTCGCGTGGGCGAAGGCCAATCCGGACAAGGTGCCGAAGGACTAGTTAGTTGGGACCGCGGCTGTCCTCAGCCGCAGCGCGCAGGGTGAAACGAAAGGCCGGGAGGTTCGCTTGGCTTCCAAGCGCGTTTCGCGTCGCACGAAGATTGTATCTCGGATAGTCCATCGCGTCGATTAACAGGATGCGCGCTGCGGCTGGGGACAGCCGCGGTCCGAAGAAACAGATTGTTGTTGTTTCTGCGTCAGGAGGAATTGGCGCCGCGGGTTTGCGGCGGATCAGGCGAGCAATTCTTTCACGATCTGGCCGGGCTGGTTGTCAAGGAGGGATTGCTCGATGCCGTTGCGTTTGTAGGTCAGCCGCCTGGGATCGATGCCGAAGAGGTGAAGCAGCGTGGCGTGATAATCGAAATGATTCACAATGCCATCGACGGCTTTGTGGCCGAATTCGTCGGTGGCGCCGTGGATGCAACCGGCTTTGAAACCGCCGCCCGCCACCCACATGCTGAAGCCGTAGGTGTTGTGGTCGCGGCCGACCTTGTCGCGGCCGGCGTCGTTTTGGACCACCGGAAGACGACCCATCTCGCCGCCCCAATGCACGACCGTTGAATCGAGCAAGCCGCGCGACTTCAAGTCTTTCACCAACGCGGCGGAAGGTTGGTCCACGTATTTGCAGGCGGCCGGCAGGGACTTGATGATGCTGCCGTGATGGTCCCATGATTGGTTGCCGGTATAAACCTGCACGAAGCGCACGCCGCGTTCGACCAACCGCCGCGCAATCAAACAACGCGTGCCGAAGTCGCGCGTGGCGGGATCATCAATGCCGTAAAGCTTCTTCGTCGCGTCGCTCTCGCCGGTGATGTCGAGCGCTTCCTTGGCGGCGGTCTGCATCTTTGCCGCGAGCTCGTAGCTGGCGATGCGCGCCTCGAGATCGAGTTCGCCCGGATGCTGTTGAAGGTGTTCGCGATTCAGTTGATCGAGGTAGCCGAGGAAATTCTGCTGTGCTTCGCCGCGCACGAAGGCCGGGGCGTCGAGATTGAGAATGCGCGGTTCGCGCGGGCGCACGGCCGTGCCTTGGAAGAGCGACGGCAGCCAGCCATTGGTCCAGTTTTGCACGCCTTCGACCGGCAGCCCGCGCGGGTCGGTGAGCGCGACGAAGGCCGGCAACTGGCGGCTTTCGGAGCCGAGGCCGTAGGTCAGCCAACTGCCGAGCGTGGGGCGGCCCGCCTGGATGCGGCCGGTCTGCAACGCGAAGATGGATTGACCGTGATTGTTGACGCCTGTGTGCATCGAGCGGATGAGCGTCACGTCATCGACAATCTCCGCGAAGTGCGGAAGCAATTCCGAAACATCCATGCCGCACTGGCCGTATTTCTGGAATTTCCACGGGCTGGCGAGAACCTTGGGGCTGGCCTGCGCGGCGTTGTCGTATTTGACTTCGCCGGGGAACTTCTGGCCGTCCAGCTTGTCGAGCATCGGCTTGGGATCGAACAAATCCATGTGGCTGGGCCCGCCCTGCATCCAGAGGGAAATCATCGCCCGGGCGCGCGGCTCGAAGTGCGGCTGCTTGGGCAACAGGTCGAACTTACGCGGGTCCAGTTCGGGCTTCTCCGGCTTGGCGAGCAGGTTCTGTTCGTCGAGCAACAACGCCAGCGCGACCGAGCCAAGGCCGAAGCCGCTCCGCGCGAGGAACTGGCGGCGATTGAGGAAACGAGTGTTCATTTTTGCCCGCTAAACACGCGAAATACGCTAAAGCTAAACTTTAAAACCGGCTGCATTTTGAATGAGCTTCTTGGTGTTGGCGATGCGTTGCCATTCCAACTGGGGATAGTGCCCGAAATTCACGAGCAGCCCAAGCTTGAATCCGGTTGCGCTCAGGTAGTTGATCACCTGTGAGCGATGTTCGTCGGCCAGCACGGACACGGCTTTCAGTTCAACGATGATCTTGCCGTAACAAATGAAATCTGGTTCCAGCTTTTGTTTGAGAAGGCGGCCCTTGTACTGCAAGTCCACTTTCGGCTTCGCGATGGCAGGAATGTTACGGTCCGCGAATTCTATTTCCAGGCATTCCTGGAAGACATGTTCAACAAAACCGCACCCCATTTCCTTGTACGCGGCAAAGCAAGCACCCATGATGGCGTAGCATTCATCCTTGTAGAGCAGATCAGCAATTACTTTTTTCATTTAGCGTCTTTTAGCGTGTTTGGCGGGCAATAATCAATCCACATACAAGAACCGGTTCGCGCTCATGAGGGCCTGGCAGAAGTTCGCCAGCGCCAGGGCCTGCGGGTCGGGCGCGGGAGGCGCGGGTTTGCCTTTGGGCGCGGGTTCGGCGGCGGGTGGATGGGCGCGGAAATATTCGGTCTGCGCGGCCATGAATTCCACAGCCTGCTTTGCTTCCGCGGCGCTGGCGGGACGAGCGAAAGCCAGATGCCACGCGCGTTGGACTTGCGCCGCAGCGTCTTTGCCCGCTTCCTGCGCCACGCGCGCGGCGAGGAACCTGGCTTGCTCCAGCGTGAACTCGCCGTTCATGAGCATCAACGATTGCGGGGCCACGGTGGAGGCGTTGCGGTTTTCGCAATTCGGTTCCATCACCGGCGCGTCAAAACTTTCCAACATGCCGAGCGGCTTGCTGCGGCGCACCTGCACGTAAAGGCTGCGGCGGAATTCCTCGCCCTTCAACGGAATGAACTTGCCCGACGGCCGGCCGGCGGAGTCATTCGTGTCGATGCCCACGACGACCTGGCCGACTTCGTCCTCCATCACGGGCACGGGCTTGCCGCACAGCTTTGGATTCAATTTGCCGCTGACGGCGAGCATGGCGTCGCGAATTTCCTCGGCCTGCAAGCGTCGTACCGGCATGCGCCACAGGTAACGATTATCGAGGTCGATACGTTCTTTCTTCGGGTCGCGCACGGACGATTGCCGGTAAGCCGTCGAAGTCATGAGCAGCTTGTGCAGCTTCTTCATGCTCCAGCCTTGCGTGACAAACTCGCTCGCGAGCCAATCGAGCAATTCCGGATGCGTGGGTCGTTCGCCCAAATAACCGAAGTCCCCGGGCGTGCCCACAATGCCGCGCCCGAAATGATTCAACCACACGCGATTCACCAGCACACGCGCCGTCAACGGATGCGTGCCATCGGTAAGATGCTTCGCCAGAGCGAGGCGCCGGCCCGTGGTGGGCACAGCGGGGTCGTCCTCCGGCAAATCCGTGGGGCGATACGAGGCGAGAATTGTCAATTCGCCCGGCTTCAGCGCCTGCTTGGGCTGGTCGTGGTCGCCGCGGCTGAACAGATAAGTCACCGGCACCTTGCCGGGCACTTCAGTGAGCGCCATGACAAATTCCTCGACCGGCTTCTTGGCGCGAATCGTGGCCGCTTCGTCGGACATCTTCTTCAATTCATCGGCGAGCTTCTGCTTGTAAAGGTAGAGCGAGCCGGGCGAGAGGTTGGCGACGGTCGGATGGTCCTTGAGCAACTTCACCTGCGCCGGCGTGCGTTTGGCGGACGCTGTCTTGTAGGCTTCGCGCAACGGTTCGCGCAATTCCTCGGCTTTCTTCTCCAGCTCCGTCTCCAAAATGCCGTTGATGAATTCCTCCTGCTTCGCCAGGCGCGCCTTGTCGATGACCGCGGCTTCCTTCTCGATCTCAGCGGCCTTCGCGCGCTCGGCTTCGGTCATGAGCGACACCAGCCGCGCGTTGGGCGCGCGCCAGTTCTTCCAGTCGTACGCCGGCTCGAAGATGGCGCGCAGCCGATAATAATCCGCCTGCGGAATGGGGTCGTAACGATGATCGTGGCATTGCGCGCAACCAACGGTCAATCCAAGCAATGACGTGGAAACAATCTTCAACGTGTCCGCCACCACGGCATTGCGCGCCACATTCTGGTCCACGCCGCCGGAACTGGTGCCATCGGGCGCGTTGCGCAGGAAGCCAGTCGCCGTCAATTTCGCGATCTGGTCGGGCGTGAGATTCTTGTAGGGCGGCGCGAGCATCTCGTCGCCGGCGAGTTGTTCCCGAATGAACTGGTCGAACGGCTTGTCGTCGTTGAACGATTGGATGACGTAATCGCGATACTTGTAGGCGTAATTGCGGACGGGGTCGGAGTCCGTGTAACCATCCGAGTCCGCGTAGCCGGCGATGTCCAGCCAATGACGCCCCCAACGTTCGCCGTAGTGGGGCGACGCCAGCAGGCGATCAATCAACTTCTCGTAGGCATCCGATGACTTGTCCGCCAGGAACGCGTCCACTTCCTCGGGCGAGGGTGGCAGGCCGATCAAATCAAACGTGACGCGGCGGATGAGCGTGAGCTTGTCGGCTTCGGGCGAGAACGAGAGTTTCTTTTCCTTCAACGTCGCCAGCAGGAAGGCATCAACCGGCGTGCGGATGGGATCGGACTTGCGGAGCCTGGGCACTTCGGGACGTTTGACCGGTTGCCAGAGCCAGAACGATTTTTCTTCCTCGGTGAAATGCGGGCCGTTGCCGAGTTCCACCGGTTCGGGGCGCGCGGTCTTCGCGCCGGCGGCAATCCAGCGGCGGATGAGATCCGCCTCGGCGGTGGTGAGCTTCTTCTCGCCCTTGGGCATCTCGCCGTCGCGCACGAGCGTATAGACGAGACTCTGGTCCGGTTTGCCAGGGACAATGGCCGGGCCTTCATCGCCTCCCTTGACCATGAGTCGCTGAAGTCGCAGGTCGAGGCCGCCCTTGAGTTTCTCGCCTTCGCCATGGCAATGGAAGCAGTGCGCCTTGAGCAAGGGGCGGATGTCCTTCTCGAAGTTGAGCGATTTGTCGCTTGGTTTGCCTGCCCCGAGGGTGGGGAAGGTGACAATAAAAACCATTGCAGCGCAAATGGATGCGCGCGCTATATCGCGATATTCAGCCACGATCGTAAGGCGGTGATGTTAATCAACAGACTGCGCGTCAGGGATTTGTATTCATTCATAGCGCGGGAAGGGAGAAACTCCAAGCAGCAAAAACCAAACTCCAGAGAAGCACCGAAGCCTCGAATGGGAAATTTTTTGCATGGGCGCTGATGTGGATTTAAGTGGATGGAGGTGGACCGTCGTGGGGGATCTTCGCGGAAAAATTTCCCCACCAATGCAGAAGAGGGTGGAAAAGGGTGGAACGAGGTGGAAAACGCGGAAACAGAACGGGCGACGGGGCCGTCGCCACCCCTGGGGCACAAGGGTGTGACGCGCTTTGGGGAGCGCGAGGCGCGAGGCATCGTTCGGGTTGGCGGTCATGCGCAATCCGTTGTCGTTGGGGCGGGCCGCCACGGGCGACCACCCTCCTTTCCAGCCAGGACACGGGGCGTGCCTGACGCAAGGAAGCATCGCACGATGGGCGGGGAAGTCAAGTGACAATGTGTAATAGAAATTAGTTAAATAAGTTACATGGTTAAATGGGGTGGCGGCAGGCAGAATCATTATGCCAGGAGCCAGGAGCGATTCTGGCATCCAACGTTTGCTTGAAAGGGAGGGGCAAATGGGCTATGTAAGTGCACCATGAGTTGGAAAAGGGCCATGGTTCCTCGTGCGGGGAGAGGCTCAGTCTGGCGCAGCAACTGCGAGGGTGTCAGTTCCCGGCAAATTCCAACTGTTCTTATCGCCGCAATTATGTTGCTTTCGGTTGCCGGCGTGTATGCGTCGCCCACGGGGACTTACAACCTGGGAGGCGACTGGAGCGACGCTTCCAATCCCAACGGTCCGTGGTCGTACGGCGATGGCGGAGGCGCCATCGGAAACCACGTGTCCAGTTATATCCCCGGCGGTTTCTCGGCCACGCAGCCAGCATGGGTGTATGCGGCCAGTGGCCCCGGCCACATCGTGAGCTGGTTCAAGGCCACCGGCACGGGCATTGGCACGGACTGGCAGATTGGGGACGTCATCACGCACACATGGGACGCTGGCTCCAGTGGCGGCATCTCCACGCCGAACGCCAACGTAATGTGGACCAGCCCGGGCGCGGGGCAGATTGACCTGAGCGGCGCCGTCTGGCTGGCGCGCGACATCGGGCGCTCAGTGGACTGGAGCCTGGCCATCAACGGCCAGGCGTTGTCGGGTGGCATGCTGTTCAGCGGCGACCCGTACAATCGTTCCAACCCCTTCAACCTCGCCGCAGGGTCAGGTGGCGCGGGTGTTTTGAATGACGTTACCGTCGCGGCCGGAGACCAGGTTGCCTTGTCTCTGATCACGCGAAGCGCGTCCGGCGATTTTGCCGGAGTGAATTTTCAGATTGAGTTCACGCCGGTGCCGGAGCCTGCCAGCCTGGCCTTGCTCGCCATCGGGGTGGCGTTCGTGGCCGCTCGCCGGTGGAGAATCGGGCGAGCAGGCTCGCGGGGCGGCTGAGGGGTGGCGCCAACCGCGTTCACCGAAGGATTGCCCGCGCGGGCGCGCCGTCGGCGCCGACGATCTTCAAGGGCAGGCACATCAATTCGTATTTGCCCGGCTTGATTTTCGACAAGTTCAGGCCCTCGATGATCCACACTTCGGCGCCCAACAGAATCTGGTGGCACTCGATGCCGTCCTTCTGCCAGCCGCCGACGCTCAGGTAATCGACGCCCACGGTCTGGATGCCGCAATCGACGAGGTATTGCGCGGTGCTGGCGGGGATATAGACGAATTGCTCGTCGAACGTGGCGGTCTTCGCCAGGTTCCAACTGCGCGTGGAATTGCGGGTCTTGAACAGCACGCGCTCGCCCTTGCGCGGCTTGTGCGGCTTCACTTCGTCCACCGTGATGGCGGACTTGTGCTTGATCTCGATGACGCGACACGGGCCGATGGTGGCGTCCAGCGGCATCGATTCCATGGTGCGGCCGTCGCGCACGAAATGGCGCGGCGCATCCATGTGCGTGCTGGTGTGCGCGCTCATGGACAGGTGCGTGAGGTTGCACGGTTTGCCGTCGGCCATGCTGACGGCCAGCGAAATCTTGCATTCCGGGTCGCCCGGCCAATGCACCATGCCGTCCTGCAACGGCATCGAAATATCAATCCACTTTTTCATGCGAATCGGATCACGTTCTTGATCCCCGTGTTCTTCCCCACGAGCAGTTCGTGATAATCATCCGGCGTGTAGCGGCCGGTGATGACCGATTTGATCTGGTCGGGCCAGCGCTTGAGGAACACGCCGAGGTCGCTGATGGCGTTTTGGAAGGCGGCGCGATCGGCGTTGACGGTGCCGATGATCGCCTGGTTCATGAGCACGATGTTGCGCATCGTCAGGTCGCCGTGGATGTCGATGACCTTGCCGGGCGCGGGAATGCCGGTGAACACAAACACGCCGTTGACGCCCAGCACGCGGATGACATCAAACGCCACTTCGCTGCCGCCCACCGCTTCATAAACCAAATCGATGTTGCCCACGCGTTTGGCCAGTTCTTCCGGCGAGACTTCCAGCGACGAAATGTATTGAGCGCCGAGCGATTCCACCAATTCCGCCTTGGGATTGGGCGCCTTGGAACGGGAATAAACGTAGGTTTTGAAACCGCGCGCCAGCATCGCCATCGTGCCGAGGATGCCGATGGGCCCCGCGCCCAGCACCACGGCGTTCAATCCGTGGCCCGGCGGCTTGCCGTGCTCGGTGCAGGCCCAGGGCAACCGGCCTTGCACCTGCCAGACCTGCGCCAGCCCCTTCTCCGCGATGGTCAATGGCTCGGTCAACACCGCCACTTCGCTGAGCATCGGCGGGACGCGGTTGAGGTACTTCTCCTCGTCCACGTAATATTCGGTCATGAAGCCGTGGACCATCTTGATGCCGCGCTCGACGAAATCGCCGGTGTTGCAGTAATCCTGCTGGTCATTCCGGCACGGGCGGCAATGGTCGTGCGGGCAGGGCCGCCGGACCGATGGCACCACGAGGTCGCCCTGCTTGAGCGACTTGACGTTTTCGCCCACTTCGACAACTTCGCCCAGGGACTCGTGGCCGAGCACGAGGTATTCGTATCCTTGTGGCGGCGAGCCATATACAAACGTGCAAATCTCGCGGTCCGTGCCGCAGATGCCCACTTCGATGGAGCGGACCTTGACTTCGTTGGGCTTGGTAACGTGGGGGACGCGATGGTCGAGCATTCGGACCTCGCGTTTGCTGGGGACGACTCCCACGGCGCGCATGGCAGAACTTTTCATTCTCTCAATATAGCAATAAACGGCCCGCCGCTGGGATTTTCCGCGTCGGAACCGGACGGACAGGAAAGGCGGAAAATGGGCGCTGGGCAAGGCAAAAGGAGCGACAGCTAAGGTGCCGGGAAATGGACGATCTTCAATCCGGCCGCGCTCGCCAGCGCCGCCTGGTCGTTGTCAAACGTGGCAAACTGTTTGACCTTCCGCATGCGCAAACACAGCACGCCACACCAAAGGCTTGCGCTGTACTTTTCCCGCAACGCAATCGTCTTCAAAGACGCGCAGACTTCGCGCCAGATCGGATTCAGCAATTTCCCTGCGGAGGACTTTCTGTCGAAGCGCGTTGCGAAACTCCAACTCTTGAAGATCGTTGATGAGGAGAGGCTGGTCTTCCTGTTCCACGAATGCGCGAAGTGGCCCGCTTAACGGTTCGGCCAAGTAAAGGGAAATCAGACAGCTCGGATCGTAATAGACTCTCACCGGCGCCCCTCGATAACGATTTGGCTGCCGGGTTTTCCGGGTGCGGGCTTGCCGCCGTAAATCTCGTCCACCTTGGCGAACGTGCCGGCCCAATCATACTTTCGCCGCTTCTTTCCCACCGGCACAATCTTGGCCACGGCCTTTTTTCGGCTGGTCACCTCCACCTCCTCGCCGGCGCGCACCAGCCGCAGCACAGCGGAGAAATTGTTTTCGGCTTCCTCGACAGTAACCGTTTTCATGCGGGTAACGGTAGCCTTGACGCGATGCGGCGGCAAGCCTGTTACACGCCCAAAAATGCCCGTTGACGCCCCGATGGGCTTTGTTAGCCTAACGGCAATGATTCGCAGCCCTCGATTTAACGGTGCGCTGGCTGGCGGGTACTTTTGGTACTTTAGCCGGTTGCGCCTGTGCTTGGGGCTGTGTTGATCCAAACGAACTCAACCCAAACCGCAGGTCATCCCGCCTGCGGTTTTTTTGTTGAGACCGGGCAGGATTGGTTGGCCGGCGCACTGCAAAACCTATGATTGTTGTCCTCAAGCCCAACATCTCGAAGCGCGAAGAAGCCGCTGTCCTCAAGGAAATCCGCAAGCTCGGCTACCGCCCGCATGTCATGCGCGGCGTCGCCCGCACCGTCATCGGCGCGATCGGCGACGAGCGCAGCCATCAATCGCTGGAGACACTCACCGCCTGGCCGCAGGTGGAAAGCGTCACGCCCATCCAGAAGCGCTTCAAGCTCGTCAGCCGCGAGGCGCACCGGGCCAACTCCACGATTGATGTGCGCGGCAATGTCATCGGCGGCGCGAAGCTCCAGGTCATGGCCGGCCCGTGTTCGGTCGAGGGCGAGAAGCAACTGCTCACCACCGCCGAGGCCGTGAAGAAGGCGGGGGCCACGATCTTGCGCGGCGGCGCGTTCAAGCCGCGCACGTCGCCGTATGAATTCCAGGGCCTCGGGGAGAAGGGCCTCAAGCTGCTCGCCAAGGCGCGCAAGGAAACCGGCCTCGCCATCATCACCGAACTGCTCTCCGAACAACACGCCGAACTGGTGGCCGAATACGCGGACATCCTGCAAATCGGCACGCGCAACGCGCAAAACTTCCAGCTCCTCATCGCCGCCGCCCGGACCGGCAAGCCGGTTTTGCTCAAGCGCGGGCTGTCGATGAAGATCGAGGAATGGCTGCTGGCGGGTGAATATATTCTGTCCAACGACAATCCGAACCTGATGTTCTGCGAGCGCGGCATCCGCACGTTCGAGACTTACACGCGCAACACGCTCGACCTGTCCACCATCCCCATCATCAAGAAGGAATCGCATTGTCCCATCGTGATTGACCCCAGCCAGGGCTCGGGCCGCGCCGACCTGATCGCGGCGCTGTGCAAGGGCGCCGTGGCCATGGGCGCCGACGCGTTGCTCATCGAAGTGCATCCCAATCCCGCGGAAGCCTGGAGCGACGGCGCGCAACAACTCACACTCGACGGCTTCGCCCGGCTCATGCAGGAACTCAAGCCGTTCATTGCGGCGGCGGGAAGGGAGTAGGCAACGCCACCCGGTCATTTATCGGGCATTATCGGGCGGAAGCGGGCGGAAGCCGCAGGGGTGGAATGATTGCCCTGCAAATACTGCCAACTCTGCAGGCAATAGTTTGCAGAATTGGCGGGTTTGGCCAGTTTGCCCTTGGTCGGGCGCGGGGATGTGTTAAGGTTGGTCTGAAGGCGGACCAAACCGTGAGGGATGGCAATCGGTGAAAATTGAACTCCAGGGTCTGACGAAAACCTTCGATTCGTTGCGCGCGCTGGACCGGGTGCGCCTTGAAATCGAACCGGGCCAGATTGTGGCGGTGGTTGGGGCCAATGGCGCGGGGAAGAGCACGTTGCTGCGTTGCCTGTCTGGCATCGTGGGCGCGACGGAGGGGTTGATCTTCTTTGACCAGGAGGAGTTCCAGCGCGATCGGGTGGACCTTCGCCGCCGGTTGATGTTCCTGCCGGATTTCCCGTACATGTTCACCGAGAAGACGGCGCTGGAGCACATCGGCCTGGTGCTCCGGGCGTATGAAGCGGACCAACCGGGAGTGGAGGAACGGGTCATCAGTCTGTTGCGGGAATTCGATTTGCTGGCCATCGCGACGCAACCGCTCAATATTTTGTCGCGCGGCCAGCGGTACAAGTCGGCGTTGATCGCGTTGCTCGCCATTGATCCGGAACTGTGGCTGCTGGACGAGCCCATGGCCTCGGGGATGGATCCGCACGGCATCAACTCGTTCAAGCGCGAAGCGCTCGCGGCGGTCCGGCGCGGGCGGACCATCATTTACACGACGCAAATCCTGGAACTGGCGGAAAAGTTTTCCGACCGCGTGTGCGTCATCCACAAGGGCGAGGCGCGCGCATTTGACACGGCCTCGCAACTGAAAACCGACGCTTCCGGCAAGGCCGGGTCGCTCGAAGCGATCTTTGATCAACTGCGGGGGGAAGGGGGATGAAGAGGCGCGGGCGCTGGCTGGAGAAAGAGTTGCGCCGCCGTGTGCGGCGCGAGATCGCAGCTTCGCCCGACCTGAAGCGGGAGTATAAACGCGTTCGGCGCAGCCGTTCGCGCGCGATTTCGTCGCGAGCGATGTGGATGTTCTGGGTGCTGTTGGTGCTTCCGCTCATGGTGTGGGCAATCCTGGTGGGGCGAGGCGCACCCAGTCGGAATGGATTGGAAGGATTTCATGCCTGCTTTGCGCTTTGGCTGACCGGATGGGCGTTCTGGCGCGTGCAAATGTTTTACCAGTGCTATTACTGGGACGGCGATCTGTGGATTTACGGACATCTGCCGGTGCTGGACCGGGAGGTGTTCCGGTTGCAATGGCGCAAGTTCCTGCGACAACCCTCAATCATGCTGGTGGTTGTGCCGGTTGCTCTCTGCGTTACGACGACCTTGGCGGGCGGTGGTTGGCGAGCGTTGCTGCCTGCTTTGGCCTTTGCCGCGCTCATTCATGCGGCCTGTGTCTGCCTGACGCTATTCATCGCGACACGGCTGCCGCAAGTCCCCCATGTCAAAATTGCTTTTGGTTTTTGCAGTGTGGCCGCCGGGCTGTTCATCTGGCTGGTCAAGTCCGGGGAAGTTGCCGCCGAATATTTTCGCTGGGCCTACTGGCTGCCGCCCTTTGGATGGATCAATTACGCTTTTCTGGAAGGTTATCTTGGCGGTTACCACCTGGCGTGGCTGCTTTTGTTACCGGTCGCAGCCATGGTGGTCGGCGGGTGGCGATGGCGTGCAACCTTGGAGGCCACGTATGCAGTCCCCGGCGAAATGTTTTCCATCGCGCCGACCTGGTCGCCGCAGGTCACGGGCGGAGACGCCGGCCAGTTGGCCATGGCGACGGACGATGCGCGCGCCGGCGTGCCGGAAGGCTCGCAGATGACCGAGTTGGAGAATTCGATCCGACGCCGGGATTTTCTGGCGTCGATGGATTGGAAAACCGAACGGTGGTTTGAATGGGTGATGGCTCGCTGGCTGGGGTCGCGTGAAAAGCTGGTGGCAAGCCTGCTGTGCGGAGGGCCGCCCACGTGGACCAAGGAGTTCGTCAACGCGATCTACGCCAGTGCGGTAACGATGATCATCCTGTGGTTCCTGGCCGGTTCCGTCCGGTCATTGACCATGTGGGGCTGCATTTTTGTCGCGTACGTGTTGCTGCCGGCGCTGGGAGGATATTGGCGCGGTTTCGGCACCGCGTTGATTGGAAGCCAGTTCTCCCCCATGTATGCCGGCTTTCCCGTTTCGCACGGTGAAATCTTCCCGGTGGTTTTCAAAGTGAATTTGCTGCGCTCGCTGGCAGCCGCGCCGGTGTTGGTGCTCTTCGGGATGGCGATTGCGGTGCGGGCTGGAGAAACCATTCAATTTGGGATCATCATGGCCCTGAAGACGGTTGGTTTGGTGATTGCCCTTCAACCGACGATCATCGCGACGAGGCTGAGTGGTTGTGCGAGCGGTTACCAGCGCCCGGCCCGATTGTGGCAGGCCGGGCTGGTGCCGCTGTTGCTGGTTGGGTTGGGCGCGGGCTTCACGTTGTATGCGAGCCAAAGCCTGACTTGGGCGCTCGTTTCACTGGCGATTGTGGCCATCATCGGCGTGGTGGTGTTGATTTCGTGTTTCAAGTGGTATGAACGCGGCTGGTTCGACCAGTTGAGCAACAAGCCCGATGAGTTGTCGGGTCCCGGCTGAGATGAACGTTGGAGAATGCTGCCGCGGGCGGCTCGACCATCAGCGCCTCGTCACCTCGGCTGCAACAGGGTTCATGGGCAGGGGATGTGATACGCGCCGTTGCTTGCCGCCGCCGAAGGCGCGTGTATAGTGCGCGCACTCATGAAACGCTTGCTCTTCCTGCTTCTACTTTACGCCTGTCTATTGCCGGTGTGTGGCGCGCCGCCGCCGGCGAAACTGCCGTCCGATGTCACGCGCACGGAAGACATCATTTACGGGCGCAAATTCGGCACGGCGCTGACGATGGATATTTTCCAGCCGGCCAAACCGAATGGTTACGGCATCGTGTTCGCGGTGAGCGGCGGGTGGTTTTCGGCGAAGGAGGCGATGCGGATTGATTTGATCGCGCCGATGGCCGAGCGCGGTTACACGGTGTTCGCGGTGGTCCACGGGTCGCAACCGAAGTTCACCATTCCCGAAGTGGTGCAGGACATGAACCGCGCCGTGCGCTTCATCCGGCATCACGCGGCGAAGTACGGCATCAAACCCGACAAGCTCGGCGTGTATGGTGGCAGCGCGGGCGGCCATTTATCCCTCACGCTCGGCACCAGCGGCGGGCCGGGCAACGAAAAGGCCCGGGATCCGATCGACCGCGAAAGCTCGGCCATCCAATGCGTGGCGAGCTGGTTTCCGCCGACGGATTTCCTTAATTATGGCACGCCGGGCGAAGACGCCGTGGGCGTGGGTATTCTCAAGAACTTCAAGGCCGCGTTCGGGCCGGAGTCGTACACGGCGGAGAAACGCCAGGCCTATGGCAAAACGATTTCGCCCTTGAACTTCGTCACCGAACGCACCGCCCCCACGCTCATCATTCACGGCGACGCGGACAAGCTGGTGCCCATCCAGCAGGCGGAAATCTTCATCAAGGCGGCGCAGGCGAAAGGCGTCCCCGCAAAACTCATCACGCGTGCCGGGATGGCGCACGGCTGGCCGGACGCGGCCAAGGACGTGCAGATTTTTGCGGACTGGTTTGACGAGCATTTGAAGAAGTGACTGCCAGAATTTCCCCTTGACGCCGCCTGGCGCGGGGCGTTTACTCAAGCCATTGGCAGTGTCCAATCAACCTCTGCGCAGGTGGGGTGGCCGCTGAGTTGTTTGACCACAAGAAGGTAACCAAAAAAAGGAAGCGTATGTTCTCCCGCAAATCAATCGGTTGGGTGTTGTGCGGATTGTGTCTGGCCCTGACCTCGGCGCGTGCCGCGGAAAAGTCCGGCGGTTCACCAGTGGAAAAGCTGAATTGGACCAAGGGGCCGGCCAAGGCCCAAATCAAACACCTCGCCGAGGTGCAGGTGCCGGAAGGTTTCATGTTCACCGACGCCAAGGGCACCCAGACCTTGCTGGAGGCAATGGGCAATCCCACCAACGGCGATGAACTGGGCTTTTTGTGCCCCACCAACATGGACTGGTTTGTGGTGTTCGAGTTCGACGAGGTCGGCTACGTGAAGGACGACGACAAGGACAAGTTGAACGCCGACAAGATGCTCAAAGCCATCAAGGAAGGCAACGAAGAGGGCAACAAGGTGCGCAAGCGCATGGGCGTGCCGCCGCTCAACATCGTCGGCTGGGAGAAACCGCCCGCTTACGACGAGAAGACGCACAACCTCGAGTGGGCCATCCGCGGTGAAAGCGAAGGCGACCCGGTCGTCAATTACAACACGCGGCTCCTGGGCCGGCATGGCGTCATGGAAGTGTCGCTCGTGGTGGACCCGAAGGAGATGGCCACGGCGCTGCCCAAGTTCAAGGAATTGCTCACGGGTTACTCGTATCAAACGGGGGAGAAATACGCCGAATACAAGCAGGGCGACAAAGTGGCGCAATACGGGCTGGCGGCGCTGGTTGTGGGCGGCGCGGCGGCGGTGGGCGCCAAGCTCGGTTTGTTCGCTTACCTCGCGTTGATGTTCAAGAAGGCGTGGAAACTGATCGTCGTCGCGGTGGTGGCGGTCGGCGCGTGGATCAGGAACCTGGTGCTCGGCAAGTCCCGCGAGCCGGAGGCCGAGTAGTTCGACATTTTCCTTAAATTCCGCTGGAATCCGGTCGCATGACCGAGCTGCAAGGCATTTTCCTGGTGCTCGCCGTGTTGTACGGCTGGGAATGCCTGTGCTGGTTGCGGCGCGGCAACCTCGCCCTGCGCTCCTGGCGGGGAACGAAATGGAAACTCCTTCATCCCGGCTCGCTCGCGGGCAATCACAGTGGCGGCGTGGTCTGGGGACACCCCGTCCCGCCGCTGGGAACGCTGCTGTGCGCGGGCCAGTCGCCGTTGTCCATTTCCGCCGCCGGCGCTTTTGCCTACGTGGCGACGAACCTGCATCCGGCCTGGCGCCCGGCGCAATCGGAATGCTTCATCCGATTTGAAGCGATCAAGGAAGTGGCCGCCGCGCAGAGCAAGTTGCTGGTGAACGGCGCATTGCTGGTGCGTTGTGCCTCGCCGCACCAGGCGGCAATGCTGGCCCGGCGGTTGCGCGAACTGGCGAAGCTGCCGGAAAACCAGCGGGCCGGCGTCATCCGCAAGGCGCTGGGCGGGAGTTTCGACACGGAAGCAATCCGTCAGCGGTTGGAGGAGTTTCGCCAGGTGTCGCAGCCGGTGCGCAAGCTGGCGAACGCGTTGTTCCTTTATGTGTTCGTGGTGTGCCCGCTGTTGTTCTGGCAGGTGGGCTTGCGCAATTGCTGGCTGCCGGTGGCCGTCGTGTTGCTCGGCTTCACGGTGACGACGGCCATTTATTTGCGCCGCGCGCACCGGGCGCTTTATCCGCTGGCGGAGGATGAGCGTTTCACGGTGTTCCTCACGGCGTTGCTTTCGCCGCCCAGCGCGATGCGCGCCGTCGATGCGTTGTCGCGTCCGCTGCTGCAAGCGTTTCATCCGCTGGCGGTGGCGCAGGTGTTGTGTTCGCCCGCGCAATTCCGCGCCTTCGCCCAGGTGGTGGTGCGCGATACCCATCATCCTGCTCATCCGGTCTGCCCCGTGGACAATGAAGCGGCGCGCGCCACGGAGGCGGGTCATCGCGCCGCGCTGCGCGAAACGATGGACGAATTCCTGAACACGCACGGTCTGGCCGTGGCGGAATTGTTGAAACCACCCGCGCCGGCCGATGCCAGTTGCCGCCAGTATTGTCCGCGATGTCTCGCCCAATTTACTGAAAGTGCCGCCGATTGCGCCGATTGCGGCGGCCTGGCGCTGGAACCGTTGGAAACGCGCCCGGCCGCGGCGAGTGCGATTAGAAGTGGGTAACGACGCCCTGAGGTTCGGAGTCCCGCCTTCAGGCGGCTGGGCGTTGCTCCGTTGATCAACCAACGGAAACCTCCACGCGCTTCGAATTGCAACGTCTTGGCCGGCTGAAGCCGGGACTCCGAACCACCAATTCAATCACACCGGCCCCGCGGCCGGGCCGGCGCAACCCCATTGACCCGCCCGGCCTTTCGCCCTACAGTCGCGCCTGTGAACACCGCCTCGGATGGCGCGCAGCGTCCCCTTGCAACCGGGCTTTCGCTGTTGTTCCTGACCGGCAAGAGCATTGGACAATGCCTGCCGCTGGAGCCCGGCAATGAATGGGTCATTGGCCGCGGCAAGGCCGCGCACATCGTGCTCGACGATGAAAAATCGTCGCGCCGCCACAGCCGCCTTTTCTTCGAGAACAATGCGCTCACCGTCGAAGACCTTGGCTCTTCCAACGGCACACTGGTCAACGGCAAGCGCATCACCAAAACCGCGCTCAAGGACGGCGACCAGATACGCATTGGCAATTCCGTCTTCAAGGTGGCCGCCGGCCTGGAGGTCAGCAGCGCCGCCCAGAACTGGTGGGAGCAGACGCAGCATTTGCGCCGTTCCAAATCCACCACGCGCCTCATTGCCGGCTCGCTCGAATCGGTGACGCTGGTGGACTTGCTGCAGTTGCTGGCCACGTCGCAAAAGACGGGCGTGCTGGTGATCGAACGCGCGGGCAGCACCGGCCGCATTCACCTCAAGGACGGCCAGATTCATCATGCGTCGATCGACGGCCAGACCGCCACGCAGGCCGAGAAATCCGTCTTTCGGCTGCTGCGCTGGACCGCCGGTGAATTCGAATTTTCCCCCGAGGACAGGGAGAAGCCCGGCACGATTTCCGAACCGACGCAGTCGCTCCTGCTGGAAGGCGTGCGCCAGGCCGATGAAATGACGGACGTCGCCGGGGAGTTGCCGGAGTTGAACACGCGCCTGCGCCTGGCCCGGCCCTTGCCCGAGCCGCTCGCCACCCTGGCGTCGCCGGAACTCGAAATGCTCCAGCTCGTCTATGAACGCGAAACCGTCCTCAGCGTCCTGGACCATTTCCCCGGCCCGGATGCGGACGCCTACAAGCTGCTCGCAGAATTGCAAAAGCGCGGATTGATCGAAGCAGCCCGTTGACCACAGGTTGACCCGGAGCGCGACCTTCAGGTCGCTTCAACGGGGTTTGCTCGACCGGCTCTGGGTCGAATCAATCGCCTGTTTTCAGTGAAGGCGCTGAAGCGTCGTGAATGCCGCGCCCCGGTCAATTTGAACCTTGAACTTCGAACCTTGAACTTTGAACTTAACACCCATGCCGCTCTACGAATTTCATTGCGACCATTGCCGGAAAGACAGCGAAATCCTGGTGCGCTCCACGCAGTGGGAAGGCACGCCTTGTCCACATTGTGGTTCCACGCGCCTGGTGAAGAAGCTCTCTGTGTTCGCCTCCTCCCCGGGCTCCGGCGATGACGCCCCCGCCTGCACCGGCAAGCCCAGTTCCTGCGGCCTCTGCGGCACCGGCCGGCCGCATTCGCATTGATCTTTGGTAAAAGCCAAGTTGACGAACGGTTGACGTTTGGTTTAAATTTGGATTATGCCAACGACATTGAGCAAAGCGGAAAAGGGAGGGGTGGCGATGAACGCGCTGGCCAATCTTCGAACTGACCTGGTCGAGGAAAAGCGGAGGCTGGAGCGGTTGCTTGCGCGCGTGGACAGCGTCCTGCGCCAGACGGAGCATGGCTTTGCACGTGGCGGCAAGCAGGTGCCCGCCCCCCGGCCGAGTCCGATGGACCAATGGAAGAACGTGGTGGAAGCCACGAAGGACCTGCGGTTGGCGGGCGGAAATCTTTCGGCAGAGCGCGTGGCGAAGCTCTTTGGCGTCAGCCTGAGCCTGTTGGCCGGATGGCTGGGTCGGTCGAAGCAGGCCGTGAGCAAGACGCCGGACGCGGATTCGCTGCAAAATGCGTTGGGTTATTTCGAGCGCGTGGCGAGGTTGCGGGCAGTAATGGAAAGCGACGCGGAATTTCGCAAGTGGCTGCGAGTGCCCCACGAGCTGTTGGGCAACCGCTCGCCACTGGATCTGCTGGCCGAAGGAGAGTGGCAGGCAATGGCGGATTATGTGGATGACGCGCTCACGGGATCGCCAACCTGATGGAGGACAAATCCAGGGTGTTATCGCGGCTGGCGTCCGCGCCGGTCCGCCGGCTGCGGGCCGAACTGGTTCGTTGTGTGGCGTTGGCTCCACTGACGGAGGCCGCCGCACCAGATTACCTGTTCGCCTCCGGTCGCGCGAATCGCTACAACCCGGCAGGTGTGCCCTGCGTCTATTTTTCCGAGAATGAACAGACTGCGCGAGCCGAGTATGGTCGGCGGCTGGGACGAGTGGCCAAACAGCCGCTCGCAACTTTTTTCGCAGAAGTGGATCTGGCAAGAGTCCTGGATTTGACGGACGAGCCGACGTGGATCTGGCAAGAGTCCTGGATTTGACGGACGAGCCGACGTTGAGGGCCGTTGGACTGAAGCTTCGGGATCTCGCGGCGCACTGGCAGACCGCTCGAAAGCCGACCAAAACACAGGTTCTCGGGTGGGCGGTTAGCCAGCAGCAAAGCATCGCGGCTATCCGATTTCCGTCCGACGCGGCGCGGGCGTCCGGGTTTGCGGGATTCAATGTGGTGATTTTCAGGGATTGCGTCCAACAGCCGGATTATGTGCGCATCCTTGGCCCCACGAGAAAGGCATTGCAAAGATGGCCATCGTGAACGTTTGGCAAATGCCTCGACCACTGGCAAGCGCATCAGGTAAACACCCCGGCGGGTCCGGGGTGCCGACAAACAACGCATTGGGGCGCAGCACCTTGGCTTGATCGCGCTTTTCGCCGGAGGCGGGTCGTAACGTTAACCGGTTGTAAACAGGCACCTTGTGCGCCTCTGGCCCGGATTCTGCTAAATGCAGGTTTGTGAAACGCGTGCGACCGGAAACTGTTGTCTATGAGGCGTTGTGGTTTGCAGAATCGTAACAAAAGTCGGACAAAAAACTCTTTGACTTTGGCCCTCCCCTCTGACATATTGCCCTCGCACACAGATAAGCAGCAGTTAAACCAACTATGAAGACAAAAGCTCTTTTACTCGCAGGCTTGGTCACGGGGGCAGGCCTTGCATCACTGGAAGCCCAAACGGTGTATTCCGTGAATGCGGTCGGGTTCATCAATGTGGAAGCGCCTCCGGGCTTCTCGATGGTCGCCAATCAATTGTCCGGCACGGCGAATAAGCTGTCCGATGTGCTGCCTGCGCCGCCGGCTAACACTCGCGTATACAAGTTTAACGGAACGGGGTTTGATATTTATCAGTTTCTTGGGGCACCGTTCAATGCGTGGGCTCCTGACGGTAATGCAACGTTCGATTTAGGTGGTGGTGCGTTTGTAAGCAATCCCACAGCTTCGCCTCTGACCCTCACCTTTGTGGGTGAAGTGCCGCAAGGAACATTGGTTAATTCACTTCCAGCTGGGTTCTCGATTCGCAGTTCGATGGTACCTCAAGCTGGTGGAGTGAGTTCCGCGCTTGGTTTTCCTGCTGCGGCGAACGATCGCATTTATATTTTTAACGGCACGACTTATGACATTTACCAGCTCTTGGGAGCACCTTTTAATGCTTGGGCGCCTCAAGAGCCGACTGTAAACATCGGCCAGTCGTTTTTTGTTTTCAAATCGAACGCTGCTTCTTGGACACGTAGTTTTACTGTTTCTCCTCAATAAGCTTATAAAGGTGTACTTGTTATGAAGAAATCATTTCTCACGTTGGCCTTGTGCGCAGTTACGACGATCGCATTTGGCCAGGGTGCATTTGACCCGACAAACATTGGTTCCGGTGCGAACAGTACGTCGGTTAACGCGCCGGTATTCAATGTTGATATGTCGACGCCGTTGGCGAGTTCGGTGTTTAAAGCGCAATGGTATGCCGGAACAGTAGGGACGGCGGAAGGAAGTCTGCAAGCAATCGGAACTCCGTTAAGCTTTTCGAGTTCTTTTCCGGGCTTCTTTTTCGGCTCGGCAGTTACGGTGTCAGGCGTCGGAATCGGCCAGCAGGCGACGTTGCAGCTTCGGGCATGGGATAGCTCGACTGGGGCAACTTGGGAATCAGCCACGGTTCGAGGCCAGTCTACAACATTTACGTCCCCAGCCTTGGGTGATTCATTTAACCCCCTTACAATTCCTGTCGCTCAAGGCTTGACCTCCTTCAGCTTGGCCGTTGTGCCTGAGCCGTCCACGATTGCGTTGGGTGTGCTCGGTGGCTTGGCCCTTTTGCTCCGTCGTCGCAAGTAGTTTAACTGTTCGTGTGCAAAGCCGCCTTGCAAAAGGCGGCTTTTTTGTGTCCGCGGACCGCGGGCATTCTGCCCGCTTACGACGTGGCAAATCCGTCCAGGTGCAACTCATCCCGTCCAGGTGCAACTCATCCCACCCACCACCCACTCAATGCCGTAACAGCTTCCGGTGACACTCTCCTCCGCTTGGGTACGTCACACCGTAAGCGCGACTGGAGTCGCGCGATCCGATCCGACTGTCACATGCGTCTTCGTATTTTCCAGCGCGCTTCCTTCTCCAGTATGGAGTTCAAGCTTCAGCTTGTGGAAGGCAGCGTCGCCACTTCGAAACGGAACACGAATATTGAGCAAGCGAATAGGGAGGGTTCCAAAGCGGTGTCGCGCTCCGCTTGCCACCGCAGTCCAAAAGAGTCTCCGCTTCCCATTC
>JBFMBT010000035.1:0-30293 GCA_040754875.1 Verrucomicrobiota bacterium | reverse complement strand
CGCGCCAAAGCACGTAATCTGTTTATTGCCAATTGGTTACAAGCAAAAACTACGGCATTTGGGTTTGGAGCGCCACCAAACAGCGCGCGCCGAACAGGCGCGGCCAGCGGGAGAGGAGTTGGTCGAGTCGTTGCATCGAGTCGAGGCAGGCGGCGGGATAGACGCAGGGTTTGCTGTAACCGCCGGAGAGGAGATACGCGAAGCTGCTCAACGCCTCCGCGTGGAGGACGGTCCAATCGCGCAGGGGCAGTTCGCCACGGAAGAAGCAGCGCGTGGCGTTTCCTTGGGCGGCGTAATAATCACGCGGGCGCGGCAGGTCGGCGCGCGGGTCGAGCGGCGCGCGCCAGGCGACCGGCTCATGGTGCAGCAATCCATACACGGGGTAACTGCTGCAACTGATGTAGGGATCGAAGATGATGACGCGGCCACCGGGCGCGAGGACGCGGCGCGCTTCCTGGAGAAAGGCGTTGGGCGCGCGCAGGTGATGGAAGACGTCGAACAAGACGAGGTGCGAAATGGCGGCGTCGCGAAAGGGAAGCTCGTAACCATCGCACGCGACATCGAGCCAGGGATTGGGAAAGAGGTCGGTGCAGATCGCGCCGGGCAGATGGGCCTTGAGGTTGCCGATGCCGGAGCCGATTTCGACAATGCGCCCGGGAAGCTGCTGGTCGATGAGCGCGATGATGCGCTGGTAGAAGCCCGCGTAGATTTTCTGGAGCAGCGGTTTGCGTTCCCACGAGCGGAGGTTGCCCTGGATTTCAATCTGGTGCTGTTCCAGGGGAGTCATGGGGACGTGTTGAAGAGTGGAAGAGTTGAAGAGTTGAAGAGTCGAACCGTTGAATCGTTGAATCGCTGAACCGTTAAAAAAGTCGAACTGCTGATGCGTGATGCGTGATGCGTTGGTAGCGCAGGTTTCCAACCTGCTGTATCGCGGGTTTCCAACCTGCGAGGCGCGAAGGGACGAGCGGGTTTGATATCGTGGGCAGCGCGAGTATAACGGGCGCGCCACGCGGCGCAGGCTCGAAGCCTGCGATACGGCAGGTTGGAAACCTGCGCTACGGCGGCGGTGTTCATCCGATGAATTTGAGGCGGCGGGCGGCGAACAGGACCATGCGCAGCAACAGCCAGCCGTGCCGCCAGCGTTGGATGTTGGTGTCGCCGTAGGTGCGGGCGCGGTAACGGATCGGCAGATCGATGATGCGCAGGTTCAGCTTGGCCGCGCCGAACAGCAGGTCGAAATCACCGAAGGGATCGAAGTCGCCAAAATAATTCCGGTTGCGGGCGATGGCTTCGTATTCGTCCTTGAACAGGACCTTGGTGCCGCAAAGCGTGTCCTTGATCTGCTGGCCCAGCAGCCAACTGAAGGCGAGGCCGAAGAATTTATTGGCGACCATGTTCAGGAAACGCATCGCCTGGTCCTCCATCGGATAAACGAGGCGCACGCCGTTGACGAACTCGGCGCGGCCGCTGCGCGCGGCTTCGTAAAACTTGGGCAACTCCTCGGGCGGCATGGTGAGATCGGCATCGAGGATGAACAGCAAATCGCCGGTGGCCGCGGCGAAGGCTTCACGGCACGCGCCGCCCTTGCCTTTGGTCTGCTGCTTGAGGACCTTGATGTTGCGGTCGGTGTATTTGGCGGCGATCCGCTGGATTTCGTCCCAGGTGTTGTCCTTCGAATGGCCCTCGATGAAGATGATTTCCGTGCCGAGCCCCATCTCGGGCGTGCGCTGGACGGCCGCTTCGATGTTGCCCGCTTCGTTGCGCGCGGGAATGACGACGCTGCACTTGAATTGTTTGTCCGCCGGGACGCGCGGCGCGGGGCGCGCGACGAAGAAGATGGAAAGGCAGAACGGCTTGAGCAAGGGCGCCAGCCAGCGGTTGAGCAACCCGGACAACACAGGCGTGTAAACCGGCCAGAGGATGCGCGTGTCCATCTTCACGACCTCCCAGCCGGCGAGGTGCAGGAGGTTGCGCATGTCATGCGCGGAAAGCCAGTTTTGCAGGAGCGTGGGCGCCTTTTCGCCGATGCCCTCGGCCAGCGCGAGAATGGGGCGCCAGAGGTAGTTGAAGAAATTGAGGACCAGCCGCGTGCGCGGATGGGCGAAGCGCTGCAGTTTTTCCAGCAACGCCTGGACGTCCGGCAGGTCGTTGACGAGGTCGGAGACGATGATGTAATCGAACGTTTCGTCGGCGGCCAATTCCGTGGCGTCCGCGACGATGAATTCCAGACCGGGATGGCGCTGGCGGGCGAGTTCGACGGTTTTGGGGCTGAAATCGACGCCGACGCCGCGCGCGGGTTTGACCGCCGCGAGCAGGTCGCCCAGGCCGCAGCCGATTTCGAGCACGCGCACGCCGGGCGGGATGAGAAAGGAAAAATAGGTTCCGAGCAGTTTGTGATAGAAGCGCTGGCTCTCGTTGGGTCGAAGCGCAGCACGCTGTTCGTAGAACGCTCGGCGGTCAGTCATGTGGCGTTGCTGATAGCGGATTTGCGCGGGGAAGGCGAGACACAAAATTCGAAGGGGGAAGAGCAAGCGAATGGGGGCAAGCGAATGGGGAAAGGCAAAATCATTTGGGTTCGTTGAAGCGTGATGCGTGAAGCGTTCCCCTCCTGGGAGGGGCAGGGGTGGGTTCTCCGCGAAAAGGCACAAAGCTGGCAAAACTGACCACGGAAGTTTAAAAGAGTATTGCAGCGAGGGTGCCCGCCAAAGACGCCAACGACGCGAAAAAGGGGGAAGAGCAAACGAATGGGGGCAAGCGAATGGACATCGGCGAGTACATTTGGTCCTTCTTGACACAAACTCACCCGGCCGATAGGACTGCGTGGATGCCTTCCAGGATTCTTGCGCTCATCGGTACAGCAGTAGCAGCGGTGTTGGCTGTCTCCGTTCAAGCCGAACCTGTGCAGTTGACCACTGCCGACAGTTGGTCGCTCAAAGCAACATGGGTGCCCGCAAAGGAGGGAAAGATGACTTTCATCCTGGTGCACGAGGCGGGCAAGAATAAGGATAGTTGGAGTCATCTCAGCCCCGCTCTGGCCGTCGCGGGCTTTGGCTACCTGGCCATCGACTTGCGCGCGCATGGGGAAAGCGTTCGTTCTCCGTCCGGCGAAACGGTCGGTTGGAAAGAATTGCAAGTCTCCAAGGAAAAAAACGACTGGATAGCAATGACGGAGGATCTTCAGGCGGCTGAACGTTGGCTCGTAGGGCGCAACGTGCCTGAGGCTTCCATCGGCTACATCGGTGCGGATTTGGGCGCCGCCCTGGCCGTGAGAAGGGCCGCAACGCGTGTGACCACGCCCCTCGTTGTCTTGATTTCGCCGCGCTTGGCAAGCAAAGACATCCCCATCCTCAATGCGGTGCGCGCCTATAAGGATCGCCCGATTCTGATGGTCTATTCCGAGGCTGACAAACGTTCAGCGCGTGACGTGCCGGTGATCTACACTTTCGCGCGGCTTGCCGCAGGCGAGCAACGGACGGCCTGCATGAGTGTCGCCTCGGAGGGGTATGGCACCGGGCTTTTCGAAGCCCAGCCGGAACTCGTCGCCCGCGTCGTCAACTGGATTGCCAAGCCAGTTGCTTCTGCGCCTCCGGCTGTCGGGCAGAGTCCGAAATAGTTGTGCGTCTTTTCGCAGAATGCCCGACCGACTTGAGATTGTCCCTTGTAAACTTGTAAACGGCTTGCTTCCCTCGAGTTTGCTGGCATTATGAATACATGAGGTCGGGTCAGTTGCTTGAGCCGCCGGATTCGCACCGGCTGAATGCCGCCGAGGCGTGGTTGACACTGCGCAATTGGCGCGAGGCCAAAGCGGAACTGGACCATATTACCGAAGCGAACCGCGAGCACCCCGCCGTGCTGGATGCCTACGCTGATGTTTGCGAAGTCTCGCAAAACTGGCAAGAGGGTGCCCGGTTCATGGAGGCGCTGATCACCCGGGAACCGGACAATGTGGACCACTGGCTGCGCTTGCACGCCGCCCTGCTTTTTGCGCGTCGTTATCCGGAGGCCTGCGATTGCCTTGAAAAGGCGCTGCACCGCTTTCCGCACCATCCCGCTCTGCTCTTCAAGCTGGCCGTTACTTCCGCCCAGCTCGGCAAGTATGAGAACGCGGGATTCGTGCTCTACGAGTTGTTCACGACCGATGGCGGCAAATACCGCCGCACCTACCTGGGCATGGCGCTCGATTGGAAGGAATTCGAGCCAATGCGCGACCGTTTGCTCGCGTGGCAAAAGGAATTCGCCGATGCCCCGGGGGAAACATCGGAGGATGCTCCGCCGACCAACCGCACCGTCCTATGATCTGGAATTGGTTCAAATCCAAACCGCCAGAAGAGCCAGCCTCGGCGAAGGAAGCCCGCCAGTTGGTGAGTGAATTCCTGACCGGTAAACCCAAGGAAGCGCGTGCCGCCGCCAGGGCGCGCCTGCTCGAATTGAAAGAACCTGTCTCCGTCACTGCGCTGACGGAAGGTTACGCCACATGCTACCAGTGGAACAAAGGTGACGTCCTGGCCTTGCTGGGTGAATTGGGATTCCCTGAAGCGACGCCGTTCTTGAAGAGGATCTTGCAGGACAAGAGTTCGCACTTGCTCCAGATGAGCGCTGCCAACGCCCTCGGACGAATAAGGGATCCAGGCGCGGTTCCGACATTGCTCGAAGTGCTGGCCCCGTCCTTCTGGCGTCATCCGCATGGCTGGAACCCGCCCAACATGGGTTTCGGCACGTCACGGCAAGAAGCCCTCCGCATGGCAGAGATGGACGAGGCGCGCGTCCGTTGCACTATCATCAATGCGCTATTCGACATCGGAACGCCGGAAGCGCTCCAGGCAGTCACCGCCGCCACCAAAGACGCCGACCCGAGCGTCCAGTCTGCCGCCAAAGCGGTCCTGGCGCTGGCTGGCACAACCAAATCAAGCCAACCATGAAATCACTGTTGCAGTTCTTCATCTCGCTGAACTTGCTCTACTTTCCTCTGGCTTCGATCCTTGGGCAAGACGCGCAGGCATATATCGACAGTGGCGATAAGAAACGCGAGCAGCAGGATTGGGACGGAGCAATTGCTGATTACACACGGGCGATTGAACTCGACCCCAAGAAAGCGACGGCCTACGTCTCGCGCGCGAGTGCCAAGGAGGCAAAAGGCGATTTCACGGGAGCCGTTGCCGATTGGAGCCAAGTAATCCAGTTGCAACCGAACAGTTCTTATTGGTATCTGGTGCGCTCGACGGCGAGGCGCAAAGCTGGTGATCTCAGCGGTGCCATCGCTGATGCCAGCCAGTCACTTCAGCTGCCTGGTAATCACCCAAGTTCGGCTTACAAAAACCGAGCATACGCGAGGCACATGCAAAGGGATTATGATGGCGCGATCGCCGACTATACCAAATCGATCGAGGCTGAGGCTTCCACGGCGAGAAACTCAACCTACGTGGACCGTGCCAACGCTTGGTGCGCAAAAGGGGCTTGGCAGGAGGCACTGAAGGACTTCCGTGCTTATGGCCCCCCCAGCCCGGGCTCGGACAGGGCGGCTGTGATCTGGGTGCTCCGCACGCACCTGGGTGAAAGAGACGCCGCTACGGCGGAGCTGCGCGCGTTTCTCACGGCAGACACCAAGAAGGAAAGCTACGGTCATTTGGTGGGCAAATTCCTTGTCGGCGACGTGTCGGAAGAGAAATTCTTCAAGGCAGCGGAGATCACACCGAAACCTGGCAGTGACCACAAGGTTTCAGCCCATTACTTCGCAGGCGTCAAACAACTTTTCGAAGGCAACCGGAAATTGGCGGCCGATCACTTCCAAAAATCTGTGGAAACCGGACGTTCGGCAACCCCCGCTTACCACACGGCCCTTGCTGAACTGAGGCGGCTGAAGGAGGGGAAGTGACTCACCGGTTGGTGTCGCGAATTCGCGCGCGCTCCCATTTATCGAAGACCAGGCCGACCACTATTCCGGCAACCACGGCGGCAAGCGTGGCCCCAGCCCACCCGAGGCCGAATATCCAGCGTAGCACACCCAGCGCGACCACTCCCGCCACGATTCCGCAATTCAGGCCCCAGCCGTGATAATCGTATGCCCCCGCCAACAGGCGCTTGTAATCAATCGGCTGCTGGCAGCACCGGCACCGAATCGTCTCCATCCGCTCAACCGCGTCAAGATGGTATGCCCCACGCACCACCTCGTCGGGATTGGCCGACAACATCTGAGTCGCCGGATCCTTCACGTGCACCGTGAGGCAGTGCGGACAACAATAGCGTTGTGTCATTTTCATCGTGCGAGAAAGGCCGTCAATTGGCCCGCTTCGATTTCAGTTAACCGGCGGTTTCCCGCCCACAGCCACGCTTCGTGCCAGCCCCATTGGCCATGCAACAGCAGCCGGTAGCCCGGCTTGTCGGCATATAGCTCGTCCTCTCGGAACAACCACCAGACGCCCACATCGCTTTCGAGGTCCCAACTCACATGCAGGAAGTTCAGGTAGCGGCACCATGATGCTCCGCGAAAGGCGTCGCCCGCCAGCAGGGCAACCTCGTCGTCCTTGGATTCGGCAAATCGCTCGGGGATTTCCGCCAAGGACAAAACCTCCTGCACCGTGACCGCGACGAGCGCCTGCCGTTCGTCTTGATGCAACACTTCATCCAGCGCGCAGCGCACGAGGCCGCTGTAATAAATCTCCTCAGGATCTTCCTCCCACCCGTTCAGCAGTGACACCGGCGGCTGAAAGAGAAACCAGAATGGTGCGTCCGGCTTGGCGGCAAACGGATGTTCGACCGCGGCAATGTAGCGCTCACCCGCGCCGGGCCTGCTTTCAAGGTAACGATTTTCCTCCCGCCGCGGATTCGCCCGCACCGCATCACGAGTTTCCGCATTCAGCGCTTCGCATAGCCGGACGCACGTGGAATCGAACCCGGCAACGCGCGCCCATGGCGGGCGGGTTGACTGCTCCGGTGAATGCGAGCGTTCCTGGCACGTGTGGCACTCGAAATGGATGCTTCCGTTTCCGTTCTGGCTCATTTCCATCGCCCTTTCTGGTCGTGCTCCTCTGGTGGAAAGCGCACGCCGGAGGATTTTCGCACGAAGATGCTGGCGCCCACCAACACACAGGCCATTCCTCCCGACCCAACGTACTTCCCCCATCGGGCTCCCGGCTTAAACAGCCCGGCCAGCGCGGCGAGCCAAAGGCCAGCGCCCAGCAGAATCCCGAGCATCCCTGCGCCCATAAGGAATCGTGCAATGGAGAGCATTGTTTAATCGCTGTTTTCCCAAACCAGAACACCGTGGCCGCCTTCGAATCCCGGCCAGAAGAAACCGTTCCCTCCAACTCTCATGTGAATCCATGCTTCGAGGGAGTCGGAGAGCCGGTCACGATCGACCTGAAGGGAGCCTGCCCAATCATGCGCACGAAGCAGGCCATCCACAAAATCCGCTGTTTCCACATCAATTCCATCATCACAACGGCCCTTCCATTTGGGACCAGTGAAGTATTCTTGCAATTCATTGCCGACGGCACTCAGTTGGGCCGTCAACGGAACGAAGACGCCTTCCAATTCAGGCTGCCGGCACGTCAAGCCTCCCGCCTGATTTACATACGTCACGCCGGAAGGATACGCAATGATCAGCCCGACACCGTCATAATCCCACAAGTCAATGGTGAACATTTCTTCACGGCACTTCGAAGATTTCGGTACCGAACTGATGGAGCGTCGCCTTCTGGTTGAGAAGCCGACCAATATTTCGAAGGGGATTGTATTCGACGATTCTGCGTATCATGTCCCATTTAGACGGAGGTTGACCGTCGTTTGCTCCCGCGTGCGGCTCCCCTGCAAACCTATCGTGACAGATAACAAAAATGGCGCGATGTTGCAATGTCGATTTCCAACCCGAATTTGCGGTTTGTGCGCCAGTTTCTGAGGAGAGGACGCCAACGGCGCGAAAAGGGGAAGAGCAAGCGAATGGGGGCAAGCGAATGGGGAAAGGCAAAATCATGTGGGTTCGTTGAAGCGTGATGCGTGATGTGTGATACGTTCCCCTCCTGGGAGGGGCAGGGGTGGGTTCTCCCTCAACCCTCAACTCACCACACCTTCGATTGGCCGCGAAAAGGCACAAAGCTGGCAAAACTGGCCACGGAAGTTCAAAAGAGTATTGCAGTGAGGGGTGCCCGCCAAAGACGCCAACGACGCGAAATGGGGAGGAGCAAACGAATGGGGTCGCGCTGGTCCGGGTCATTCCAATGTTCCAGCAACCGGCGCGTGATGCCGGACACGCCGGCATAACCCGCCGCCTTCCAGGCCTGCACGCGGGGACGAATGAGATTCACCAAGTCAATCGGGATGAACCGCCCGGCCGCCGCCCTTCCCGCAAGGAAAACTTCAATGTCTCTCGGTGATAATGCCAATGTCGTCCTGGCTCCGCGTAGGGAGAATTGATGATAAGATGGGTGATGCCTTTGGTCGCCATGCGGTCAGGGTTTCCTTTTCTTTGCGCGCGGTGGCGACGGCGGCTTCAACTTCTTCACAGCCTGGTCGAAATCTTTTTCCACCGCGCTCGGCATGGCGTCCTCAATAACGCGGAACTTTTCATATTCCGTCGCCGCCTTGGCCGCCGCGACTTCGTGCGACACCTTGCCCGCGTGCGTCAAAATCTGCCGGTCGCTCAAGCGGAGGAAATCATCCAGTTTGGCGATCCAATCCCACATGGTCATCAGCTTGCGGCTTTTTGCCTGAAGCTCCGCGAAATCGAGATACAGGGAAACGATGAGATTCAGGGCTTCGATTTCATCAACCGTGAGGTAATTTTTTGCGACCAGGGCATCGGTCTTGCGCGGACGGCTGCCGAGCCATGCGGTCAATCCCATGTTCGGCTTGGTGGAGTCGGCGCGGGCGTGGATGATTTCCGCCGCCGTGTGACCGTGCGCGCCCCAGTGCATCTTGTTCTGCACGGTGGCGAAGAACCGTTGCGACGCCTCCGCGCTCGGATCGTAATCGGCGCTCGTCGCGTAGATGTCCAGCACCTTGCGCCAGAATTCTTTTTCCGACGATCGGATGTCGCGGATGCGTGCGAGCAACTCGTCGAAATACGCCGACTTGCCCGCCTTGAGCCGCGCGTCGTCCAGCGCGAAACCCTTGACGATGTATTCCCGCAACCGCTGGGTGGCCCAGATGCGAAAATGCGTGCCGCGCAGCGACTTGACCCTGTAGCCAACCGAGATGACGACATCGAGATTGTAGTAATCCACAGGTCGGGACACCTTCCGGTCGCCCTCCGATTGAACTGTCAAGGATTCCTTGACAGTTGCCTCGCGCCGCAACTCGCCCTCCTTGAAGATGTTCTGGATGTGCAGGCTGACGTTCTGCTTCGTCGTTTGAAACAACTCGGCCATCTGCGCCTGCGACAGCCAGACCGTATCGCCGTCCAGTTGCACCTGCAATCGAGTTTGTTTGTCCTCGGTTTGGTAGAGGATGATTTCAGACTTTGGCGGGGTTTCCATAACTCACGCGATCTCCACAATCTTCAAACTCTCAATCCCCCGGTCATCCACAATCTTCACCGCCAGGCGCCGATGCTTCCCCGTTTCGAAGGGCAGCGACACCGTCCCCCGATACGCCTCGATCGCCGCTTCGCTCGATTGGCTTTTTCTTTGCCGCGTCGTTTTGCCTGGCCATAACTCCAACCTCGGTCGCGCCTCACCCTGCAGGCGCTGGATTGGTGCGGAGCATAGCGGCAGGCAAAGCCGACGACAACAGAGTTTTCGAAAAGCCGCCAATGCTCCGCGGAATTGAAGGGTGAAGGGTTTTTTGATTTGCGATGGGGGAGCGGTTCTGGGTTCGGGTTGGTGACGTTGCTGCGCCGAGATTTTCGCTGAGCACCGCTTCGTGGTGGCCGGCGCCCACGCGCGCGGGCAACCAGGAATGAAATGCAACGCCGATTGCGCGAAGCACGCGTCTCGTTCACCGCGGCGTTGATATTACCGGGCGGGAAGCAACGAACAGATGGCGGCCCTAATCCTCCTCCTCCTCGATGAGCGTTCCGTCTTCGGCGATTTCGAGGTCCACTTTCCGGCCGTCGGCCAGTCGAATCTCGGCTTCGTAAACGACCTTGCCGCCGCGTTCAGTTTCCCTTTCCACCTCGATGATTTTGCCGCCGGCGGCCTTGTCCTTGATGGTCTTTTGCACGGCGGCGGGGCAATCTTCGAGCCGGATTTTTTTCTCGCCGGCGAGGGCGGGCAGAACCAGCGCCAAGGAAAGAATGATGACTTTGATCGGTGCGGTAGTTTTCATGGTGTGGCGATGTGCAATTGCGGTGAAAGTTGGCAGTGTTACAATATACCGCACGGGGTTGGCGATGTCATCATTTTGCAAGCTGTTAAAATTCAAAGGCTTATGCCTGGAATCGTGCGCTGGGTGAAACCCCGGGCCGGGAACACGAAGCAGGAACAAACGGACTGCGAAGTTTTGAACTTGGTGTGGAACTGTGCCATGGTGGGGCGGAGTTCATGAGTTTCCTGCCGATTGTGGAGCGTGAATTGCGCGTGGCGGCGCGGCGCAAAAGCCTGTATTGGGCGCGCTGGGCGGCGGCGTTGTGCTTCATCGGGCTGGGTGGGGTGCGGATGTTGTCGTTTCCCGACGGGCCATCGTCGGCGGCGTTAAGCATGGAGTTGTTTCGTACGCTGACGGAGGTGGCGTTCTTCTTTTGCCTGGGCGCGGGCGTGCTGTTGACGGCGGATTGTCTGAGTGTGGAGAAGCGGGAGAACACGCTGGGGCTGTTGTTCCTCACCGATCTCAAGGGCGGGGACGTGGTGCTGGGCAAGATGGCGGCGCACGCGTTGACGGCGTTCTACGGGTTGCTGGCGATTTATCCGATGCTGGCGGTGCCGCTGGTGATTGGCGGGGTGTCGTTCGACGAGTTTGTGCGCATCACACTGGTGTTGACCAATACGTTTTTCTTTTCGCTGGCGGCGGGCGTGCTGGTGTCGGCGCTGACGCAGAACGAAAAGACGGCGATGAGCGGGACGCTGTTGTTCCTGATGCTGGCGGCGCTGGTGTTGCCGGCGGCGGGTGGGACGCTGGCGGCATTCATGAACCCGGCGTTTGTGGACGTGAAGTCATTGCTGCCGACAGGTTACGCGGGGCTGGGCTTTTCCCTGGCCTACAGCGGGCTTTACGAGCGCGCGCCGCAGGTGTTCTGGCAGGCGCTGGCGGGGGCGCACGCGCTGGCGTGGGGGTTTATTGGATTTGCGGCTTGCCAGGTGAAAGCGGAGATACGGGAGCAGGGACGCGTCATGTCGCAAGGCGTCGCGGCGCGCGCGCGGGAAACCCGGTCGGAACGGGACGCGCGCGTGTGGTATCGCACGAAATTGCTCGACGAGAATCCGATGCTGTGGCTGGCGGCGCGGGATGCGTGGAAGCCAAAGTCGGTGTGGGTTGCCTTGGGCATTTTGATGAGCGCGTGGTTGGTGGGATTGCTGGCGTGGGGATGGGACTGGCTGATGGCAGGAACGTTGCCCAGCATATTCCTGTTACATGCTTTGCTGAAGTTGTGGGTGGCGTCGGAAGCGACGCACCGGTTGGTGGAAGACCACCGCAGCGGGGCGCTGGAACTGATGTTGTCCACGCCTTTGACGGTGAAGCGGATTGTTCAAGGCCAGTTGGCCGCGATCCAGCGGCAGTTCACCGGGCCGATTCTGGCAGTGCTGGTGTTTGATGTCGGCGTGTTGCTCCTGACCGTCGTGGCGATCCGGCCAGCGGGTGTGGGGTCCGGATTTGCCGAGCCGTTCGCGGCGGTCGCGACGGGTGTGATGATTTTTTTTCTGCTGGATGACGCGAAGACGATTGCGGTGATCGGCATGCAAATGGGTTTGCGCCATACGCGGGCGGACCGGGCGTGGCTGGGCGCGGTGACGCGCGTGTTGATCGTCCCGTGGTTGATTTGGTTGCTGCCTGTGGCGCCGATCGCGAGCGGCGGGCATTGGCCCATCTTTTATGGCATCCTGTTGCTCGGGGGTTGGGTGAACGCGATGATCAATTATTCCATGCGAATGGAAGCAGAGGAATTCCTGCGGCTGGAATTTCGCACCGCCGCCGCCGAACGTTTTGAGGCGAAGAAGGCGGAGGCGGATGTTTCATCCTCCGAAGAACCAGCGCCGGCCGCCGTTTGGGCCCGCTAGGACTTGAGCGAGGATGCGGCAAGCGGGCCGCGGGCATCCTGCCCGCTTACGGGGTGGTAAAGCGATGGGGGTGGAATTCCTCCCTCGCATGGGTTGCCACGTCTTAAGCCGCGGTCCGGTCACGGCAGTGTTCGGACGGGGCGGAAGCCGATGCCGCTGGCGATGGAATCCGGGCCTCCGCGGTTTTGGGGCATGCGCGAGGCGTGAACTTCGCGGGGCAAGTCCCCCCACTGGCCGCCCCGCCAGTGCCGCCCGGAATTCGGCGTGATGGGACCCGATGGCTGGAGATCCGCAGTGAGGCCGGAGCGCGTGAAGCCGAGGACAGCGCTCCGCCCGCCCGCGGGCACGATATCATGCACGAATTCGTTCACGTTGCCCAAGGTGTCGAACAATCCAAAATCGTTTGGCTTGAGCAAACCCACCGGTTGCGGCCGGCTGCCGGCATTGTCGCGAAACCAGGCATATTGCCGGAGCAGCGATTCCCCGCGACCGTAGTGCCGTGCCGTTTCAGTTCCGCCGCGGCAGGCGAATTCCCATTCCGCGACGGTCGGCAGCCGGTAGCCGCTGAGGTGCAGAAAATTATCGCGCGTTCTCATGCCCGCGCCATAAGCGCCTTGCGGGGAGGGTTCATAACACCATTGTTCGCGGGGCACGCCCTCCTTTTCGCTGAGCCAGTTGCAATAAGCGGCCGCCTGGTACCAGGAAACCTGGACGCGCGGTGCGTTCGCCAGCGTGAAACCGGTCTCCCGCGGCGCGGCTTTGTTTTGCGGGCGTTCCTTGAGGAATTGATCGAACTCCTCCCAGGTGACCTCCTTGGTGGCGACGGCCAGCCGCCGGCCGATGCGAATGCGGCGCAATGTGTCGCTCACGAATTTGTGGTCGGGGTCGGCTGTCGGCAGGCCGGCGCGAAATTCGCCGGCGTCCAGGATGGCGAAGCATTGCCCCTGGGAGTTGACATACCACAGGCGCTCCGGTGTGGCGCGTTCACTTTCGGCGGCGCGCAGCTTTGCCGCGGCGGCGCGCAGTTTCTCCGTCTGCCCCCAGGATCGCAGCAGCCATTCGGCGGCGCCGTGCACGCCGGGGTCGGGGTCGGTTTCGTAGAGTTCCACGAGCCGGGCGGTCAGGGACTGGCGGGCCGATGGGGGAAGTTGCGATTCGTCGAGTTGAGGCAGGGACAGGATCAGTGCGCTGCGGACCGGGGCATTGGTGGTTTCATGGAGTTGTTTGACCAGCCACGTGGAGTCGCTGCCCAGCAGATTGACCCAATGGATGAAATAACTGCGGGCGGTCGGATCGGCGGAGCGGGAAAGCAGCGGCCAGACAGGGCCCGGCTCGCCCAGTTTGATCAACGCCAGCGCAATGCGCGCCTGCGCCCTGGCATGCGTTTCCTGGTCTCCCGCCCGCACGTAAGGCCGGTGCCAGATGGAGGCGGCGACCGGATGGTTGATGTTTTCAAGCGCGATGGAAACGGGACGGAAACCTTGGCGGGCCAGTTCGCGGCATTGTTGCAGGTGTTCCTCCGGAGCCCGGCCGAGCAATGAGGTGGACTCGAGGTCGCGGCGGTAACGGAACACGCCGGCGTACCGGCCTTCGAACAAGGCGAGGTCCCACTCGGCTTTGTCGGTGGGGAGGGTGTCGTATTGCTTGTGCGTGAGGTTTGCGAAGAGGTCGGATTCCTGGTTGATTTTTTCCCAGACGCCGCAGGGTTCGGGCGCGCCGGCGGTCGTGCGGCGAAGCTGGCACGTGGCGGGGACGAAGCCTTCGCGCTGAAATTGGTCCCGCTCCGGTTTGCCGCCAAGGAACAGGCGCGCCTGGTGCGCCGCCGTCGGGCGTTCGGCCCAGACGGCGGCGTAAAGCAGGTTGGTCGCGCCGTTGGAATAGCTGGCGACGTCGATGGGAAGCAGTCCCTGCTTTTGAAAAGCTTCATCCTTCGCGCGCAACTCCGCTTCCGTCATGGCGGCGACGCACTCCCATTTGCGCGCATCGCGGGTCCAGACGGCGGCGACTTGAACCTGGCCGTCGTGGGTGAACGGGCGAAAGCGGATGGGACGGTAACGGGAGTCGCGCAAGCCTTCGGTGGTTTCGACGAATTGTTTGAGCGGCATCGACTGGCACAAGGCGAAGCGTTCGTGCATGAAGCCTTGCGCTGCCTGGATGGCCGCCGCCCAGCGGGCATCCGGCTGGGGCAGGGGAGTGTCCGGCGGCCGGTCGTTCCATTGCGGGCGGAGTTCGCTGGAAAGCGTCGCCTTGCCCAGTTCGATGATGCGCTCGCGATGCCGGCCCAGCTTGGCGAAAACGGCTGGGAATTGGAACGGCTCGGCGGCGGCCAGATAGGTGAAGAGCCGCTCCGGCTGGTCGTGGGAGAATTCGGCGAGTGAATCCGCCGCGTAGGTGCGGACCTGCTCGGGTTCCGAGGCGTTGCGGGAAATGGTTTCGAGGGGCGCCATCAACAAGCTGCGCACCGGGCGAAGTTCCTTCTGCCAGGTGGCCAGGTCGGTGGGCAGCACGCGCACGAGGCGGCCGGCCACAAACGGGCCGAGGTCTTTCCAGCGCTCGCTGGCGGGGTCGAAGGCGGCGAGCGCGCAGGCGGCTTGGAAGCGTTCCTCGCCCGGGCGCGCGGCGTCGCCGGCGGTTTCCCATAGCGGGCGGATGCATGAATCCTTGTGTCGCAGCAGGGCCTGGCGCACGGTGGGAAATTGCGCGGCGGAGATGTCGAGCAGGCGGCGGCGCAGATAGTCGGTTTGCCGCGCATCAACCGGCAGCAAAGCCAGCGCGATGTGCAGCCTGGCGTCGGAGGTGTCAGCCGCCATTTCGTAGCGTTCCTTCAACAATGGCTCGGCCCACTTTTGATATGGCTGCAAATCCGCCAGCACGCTGGGCACCTGGGCGGTTTCGGCGTTCAAGAGCGCTTCGATCAGGCCCTGCGTGTAAGTGGCGTTGCGTTCTTCGACGAGGTAATCGGCGAGCCGGACGCCGATCAGGGAAACGACCAGCAGCAAAGCCGCGCCGATTGCGGCGTGCCATCCATGGCGGCGCCCGGCCTGACGCATCAACGAAACTTCGGACGGTTTCCACTTTTTCGCCGGGACGAGGACCAGGAAACCCAGATACTCCGTGAGCGCGGGGAGATTGCGGGGCTCGGGCCGCGCATTCCAAACGGTGGCCAGTTCGGCCAGGCGCAGTTCAGCGCGGCCCTGGCGGGTCTGCCGCTGCTTCTGGGTCATCCATTCGCGCAGTGACGGGACGAGGAAATCGTGGGCCAGTTGGTAATACTTCTGGCCGGCTCTGGCGCGGAACTGCGTGTCGCTCTCGCCCCCGGCACCGGAGGGATCGGTCGGTGTGATGAGGCGGAGTTCGCCGTCGAGAATGCCGATCAATTCCGCAAAATCCTTCGGGCGGTCCTGATAGCCGGATGCGGCGAGGAGTTCCTCATCCGGGCGCATGTTGCCCTTGATGTCGGCGCCGGACTCGGGGAGCAGGGCCTTGAGCACGGCGCGGGCGGCGGTTTGATGGAGGCGATGCGCCGGGGGCGCGGTGGGCGCGGCAAAGGTGTCATCCAGGAAGGTCACGCCGATGCCGGCGGCGCCGCCCACCGCCTTCAACGTGGCGGGGGTCCATTCCTTCTTGTTCTTCATCATCTCGGCGAACAGCGCCAGCCGCACGCAAATCACCTTGCCGTCCTCGGACAGTTCGGTCACGGCGTGGTCGAGAAACGCCTTTTGGGGCGCGGCAATTTCCGCCGGCGCCTCGGGCAGCCGGCCCATGGCGCGTCCGTACGCCGCCAGGACCTTGCGCGCGTGCGAAGGGTCGAACAAATCGACGGCGGCGGAATTGCGGCCTTCGACCAGCGGGATCTCCAGTTCCCGGAAGAACCGCGTGGCCGCCATCCAGAAATCGTCGCGCACCATGACGATGCATTGCACGCGCCCGCCGTCGCACTGACGGAGCGCCAGGATGAGTTCCTGATGCTCGTCCGGTTTGCGGGCGTGCAGCCACTGCTCGAACTGGTCGAGCACGATCAACACCTTCTTGTCGTCCGGCAGCCCTTTGCCCTGGCGGAGCGCGGTGATGGTGTCCGGCAGGTCGAGGTTGGCCGGCAGTTCGGCGCAGCGCTTGCGCAACCCCGCCAGCAGCCGGGATTCCGTTTCATTGGCTGTGCTTTCCAGATAGACCGGCAGCACGTCGCCCGAGAGGTTGGGCAGGAATCCGGCCTTGACGAGCGACGACTTGCCGCAGCCGGACGGCCCGTAAATGAGTCCCACGCCCGTCGCCGGGTCGGCTTCGAACGATTCCGCGAAGGATTTCCAAAAGCGGATGCTTTCGGGCAGGCCGGCGCGGTCGCGCGCGCCGGGCAACAGCTCCAGAAAGAATTCCGCGTCATGCGCGCCGAATGAGCGCAGCCCTTTCGGCACGATCTTAATCGGGCTGCCGAGCGAAAAGCCTGGGGTGCCCTCGCCTTTGGTGGTCGCGCTCTTCGTCGAACCGCTGCCGGGCGGCGGTGAACCGGCCGCGCCCGGCGCGGCCGCCAGCGCCTTCATATCGACGGGCGTCTGGCCGGCGAGGTAGATCCGCAAATCCTCCGCCATATCTTTGGCCGTGGAGTAGCGGTCTGACGCGCGCTTGGCGATGGCCTTCAAACAGATGCGGTCCAGTTCCTTGGGCACTTCTTCGTCCTGTTGCCGTGGCGGGCGGGGGTCGTGGCTGCTGACGCGGACCATCGTGGCTTCGATGGTATCCGCGCGAAACGGCTGGCGGCCCGTCAGCAATTCGTAAAAGACCACGCCCAGGCTGAAGATGTCGCTCCGCGCATCGACGCGATGGCCTTCTCCGCGCGCCTGCTCGGGGCTCATGTAAGCGGGCGTGCCCGCGTAACTTGGGCCCGTGCGCATATCGCGTTCGCGCAAGGCGACGCCGAAATCGACAATGTACGGCCGGCCGTCCTGGTCGATGAGGATGTTTCCCGGTTTGATGTCGCGGTGGACGATGCCGTGGCGGTGCGCGTAATGCAGCGCTTCCGCCAGCGTGGCGACCAATCCGGCTGCGGCGTTGAATTCGAGGCGCCGGCGCCGCAGGCGCGTGGCGAGATTCTCGCCTTCGACGTATTTGGACACGACGTAGCAGGGATAATCCTGCGTGCTGCCGACGTCATAAACCGGGACAATGTTCGAGTGGTCGAGGTTGGCCACCAGGCGCGCTTCGCTGAGGTAGGCTTCGGCGGCTTTGCGCGTCGCGATGATGCGGGTGTGCGGGACCTTGATGGCGACCGACCGGCTCAACTCCTCGTCTTGCGCCAGAAAAACCAACCCGTAAGAACCCTGGCCCAGAAGCCGCTTCACCTGATAACGGCCGATACGCTCAAGCTTGATGGAAGCCTCCCCGGGCGATGAAACTTCCTCCCGGGCGGTTTCGTCGTTGCGCGTCAACTCTGGGTCCGGATCGGGCATGGTCTGGACGGCGGCTGATCCGCTCTCTGGGCGTGCCACGGACAGTTATACCGGCGGGAGGCCGTTCAATCAATGCATTTGCCCGCGCACGCGATGAGCCGGTGGCGCAAAAAATACTTTTCACTTGGTCACTTTCGCGTCATAAGCCTTTTATACCATGGCCGATACCAGCCATCACCGGCTCCCGGACCCCGGCACCATCCTTACCACTGTCCTTGCCGACCGCCGTGACCGCCCGATGCGTCCCCACTGGCTTGAACTGGCCGAAGGACCGGGCGCTCCCCAGCGCATCACGCTCGACGGGCGGGAGATCATCATCGGGCGCGCCGACAATGCCCAGATTCGCCTGGCCTCCCAACGCGCCTCCCGCCACCACGCGGTTCTTACGCGGCGGGGGCTGGACTTTTCGCTGCGCGACAACGACAGCCGCAACGGGGTTTTTCTCAACGGCGTGCGCGTTCACTCCGCCACGCTGCGCGACGGCGATGTGATCCAGGTGGCGGACAGTTTGTTCATTTATCGCGAGGGGTGATGGGTGCGGTCACCATTGCGCTTCGTTCGTGCTACGGGTAATCTGTGGATCAACATCCCATGCCCGGATCGCAACCCAGAATCGTGCGGCCCTGGCGCATCACGCGCCGGGAGTTGCTGCGCATCGGCGCGCTGGGGTTGTTTGGCCTTTCGTTCGCCGATGTGCTGGCCGGGCGCGCAGTGGCGGCGGGCGGGGGCGGTTTTGGCCGCGCCAAACGCTGCATCCTTCTGTTCATGTGGGGCGGCCCGGCGCATCAGGATACGTGGGACTTGAAGCCCGATGCGCCCATCGAAGTGCGCGGCGAATTCAACGAAATCCCCACCAATGTTCCCGGCATCCGCATCAGCGAACATTTTCCGTTGCTGGCGCGGCGCATGGACAAGCTGTGCGTCGTGCGCTCGATGACACACGACAACGCCGACCACACGAGCGCCACGCACTATCTGCTGACCGGCGAACCGCCGCCGCGCTCGACCGCCAAGCGTGAGCAATGGCCGCACTTCGGGTCGGTGCTCTCGAGCCTTGGGCGTGGCGGCGGGCCGTTGCCGCCGTTTGTTTCGATGCGCCCCAAGCTGGAGAACGATGTGCCGCGCTTCGTCGAGCAAAGTCAGGGACAGTTCGCGGGATGGCTGGGGCAGTTGCACGATCCGATGACGATTGATGCGGATCCCAGCCGTCCGGATTACAAAGTCGCCGAGCTGATCCTCCAGCCGGAGATTTCCCTTCAACGCCTGGCGCAACGCCGCGAATTGCTGGGGCAACTGGATCGCCGGCTGGACGGGTTCAGCCCGCACTTTGCCGCACAGGATGAGAATCATCGGCGCGCGTTTGAACTGCTCACGCAGGCGACGGCCCAGCGCGGCGCGTTTAATCTCGATGAAGAACCGCGCGCCATGCGTGAGCGGTACGGTTTGAATCCGCACGGCCAGTCTGTGTTGCAAGCGCGCCGGCTCATCGAGCGCGGCGTGCCGCTGGTGACCGTTTTCTGGCCCAACGACGGTACCAAGAACGTCAGCGTCTATTGGGATACGCACAGCCGGAATTTCTCGGACCTCAAGACGCGCCTGATGCCGGTGGCGGATCAGGCGTTTTCCACGTTGCTGGATGACCTGGCCGAACGCGGTTTGCTCGAAGACACGCTGGTCATCTGGACCGGCGAATTTGGCCGCACGCCGCGCGTGGGCCAGCGTTCGAGTGATGCCGGCGCGGGCAAGGATGGCCGCGATCACTGGGGCGGCTGTTTCACCAGCGTGCTGGCCGGCGGGGGCGTGAAGGGCGGCTTTGTGTTTGGCAAGAGCGACAAGGAAGCCGCGTATCCGGCGGAGAATCCCGTCGCGCCGCGCGACCTCATTGCCACCGTTTATCATCTTCTGGGTGTGCCCGAACAGCAGACGCTTCTCGACCTGGGCGGCCGCCCGCAATTCATCCGCACGGGCAAAGTGATTGAGGCGTTGCTCGCGTGATGCCGCCGCGCGCGCGTTACGCGGCGCCGAACAACTCCACGCCCAGTCGGGCCAGGCGCCGGGCCGAAACGCGAATCTTCAGCCCGTGGCGCAGCCAGCCTTCGGGGCGGTGATATTGGCGCCAGTTCTGCAATTCCGACCGGAACGCCGCCAGCGTGGTTTCCTGCGCGAGCATCTGGATCATCTCGAAATCGTGCGCGAAGAACCCGCGATGCAACGGCAGGATCAGGCGCGCGGGAATTTTTGCGTGGGGATAAAGGCATTCCCAGAAGACGCGCCCGGTGTAATTCTCCGGCGGACAGCCGAACTTGCGGCACGCCAGCGTCTGGAAGTCCAGCGCGCGGGCTTCGGTGGTGTGCAGGGACTCGTTCATCGCCAATCCTCCGGACACTTGCTCGGGGGCCTGCCCAAAATCTTGTGACATCATTCGTTCAGATCCACACGGCTTCACGTCGATGCCTTGCATAAGTGTCCTGACTTAGCATATCAAACTTCACTTGCCTTCGGCGGGAATGCTCCCCGCCAGTTGGCTGGCACTGTCCCTATTTTGCCGCGCGGCTTTGCTTTCGTGCAGCGCAGTCAGTAGAGCTGTTCTGTGTGGCAGGCCGGAATCGATCGGGTGACAACGCGGCAACGAAACGCGCCAGCTCCTGCCTGCGCGGCGGCGGACTTGGCCAAAAATGGTGTTACCCCACCAAAATCGGTTTAGCTGAAGCGCCGGGCGCGCGGGATATTGCGTTGCGTTTATGCAACCAGTTGAACTCGTAGGGGCTGACGTTCCGCACGCCCAATGCGTGGAACCTTCGGCGGGGCCGATGACGAACCGACGCCGCTTTCTGCGGGCGTGCCATGGCGTGCCGCTGGATTATCCGCCCGTGTGGCTCATGCGCCAGGCCGGGCGCGTGCTGCCCGAATATCGCGCGCTCAAGGAAAAGCATTCCTTCCTCCAACTGGTGCAGACGCCCGAACTGGCGGCGGAAGTCACGCTTCAACCGGTCCGCCGGTTTGATTTCGACGCCGCGATTTTCTTCAGCGACATCCTCGTGGTGCCCGAGGCGCTGGGGCAGAAATACGATTTCCGGGAGCGCGGCGGCGTGCAGATGGAATTCACGCTGGAGACGGAGGCGGACATCGAACGCCTCGACACCCACGGCGTGCGCGAGAAACTTGGTTACGTCAGCGAAGCCTTGCCGCTCATCAAACGCGAACTGGCCGGGCGCACGGCGTTGATTGGTTTTGCCGGTTCGCCGTGGACGCTGGCCAACTTCATGCTCGAAGGCGGGAGCGCGAAGGAATACACGCGGGCCCGCGCATTGTTCCACACCAATCCCAAGTTGTTCAACCGCCTCTTCGCCAAGCTCACGGTCGCCGTCATCGAGTTCCTGCAAATGCAAATCGACGCCGGCGTCGATGCCATCCAGATCTTCGACAGTCTCGGCGGCGTGCTGGCGGACAACTCCTACGAAGCGGCGTCCGCGTTGTGGATTCGCGAGATCATCCAGCAACTCAATGCCCGCGTGCCAGTCATCGTGTTTGGCCGCGGCGTGCATGGCAACTGGCGCACGCTCGCCGCCACGGGCGCGGATGTGTTGAGCGTCGATTGGACGGTGAACCTCGCGGAGGTGCGCCGCCGTCTGCCGGAGGACGTGGGCGTGCAAGGCAACCTTGATCCCGCGCTGTTGCTGACCACGCCGGACGTTGTCGCGGCGGAAACGTTTCGCATTCTGACCGAGATGCACGGCCTCAACGGCCACATTTTCAACCTCGGCCACGGTGTGCCGCCGCAGGCGAAACTCGAAAACCTCGAAGCACTGGTCCAGACCATCCGCAATTTCTCATGCTGACCGAATCGCCCACGTTCAAAGTGGATCTGGACCTGGTGAAGAAATACAGCGTGCCGGGCCCGCGTTACACGTCGTATCCGCCGGCCACGCAGTTCACGGGCGAATTTGATGAATCAGCGTTGCTTGCGGCCATCGCGCAAAACAATCGCACGCGCCGCCCGCTGTCGCTTTACTTGCATCTGCCGTTTTGCCAGTCGCTCTGCTGGTATTGCGGCTGCACCACGGTCATCACCACCCAGCAAAACAAGAGCGCGCAATATCTGGATTATCTCGGCAGGGAACTGGATTGGATGGGGCGGCTTTTGAACCGCGAGCGCGAGGTGGTCCAGCTTCATTACGGCGGCGGCACGCCCACGTTCCTGCTGCCGGATGAATTGCGGCGGCTGGGCCAGATGCTGCACGAGCGTTTTCAATTCGCCGAAGACTTCGAGGGCGGTGTGGAAATCGATCCGCGCCGGCTGACGCGCGAACACGTCGCCGCGCTGCGGGAAACGGGCTTCAACCGCGCGTCGCTGGGCGTGCAGGACCATAATGCGCAGGTGCAGGTGGCGGTGCACCGCATCCAGCCGTACGAGATGACGAAGCAGGCCGTCGATTGGGTGCGCGACGCCGGGTTCAAGTCGGTGAACATCGACCTCATCTACGGCCTGCCGTTTCAGACGCCGCAATCGTTTGAGCAAACCCTCGACGATGTGCTGCAACTGGCGCCCGACCGCTTCGCGGTGTTCAACTACGCGCACGTTCCGTGGATCAAGCCGGCCCAACGCATCTTCACGCCGGACCAACTGCCTACGCCGGAAACGAAGTTGCAACTCCTGAAGCTGACCATCGAGAAGCTGACGGCGGCCGGTTATGTATTCATCGGCATGGACCATTTCGCGCGGCCCGACGATGAACTGGCCGTCGCGCAGCGAAACAAAACGTTGCAACGCAATTTCCAGGGCTACAGCACGTGTGGCGAGGCGGACATTTATTCGTTCGGCATGTCCTCGATTTCGCAGACACCCGACGTCTATTGGCAGAATCTCAAGGAACTGCCGGAATACTACGCCGCTCTGGACGGCGGCCGCTGGCCCATCGCCAAGGGCTATGTGGTGACGAATGACGACCAGATCCGCCGCGAGACCATCATGCGGTTGATGTGCGATTTGGGCCTGGATTTCGAGGCGATGTCGTTCGCGCTGAATGTTGATTTCACCCGTTACTTCGCGCGCGAACTGGAGTCGCTGCGCGACCTTGAAGCCGACGGCTTGATCGAGCGCACCGAGACGGGGTTGGCCGTCACCGAAATGGGACGCCTCCTCCTCCGCAACATCGCCATGCGCTTTGACACTTGTCTGCCCGCGCAAAAGGAAAAACCATGCTACTCGAAAACCATCTGAAACCCGTCGCCGTCATTGGCGCGGGCATCACCGGGTTGACCGCGGCGTTTCGTTTGCGCCAGAAGGGTGTGCCGGTGGTCGTGTATGAACGCGGCAGCCGCGTTGGCGGCGTCATCCAGACCGTGTCCACCGATGGTTTTCAGGCCGAGTGCGGCCCGAACACGATTCTCGAAACGTCCCCGTGCATCGGTGAGTTGATTCGCGACCTCGGCCTCGAACATCGCCGGCTCTACTCCGATCCGGCCGCCGATAGGCGCTATCTCGTGCGCGACGGCCGGTTGGTTCAATTGCCCGGCTCGCCCTGGCAGTTTGCCACGAGCCGTCTGTTCTCCTGGCGGGCCAAGTTGCGCCTCCTCGCCGAGCCATTCATCCGCCGCGTCCCACCCGAATGCGAAGAAAGCCTCGAAGAATTCGTTCTGCGCCGGCTGGGCCGCGAGTTTCTCGATTACGCCATCAACCCGTTCGTCGCCGGCGTCTATGCCGGTGATCCCGCCGAGTTGTCCGTCAAGCAGGCGTTTCCGAAACTGCACGCCCTGGAACAACGCTACGGCTCGCTCATCCTTGGCCAGATTCTTGGCGCGCGTGAACGCAAGCGCCGCCAGGAAGTCTCCAAGCAAAATGCCAGAAAACTTTCCTTCGATGGCGGCCTGAGTGTGCTCACCGAAGCGCTGCATCGCCGCCTCGGCAACGCCGTCAAACTCAACACGTCCATTCGTCGCATCGCGCGAACGCCGCAGGGCTGGCGCCTGACCGACGCCCACGGCAACGACTCGCTGCATTCCGCCGTCTTGCTGGCCGGGCCCGCGCACAAGCTGGCGAAGATCGATTTTGAAACCGCGCCATCGGAGGTGCGCGCGTTGCTTTCGCCGTTGCGCGAAATTCATTACACGCCTGTGGCCAGTATTTCCCTTGGGTTCCGCCGCGAAGATGTCGCGCATCCGCTGGACGGCTTTGGCGTGCTCATTCCAGAAGTGGAACAATTCCACCTGCTCGGAACCATTTTCACCTCGTCGCTGTTTCCGAATCGTGCGCCAGCCGGTTACGTGCTGACCACCAGCTACCTGGGTGGCAGCCGCGCGCCCGAACTGGTGGCCGCCGATCCCGACACACAGGCGCGCCTGGCCACGCAGGATTTGCAGCGCCTCCTCGGCGTCAAGGGCAGGCCGGTGTTCACCCACATCGTCCGGTTTCCCAAGGCCATCCCGCAATACGATGTGGGCTTCGGCCAGTTCCGCAGATTCATGGACCGCTTCGAACAACAAAACCCCGGCCTGTTCCTCGCCGGCCATTTTCGCGACGGCATTTCGCTCAGCGACTCCATCGTTTCCGGTTGGAACGCCGCCGACCGCATCGACCAACTCTCCCTCGCCAGCCGCTGCCCCGATTCCTCGAAAGGCGCGCAAGCCATGGCCTCCCTGTAACGCATGAGCAAGCAAGCCGTTCTCCTGGTCAATCTTGGTTCCCCGGACTCGCCGCGAGTCGCCGACGTCCGCCGTTACCTGCGCGAATTTCTCATGGACGGCCGCGTCATGGACGCCCCGTGGCCGGTGCGTTTCGCCGTCGTGCACGGGATGATTCTGCCCTTCCGCCCGAAGCAATCCGCCGAAGCCTATCACTCCATCTGGACGGACCAGGGATCGCCGCTCATCGTCATCAGCCGCAAGGTGCAGGCCGCGCTTCAATCGCGTGTGGCCGTGCCGGTCGGCCTGGCCATGCGCTACCAGAATCCGTCGATTGAAGAAACCGTGGCCGAACTCATCGCCGGCGGCGCGCGGCAATTGCTGGTCATCCCGATGTTCCCGCATTACGCCATGTCCAGTTACGAGACCGCCGTCGAGCGCGTGCGCGCTGTCGCGCACAGCTTCATGCCCGGTTTGCAGCTCCAGTTCGTCCCACCGTATTACGACCATCCGGATTACCTCGCCGCCCTCGTCGCCAGCGCCGAACCCTTTCTCGCGCGCCCCCACGACCATCTCCTCTTCAGCTTTCACGGCCTGCCCGAGCGCCACCTGCGCAAGTCCGACACCACCGGCTGCCACTGCTTGAAGGTGCCCAATTGCTGCGAAATCGAAAGCCCGGCGCACCGCACATGCTATCGCGCGCAATGTCTGAAAACCGTCCGCGAATTCGCGCGCCTCGCCGCCTTGCCCGCCGGCAACTACTCCGTGGCCTTCCAATCCCGCCTCGGTCGCGACCCGTGGATGCAGCCGTACACCGACGCCGAAATCATCCGCCTCGCGCGCGAAGGGAAAAAACGGCTCCTGGTCATTTGTCCCGCCTTCGTTTCCGATTGTCTCGAAACCCTGGAAGAAATCGCCCTGCGTGGCCGCGAAACCTTCCGCGCCGCCGGCGGTGAAGACCTCACCCTCATCCCTTGTTTAAACGAGCACCCACGGTGGATTGACGCGCTGGCCGGCATGGTCGGACGCTTCGCCACACCGCCGCGTGAACTTCGTCCCGTCCCCGCCTGAACCACGCCTCCGAAAACCTCCGCAACTGCCTCTCGGTCAATTGAATCGACGGATTTGAGGGATTCCCGTCACTTTGTCGTATTCATAAGCACGAATGAATACGGCGGCTCAAACCCCCCGCCAAAGAAAGACAACATGAAAGCAACCAAAATCCTCCTGGCGGCGGTAGCCGCAGGTATCCTCACCTCAACCGCGACTGTCATGGCCTCGCCCCGTTCGGACAGCTTCCTGGCCGAGCTCAAGGCGTCGGGCTCTGCCGGTGGCGACAAGATCGACCGCTCGGTCAAGGCGGTTTCTCCGCGCGCGGCGGCGTTGGCCGCGTCGTATGAAAAGTCCGGCACGGCTGGCGGCGACAAGATTGACCGCATGGTGAAATCCGTTCCGCCCAGGATGCTGGGCACCGACGGGACGAGTTTCTCCATCGCGCCGGTGAAGTAAGCTGTGTATTCTTGCAACGCGGGCAACGGATTGAACCCGTTGCCCGCCCGAACTCCGATGAATGAAACTCCTCCAACCTCCGGGAAAGATCCCCTGAGCAAGACGCTGCGCGAGTGGAAGATCGAGGCTTCGTTGCCGCCCGGGTTTCAAGCCCAAGTGTGGCGGCGCATCGAAGCGGCCGAAACAACGCGCGCGGATGTTTCGTTTGGCGCGTGGCTTGTGTCGTTGATGCAGGGACTGGTGCGTCCGAAATTCGCGCTGGCCTACGTGACGGCCTTGCTGATGGTCGGGCTCACGCTGGGTTACTGGCAGTCGGAACGCCGCACTGCCGAATGGGACTCGGCCATGGCGGGACGTTACATCAGCGCCGTGGATCCGCTGCAACAGACAAGGTAACCATGAAACGCGCGTGGCTCATTTTGATTGGCGGCTTGCTGGCGGGCACGCTGGCGTGCGGGACGCTTTATTTCGCGCGCACGGCGGACCATCGCGAGTGGCAGGCCAGCCAGACGCCGGAATTGCTCTGGCTCAAGAAGGAATTTCAGTTGAGCGACGCCGAGTTCACGCAGGTGTCGCAGTTGCACGCCGGTTACCTGCCGATGTGCCGCGAGCGTTGCGACCAGATGGCGCGCGTGACTGAGGAGTTGAAGAAGCAGCTCGCCAACACGAACACACTGACCACGGAAACCCAGGCTTTGCTGGACCGGCGCGCGGCGATGATGGCCGAATGCCAGGGCGAGATGCTCAAACACTTTTACGCGGTCAGCCGCGTCATGCCGGCCGAACAGGGCCGGCGTTATCTGGAGTGGGTGCAGGCGCAGACGTGCTTGCGCGAGCCCATGATGGGCGCGCACGAGCAGCCAGCGGAGGGCCGCCACGGGAAACCATGAACACTTCTCCCGGCGATGAGCAGGACTCACGCGACATGGCCCGGCTCGCCGCCGGACACGGCCCCGCCCTCAACGACTTGATGGAACGGCACGCGGAGAAGCTGTTCCATTATTTGCTGCGCTCGTTGCAAAACGAAGAGGATGCCGCGGACCTGGCGCAGGAAACCTTCGTCCGCGTCTATCAACACCGCGACAAGTTCGATCCGGCGCAAAACTTCAGCACCTGGCTCTACGCGATTGCCAGCAATCTGGTGCGCGATCGTTATCGCTGGCGCGCGCGGCACCCGCAGGTTTCGCTCGAGGCCGCCCATGACAGCACGGGAAAGGACTTCCGCGAAGTAATGCCGGAGAAAGGGCCGGACCCCAGCGAAACCGCGCAGGCGCACGAACGCGCCGAACTGGTGCGCCGCGCCGTGGGCGGGCTGCCGGAGGACCTGCGCCTGCCCTTGATTCTCGCCGAATACGAAGGGCGTTCGCACGCGGAGGTTGGCGCCATCCTCAATTGCACCGCCAAAGCCGTCGAAATGCGCGTCTATCGCGCCCGCCAGCAATTGCGCGAATCTCTTTCCCCCATCCTCGCCGAAAGCTGACCCCCCCGGACCGCGCCTGTGTCGCCGACCAGGCGCAACTTGTCCTCTGCAACCACGATGACGACCTTTGTGCCTGCGGTACGAGCCGTGCGCTGCGGCTGGGCGTTGCCACAGCCGCTGTCCACCAAAGACAACTGTCTGTTTCCTTTTGCTCCGCCTGTTTAAAACCGCCCAAGCTCCTGCCCGTCTCATGCCGTTCCCCTGCTGCGTCTCAACCATTTATAATGCCTGTTCGTCCGGCACATTTGTTGCTTCCGCTCTCCCATGCTCAGATTGTTGTCGCTTGCGTGTGTCTTGCTGGCCTTGCGCCCGGCCAGCGCCGCCGTGTTGGACGAAATCCCCATCGAGGTTCGCGAAGGCCTCGTCTGGCTCAAGGTCAGCGTTCCGCAACAAAAAGAGCCGCTTAATTTCCTGCTCGATTCCGGCGCGCAAGCCAGCGTCGTTTCCCTCGCGACCGCCCGGCACCTGGGCTTGAACTCGGGCCTGACGGTACGGGTGCAGGGTGTTTCGTCCGCCGCCGAAGGCCGCTGGCCGTTGCGCCTGGACGCCCACACCGGCGACGTCCGGTTGCCCCGCCGTTACGTGGGCGTCAACTTGGATGAACTCTCCCGCGCCTGCCTCTGCTCAGTGGATGGATTGATTGGCGCGGATTTCTTTCGCGACCGCATCGTGCAGATTGATTATGCCGCACAAAAGCTTCGCTTGCTCGATGCGCCGCCGGCGAATGTCGCTTCGGTTCCGTTGCAGACGCGGCGGGGAGCGTTGTGCGTGGACCTCGAAGTGAACGGCTCGCCCACGCGACACGTCCGGGTGGACACGGGATGCAGCATGGCGTTGCACTGGGTCACCCCCAAGCAGCCCGCGGCCAACCCAAACCAGCGCGTTTCCGTCGCCCTGGCGAAACTGGCCATTCCCACCGATGAAACCCGCGTCAAGCTGGGAGAATTTCAATTCGGCGCCATTCCCACCGGTTTGCACACCGAAGAAATCTTTTCAAACGAAGGGGGCCTGCTGGGCAACGCGTTGCTGGAAAAGTTCGTAGTCACCTTCGATGCCAAACGCCAGCGCCTGTACCTCGCATTGAACGAGCGCTGATCGGAGCCGCCGTTCCCCTCCTGGTGTGGGTACAGCGAGCCTTGCGTATCATCATCCCTCCCTTGGGGAGAGACCTCAGAGGGGGGCAGGAGGGGATTTTTGTATCCACGATTCCAAAAGCGCGTTTCCTGGGTGCCCGCGTGCCCGCCAATTGTAAATTCCTTGGAGAACCTGCGGCTTGCGCGGGCGGTCGGGGTTGGCTACGTTGCATTCGTTGTGGAACAGAAGATCAGTCAATGCTGGCGCAAGTCGCGCATCGCCGCCCGCCTCATCCTGCGCAAGCGGGAAGGCCGGTGGCATGCGCGCGACCGCCGCCTCGCCGCGCAACTGGCCGGCGACCCGGGCGTCACCAACCGGTTGATTGATCAGGCGGTCAGTTTCTTAACGGCTCGCAAACATGGGTATCGGCTCCTGGGCAAACCACATTGATTGGCAGACACCGGCGGGGCAAATGTTGCAGAAACTGGCTGCCGCGCTTCCTGCGGGCAGAAGGTTTTCAATCACCGTTTTTGGTTCCGCTCCAATTCAAATCACCGTTGAGCCCTCGCTGTTGAGTGCCGATGTGGACGTGTTTTGTGATCAGGAGGATTTTGAAAAACTTGTTGCCAACGGGGGCCTGGATAAAGGTCACTCCGATTTTTATATTCAAGTCTCGCGGCCGAAAAGAATGGGCCATAAGCGCCGCGTGTTGCCGGAAATGTCTCCCGCGTTCTCTTCATCGAATGCGGGGCGGAATCGAGATTGGTCAATGACATACACGCCAAATCACCGGAGCAGAAAAGTCGTCTGATAACCTTCGCGCATGTCCTGAATGCGAGCCGTCGGGGTCGCAGAAGCGAAGGCTGTTAGTCAGCCGACGCTGTAGCGTGCGGCCAGACCGAGTTTCTGGGCACCTTGCGTATCCTCTTTTGCCCTCCTTCCACCTTTTCTTGTTTCAGGCTTCGGCAAAGGAAGTCCACACTTTTGCAATCGCGGGAAAGCACGTTGGTGCTGGTTATGGGAGTTTGCCCATCAGGAACGAAGCAACCCTTCGGTCAAACAGACAGGAACTAACTAACTACAAAACCTGATGAAAACACTCACCCTACTCACCATGGCAGCCGTTCTCGGCCTCGCCGCCACCGCCAGCGCCGACATTGTCTCGCCCGGCCGCGCACGCGACCTGGCAGCCTCTTACGCCAAGATCGGCAGCGCTCCCGGCGACAAGATTGATCGCGCCGGCAAAACCTCGCCCGGCCGTGCCGCTGATCTGGCCGCGTCCTATGCCAAGTCCGGCAGCGCCGGTGGCGACCAGATTGCGCGCGCCGTGCAATCCGCCTCCCCGCGCGTGGTCTTCAACAAAACCGAACTCTACGGCGGCGATGTCAAAGTGGCGCCGCTGAAGTAACGCCGGTCATTACAACCTGTGGCGGCGTGCGCGCTCCGCACGCCGCCTCGGATCGCTACTTGTCCCCAGCCGCAGCGGCTCCACTCCGCCCACGTTAGTTTGCCATGTGCGCTTGGACTTTTGGTGTTTCTCTTGAGCTTCGCTGCTTTTAGCTGGAGCTTTCCTTCCTGAGGGTTCCCCCCCGCCCGCACGTATCAAGGGTTGGATGAGGCGCAAGCCCCATCGGAACAACCGGAAACCTGAATGAGAAAGGCAAAACGATGAAACCCAACAACAAATGGATTCGCGTGGTCAGTCTTGTTGCGGTGGCTGGGTTCTTCGCTGTCACGGCGAATGCCGCGGACATTGTGGCCCCGCCGAGGGCCATGGCGTTGATGAAGTCGTACGAGAAAGTCGGCGCCGCGCCGGGCGAGAAACTTGTGCGCGCACTGCCCACCGCTCCCGGACGTGCCGCTGCGCTGGCCGCGTCGTATGCGAAGGTCGGCAGCGCCCCCGGCGACAAGATCGATCGTTCGCTCAAGTCGATTCCGCCCCGCGTGAGGGAGAACTACTCGTTCCGCGGCTACTGACCATCCGTTCACGAGGCGGCGTGAATCAGCCGCCTCGCAACT
>JBFMBT010000034.1:0-30556 GCA_040754875.1 Verrucomicrobiota bacterium | reverse complement strand
GAACCGAGCCCCGATCTGTGTTCTTTCCGAATCTGCGGGGGGGAAGGGAGAGTTCCAAGTTCGGTGTTCAAGGTTTGACTCACCATACTCTCGACGATCATCGCCCGCCAAAGTCGCGAAAGGACGCGAAATGGAGAATCTCAACCGAAGGGAAGAAAGGCTGGCGCGGGGAAAGCTTGCAAGCGAATGTGGGCAAACGAATGGAGCGCGGACAGCCATGTCCCATGTCCGTCCGAACCTAAACTTTGAACTTTGAACTTTGAACCCGGAACTTTGAACCTCCCATTCCTCATTCCCCTTGCCCTCCCGCCCCGCCTCGAAAATACTGGCCGCCCATGACCAGCAAGGCTGCGCCCATTGCTCCGTTTTTCCTCGGCCTCGAAGCCGGCGGCACTCGCACCACTGTTTTGCTCGCCGATGGCAACGGCACCGAAGTGTGGTCCGCGGAAGGCGGGCCCGCCAACCTGCGATTGCTCAACGACGCGCAGCTCGTGCGTCATTTGCGCTCGCTCAAGCCGCCCGGTTTCCGGCCCGACGCATTGGCGATCGGCATGGCCGGCGCGCGCACTCCGGCCGATTGGGAACGCATCCGCCGCGCCGCCGCCAGGGTCTGGCCGAACATTCCGTGTGTCGCGACGAATGATCTGGAGACCGCCTTGCTCGCCGACGACGAAGCCGGCGCCAAACCGCTCCCGCGCGTGCTCGTGTTGAGCGGCACCGGCTCGTGTTGTTTCGGCCGCACGCCGGAAGGCAAGACGTTCAAGTTCGGCGGTTGGGGCCACATTCTCGGCGACAAAGGCAGCGGTTACGAAATCGGCATGCGCGCGCTCAAGGCTTGCGTCTATTATTATGATCGCGACGGCGAATGGTCGCTCCTCGGCCGCCGCATCCTCCAGACGCTGCAACTCAACGAACCGAACGACCTCATCGGCTGGGCGCAATCCGCCGGGAAAACTGAAATCGCGGCGCTCGCCGTCGAAGTTTTTGCCGCCGCCGCGCAGCGGGATGAAATTGCGCGCGATATTTTGGAAGGCGCCGCGCACAGTCTGGCGAAGGACGCCGCCGGTTGCGCCGCGCGGCTGGTGAAGAAGGGCGCGGGCGTGCAATTCATTTTCGCCGGGAGCGTGTTGCTCAAGCAGCCGAAGTTTGCCGCCCGGGTGCGCGAGAAACTTTTGAACATCTGGCCGCGGGCCAGCGTCAATAGTCTTGCGCGCTCCGGTGTGTGGGGTGCCATCGCGCTTGCGCGACAGGCCCACGCAACCCCCGCGTCAAACCGCGCCACGGTTCGGCCAACTCGCGCAACGGCTCGGCCACCGTTCGGCAGCGGACGCACACTCCGTCGCGCGCCTTATCCTTTCGAGACCGCCCAATCCCTCGCGCTGTCCCCCACCGAACAGCGCAACCCCAAATCGGTCAATCTCGACAAATTGCCATTGCGCGACGCCGTCACCTTGATGCTCGCCGAGGACGCGCAGATCCCGCAAATCCTTCAAGCCGAGCGCGATAAAATTGAATGGGCCGTCGCGCGCATTACCCGCGCCTTCCAGCGCGGCGGGCGGTTGTTCTACGTCGGCGCGGGCACCAGCGGCCGCCTCGGCATCCTCGATGCCAGCGAGTGCCCGCCCACCTTCCGCACCCCGCCGGACATGGTCCAAGGCATCATCGCCGGCGGCCAGCGCGCCATCTGGTCCGCCGTGGAAGGTGCTGAAGATGAGGCAGATGCAGGCGCGCGTGCGGTGGCCTTCCGCGACGTCAATGGCAAGGACGTGCTCGTCGGTATCGCCGCCAGCGGCCGCACCCCCTTCGTTTGGGGTGCCCTCGCCGAGGCCCGCCGCCGCCGCGCCACCACCATTCTGCTTTGCTTCAATCCCTCCTTGGAAATCGCCCGCGAACATCGCCCCGATCTGGTCATCGCGCCGAACCTTGGCCCGGAGATACTTACCGGGTCCACGCGCCTCAAGGCCGGCACGGCCACCAAGTTGATTCTGAACATCTTCACCACGCTGGCGATGGTCCGCATCGGCAAGGTGATTGGGAATCTCATGGTCGATTTGAATCCGAACAATTCCAAGCTCCGCGACCGCGCCGTGCGCATCCTCCAGCAACTCACCGGCGCGGATGCCGGCCGCGCGCGCGACGCCCTCGAACGCAACGGTTGGGTCGTGAAAAAGGCGCATCACCAGTTGCTCCGGCAACGAAGTTGAACGCATCAACCGCCACGCGCATTTTACAACCTCCGCGCCGCACCCGCCCGCGCCCCTCTCCGACGCGTCGCGCATCACGCGGCGCGTTCTTCATTCGCCCACATCCGCTTGACACCTCCGCAGCCGTTCCAAATAGTGAGCGCAAAACTGACCCCGGTTGTGCGCCTCCCCACGGCCTTTTGGCAGCAGGCTCGTGTCTGGCGAGGGTCGGTAAATATGCTATTTTGAACGAGATAAACCCTGTTCCCGCTCCGCCTTGGCGCGGTCGCAAACCAGTGGACAAACACATTAAGCATGGACGTGCTCTTTAAATGCCCGATCTGCCGCCAGGACCTGGCGGTGGACTCCGTCGGCGCGGGCAAAAAACTCACCTGCCCTTCCTGTAACAACGACATTACCGTGCCCGAACCCGCGGGCAACGACAGCGCCGCCGCCGCGAACTTCAACGCGCGCGTTGTTTCGTCGGTGGAGGCCGCCCCTGAGCCGGCCACGGGCGACATGCGCCCCGAGGACGCCAAGCTCGCCGCGCGCCTCACCAGCGCCGCGCAGAAGATCCGCCAGGAAGTCGCCAAGAACATCGTCGGGCAGGACGAAGTCATCGAGCAGCTCATCATCGCGATTTTTGCGCGCAGCCATTGTTTGCTTGAGGGCGTGCCCGGCCTGGCGAAGACCTTCATGGTGCGCAGCCTCGCCGAGGCGATGCATTTCTCCTTCCGCCGCGTGCAATTCACGCCGGATCTGATGCCTGCCGATATCACCGGCACGGACGTCATTCAGGAAGACCCGGTCACCGGGCGGCGCAATCTCGTTTTCCTCAAAGGCCCCATCTTCGCGCAGATGATTCTGGCGGATGAAATCAACCGTTCGCCCCCCAAGACGCAGGCCGCCTTGCTCGAGGCCATGCAGGAACATTCCGTCACCGTGGGCGGGCAGACGTTCCGCCTGGAGGAACCGTTCTTCGTGCTGGCCACGCAGAATCCCGTCGAGCAGGAAGGCACTTATCCGTTGCCCGAGGCGCAGAAGGACCGCTTCATTTTCCATGTGAAGGTGGATTATCCCGAGCGCGAGCAGGAACGCGCCATCATTCAGCGCACCACCAGCGCTTACAGCGCGAAGATCGATCCCGTCATCACCGGCGAGGAAGTCATCCAATGCCAGGAAATCGTGCGCCGCGTGCCCGTGCCGGACCATGTGATGGAATTCGTGCTGGACCTCGTGCGCAAGAGCCGGCCCAACAGCGCGGATGCGCTCGGCTTCACGAAGGAATTGATCGCGTGGGGGCCGGGTCCGCGCGCGTGTCAGCAACTGGTGCTCGGCGGCAAGGTGCGCGCCATCCTGCGCGGGCGTTTTCACGTCACGCTCGATGACGTCGAAGCGCTGGCGTATCCGGTGCTGCGGCATCGCATCGTGCCCACGTTCAACGCGGAGGCGGAAGGCATCGGCGTGGACGAAATCGTCCGCCGCATCCTCGAAGCGACGCCGCGCGGCGAAGCCAAGACGGTGTTATGAGCGCATGAAGCCCAAGCTCTACCTGGAAACGACCATCCCGAGCTATCTGACGGCGTGGCCCAGTCGTGATCTGATTGTGGCCGGCCATCAGCAAGTTACTGAAGAATGGTGGCGCACCCGGAAGTCCCACTTCGACATCCATATTTCGCAGCTTGTTTTGGATGAAGCCGCGGATGGCGACAAGGCTGCGGCGAAGGAACGTTTGGCGGTCCTGGCAGATTTTCCTTTGTTGGACGTGACAGATGAAGCCGTTGCGTTGGCTGCCAAACTCCAGACACCGGCCACCCTTCCACCGAAGGCCGCCAAAGATGCAGCGCACATCGCAATAGCGGCCGTTCACGGCATGCACTTTCTGCTCACGTGGAATTGCACTCACATTAATAACGCAGCCATCATTGCGGATATTGAACGCATTTGTAGCGACCAAGGATTTGCTTGCCCGGTCATTTGCACACCGGAAGAGTTAATGAGAGAATAACATTATGAAAGACCACATCGTCGAAGAGGTGCAGAAAATACGTCAGAAGCAGGCGGCGAAGTTTGGCTATGACGTTGCCGCGATCATGCAAGATGCGCGCAAGAGACAATCCAAATCTGGCCATCGTGTTGTGTCCTATGTGGTCAAGAAGAAGAAGGCCGCGTAACCCAAACTTCCTGTTCGTCGTCCATCCATTGCCTTCCGTATTTGAGTTGCCTTCCACCTTGGGCTTAACCTCCACCCATGGCCCACGTCGCTGACCTCCTGAGTCCCGCCGAGCTGCAGAAGATTTCCAATCTGCAAGTCGTCGCGCGCCTGGTGGTCGAGGGGTTTTTCTCCGGTCTGCACAAGTCGCCGCACAAGGGCTTCAGCGTCGAGTTCGCGCAGCATCGCCAGTATGTGCAGGGCGATGAAATCCGCCGGCTCGACTGGAAGGTGTTTGGCAAGACCGACCGCTTTTACGTGCGCGAGTTCGAGGAAGAAACGAACCTGCGCTCGACCATCCTGCTGGACCTGAGCGGCTCGATGGCTTACGGCGGCGAAGGCAAGGTCACCAAGCATCAATACTCGGTCCGCCTCGCGGCGTCGCTTGCGTATCTCATGATGCAGCAGCGCGACAGCGTGGGGCTCGTGACGTTCGATTCCAAGCTGCGCCGCTACATTCCGCCGCACAGCGGGGTGGGACACCTGCGCGTGTTGCTCGACGAATTGCAGGGCGTGGAACCCGGCGGCGAAACGGAACTGGGTCCCGTGTTCCAGACGCTCGTGCCGCGCATCCACCGGCGCGGGTTGCTGATCATCATCTCGGATTGTTTCGGCGACGTGAAGGACCTCATTTCCGCGCTCGCGCACTTCCGCTTCGCGCGCCACGAAATTCTGCTGTTCCAGATCATGGACCGCGATGAACTGGATTTTCCGTTCCGGCAATGGACGCGTTTTGAATCGCTCGAAGTCGAGGGCGTGCATCGCATGATTGACCCGGCGCAATTTCGCGCGGCGTATCTGGAAAACCTCCAGAAATTCCAGAAGGAACTCACCGCCGGCTGCCATCGGCATCACATCGACCTGGTCCTGATGCCGACGGACAAACCCTACGCCGAGGCGCTGGCGCAATACCTGACCCGCCGGCTTGGACGCGCATGAAGACACTTTTTCCGATATCTTCGGAGCGCGGCTGTCCCCAGCCGCAGCGCGTGGCTTGCAATCAACACGCCGGATTTTCGGACAGCTCCATTCGCGCGGCGCCCATCGGTTCGGAGTCCCGGCTTCAGCCGGCCCGGCGTGGCGATCCAGGAACCGTGGAACATTCCCCGCGTGTTGTCGCTGTCACGCCCAACCGCCTGAAGGCGGGACTCCAAACCTTTTGGCTCATCGAATCAATCCAACCGAGGACGACGCCCAAGAATTCAATCGGTTTTTTTTCTGAACCTGTGGGGAGCTTTGGCGCATGACATTCCTCAATGCCATACTTCTCGGCGGCGTCGCGGCGGCGAGCATTCCCATCATCATCCATTTGCTCAACCGCTTCCGCTATCGCGTCGTCAAATGGGGCGCGATGCATTTCCTGGACGTCGCGTTGCAGCAGCAGCGCCGCCGCCTGCAACTCGAGCAATTGCTGCTGCTGCTCATTCGCTGCCTGATTCTCGGCATCCTTGCGCTCTCGATGGCGCGGCCCGTCATCACCGGTCTTTCCTCGCTCGTGGGCGCCACCAAGACCTCGCTCGTGGTGTTGCTCGACAACAGTTACTCGATGGACTACGGCGGACGCGCCAACGGCAATTTCACCCAGGCCCGCGAAACCACCGCCACCATCATCGACAAACTTTCGCGCGGCTCCGATGCGAGCGTCATCCTCATGGCCGGCGGCGCCACACCCTTGCTGGAGACGCCCGCGTTCGATCTCTCACGCCTGAACAAGGAACTCATGGCGCTCGATGCCGGTTACGGGCGCGCCTCCGTGCCCGCCGCGATGGAACTGGGCATCAGCACCATCTCGCGCATGCAACACACTTACCGCGAAATGGTCGTCATCAGCGATTTCCAAAAAATCAGTTGGTCCGAAGACGACGCGCCCGCCCGCATGCGCACCAAGGAATTGTTCGACAAAATGGCCGTGCCCGCGCAGTTGACGCTCGTTCACATCGGCGCCGAAGGCCGCGAGAACGTCTGCATCGAAAGCCTCGATTACTCGCGCCTCGTGCTGGGCGTCGGCCAGCCGTTGCAGGTGCGCGCCAATCTGCGCAATTTCGGCTACCGCAATTATCCCGACCTCAAGGTCTATTTCCGCGTCGATGGCTCGGAGAAGGGCGCATCGCAAATCAGCCTGGGCCCGCAGGAACAGCAACAGGTGCTGTTCACGCACACGTTTGATGCCGCGGGCTCGCATGTGATTGAAGTGGCCACCGACGCCGACACCTTGAAGGCCGACAATTCGTTCCAGGCCAGCATCCCCGTCTGGGACCGTGTGCCCGTGCTGCTCATCAACGGCGACCCCAGCAACCAGCCGCTTAAGGGCGAAACCGATTTTCTGGAGATCGCGCTCCAACCGTTCGGCATCGCCAAGACCAAGGACCTGACCGACCTCATCAAGACGCTCGTCATCGAGTTGAAGGACCTGAAGCCCGAGGTGCTGGGCCGCGCGCGCGCCGTGGTGCTGGCTAATGTGCGCGAGTTGAACGACCAGCAATTCAAGATGCTGCAAAGCTTCGTCAACAACGGCGGCGGCTTGCTCGTATTCCCCGGAGACCGCATCAACACGGACTATTACAATCGCGTGCTTGCGGCGGACAATGGCCTCTTGCCGTTGCCGTTGGCCTCGGTGGGTGGCGGGTTGGGCCAGAGCGCCGCGCGCACCAAGATTTTGACGCAGCCGTTCACCCATCCCGCGCTCGAGATGTTCAACAACCCGCGCAACGGCAACCTCGCCGATGCCGAAATCACCTTGTGGTATCGCTCCAAGGAAAAAGCCAACGACCCCGCCACGTCCGTCCTGGCGCGCTTCGATTCCGGCGACCCGTTCCTTGTCGAAAAGAAGGTCGGCGACGGCCGCGTCATTCAATGCGCCATTCCGTGCGATGCGGACTGGAGCAACCTGCCGTTGCGCCCGTTTTACCTGCCGCTGATGCAGCGGCTCGCCGTCTATCTCGCTTCCAGTGTCTCGCCCCCACGCAACATCGAGGTTGGGAAATCCATCACCGCGTTCTACGAGCAAAAGGACGCTGGCAAACGCGCTACGCTGCTGGACCCGGTGGGCCGGCGGCACGAACTGCCCATCGTCGGCAAAGGTGCGCGCAGCCTCGTCGAATTCACCGACACCCGCCGCCCCGGCCTTTACATGCTGACCGGCCCCGACGGTGTTTCGTCGCACTACGTCGTCAACACCACGCGCGAGGAATCCAACCTCCAGCAACTGAGCGACACCGAGAAACAGGCTGTGGCCAAGTCGATGGACGCGCCACTGGTGAAGTCGTTGAAGGAGTATCAGGAGCTGGACCGCACCCGCCGTTTCGGCCGCGAAATCTGGCGTCCCCTCTTCTGGGTCGTCCTCGGCCTGGTGCTGGCGGAACTGCTCCTCCAACAATGGATGGCCCGGCGCGGTGTCTGACCACACCGCTTTGTCGCAGCCGAGGTAACGAGGGTCTGATTTTATTCCCACCAGCGACAAGTTTGCTTTTCACGCCGAAAACCCAGCGATGAATCGCAGGCTGTTTTCTTTCGCCCTTCGGGCTGCGGATGGTCGCCCCCTTCTTTGCGCGAATCACACGCCTACTCCTGCCGCGCCTCTTCCGCGGCAACGCTCTCGTGTTCTTCACGCCCCGGCGCGCGCGGTGCCACTCCCGCTTCATTCACCCGCACACCATGGCCCAGCCAGAGGCTGATAAGGCCGACCGTCACGGCCAGCCAGCCGAGCCAGTGCATGTTCAACAATTGCCCCGCCGGCCCTTTGACCACAATCCAGCCGCCCACGCTCGACGAAAATCCTGACGCCAGGTCGCGCGCGCAATTGGTCAGGCTCATGAATGCGCCCCGGCGCGAGGCGGGCACCGCCAGCGACATGATCGCCTGCCCAGGCACAAAACGACCGCTGCCGAAAATGAAAAACAATCCTGACAACGCCAGCACGGTCCAGATCGGCAGGCGCCCGGCGTGCGTGATCGCCAGGATGACAACCGAGGCCACGGCCACCAGCGCGCCATACACGCGGAAGTGTCCCAGCGAATCCGCCAGGCGTCCCACGCGCGGCGCGGTGAACACCGTGAGCCCGCCGCCGATGAAATAGACGACCGGCAGATAATTCTCCGGCAATCCCACATTGAGCACCAGATGCGGCGACAACAACGGGATGATGGTGAAATGGCCGAACACCATCGCCGCCATGAACAACAGCGCCCGTCCCGCGTTGGCATCGCGCAACAATTCAACAAACGCCGTGAGCCGGCCGCCGCCATTTTCGGCCAGGTGCCCGCGCACGGGCGGCAGCACCTTGAACGCCAGCAGCCACATCACGGCCGCGATGCCCGCGAGCATGAAGAAGGGCGCTTCCCATTTGAAACGTTGCGCCAGATACAATCCGAACGGCACGCCCAACGCCGCCGCGGCGGAAAACGCCGTCATCACTATTCCGATGCTCGTGGCGCGCCGTTCCGCCGGCACCACATCGCTGATGATGGCCATCACCAGCGCGGCGGACACACCGCCAAACGCCCCGCTCAACGCGCGCGCCGCCAGCAGCGTCGGCGTGTCGTGCGCCAGCGCGCAGCCCAGGGTGGCCACCGTGAAGCCGGCATACAGCCACAACAGCAGCGTGCGTCGGTCGAAGCGGTCGATGAATGGCGCGGCCAGCAGCCCCACGATGCCCGAGCTGATGGTGTAGGTGGCCACCAGCGCACTGAACTGGCCCGGCCCGAGGTGCAACTCGCGCATGAGCTGCGGTCCCAGCGGCATCATGATCATGAAATCCATGATGTGCGTGAACTGCACTCCCGCCAGCAACAGCAGCAACGAACGTTCCGAATATCGGCCCATAACAAAATCACTTCCGACCGCTGAACGTCCGCTGAGTTCGGCGGTTGTCAAATGCGTCAAAAAGGTCACTCCACACGCTGAAGCGTGAACTCCCAACAAGTGCGACCAAAGCGCCTGGAATCACTCCACGGTCATCGCGCGCCCTCGGGAATTCCCCAGCGCGTGTCTTGCTCCAGTTTGGAGTTCAAGCTTCAGCTTGTTGCAGGCAGCGTGGCTGTGTGTTGCGCGCAATCGTCATTCCGTTGCTCTTGCGGTGTGAGACAAGGTTCCCTCTTGGTGCGAACGGTGCGTCACTCCACACGCTGAAGCGTGAACTCCCAACAAGTGCGACCAAGCGCGTGGAATCACTCCACGGTCATCGCGCGCCCTCGGGAATTCCCCCAGCGCGTGTCTTGCTCCAGTTTGGAGTTCAAGCTTCAGCTTGTGGCAGGCAGCGTGGCCGGCGCGATGATCGAAACTGAATACTGAACACTGTTTACTGAATACTATGTTTTTCATCGCTGCACATACAACTCCGCCTCCATCCACCCGCCGCCGAGTGCTTTGACGAGCTGCACCGTGGTGATCAGCCGCTGGCCGGCGAGTTGCGCGCTGGCGCGTTCGGTTTGCAGCGCGGCGCGGTTGGCATCCACCACCTCGAGGTAGCTCACGATTCCGGCGCGATAACGGTCCGACGCCAGTTCGGCGGCGCGGCGCGCATTGGCCACGGCGCGGTCCTGCGCCACGGCCTGGTTCGACAAATGATGAATGCCCGCGAGGCTGTTCTCCACTTCACCGAACGCCACCAGCACGCGCTGACGATAGCGGGCCACGCTTTCCACGAACGCGGCCTGGGCGCGCTTGTGATTCGCGCGGTTGCGTCCGCCCGCGAAGATGGGCAGCGAGATGCTCGGGCCAATCGACCAGATGCGGCTGTCCCAGTTGAACAGGTTGTCCACCTCGGCGCTGACGTAACCGCCGGAACCAGTCAGGCGCAGCGACGGAAAGAACGCCGCCTTGGCCACGCCGATGCGCGCGTTGGCCGCGGCGAGCTGGCGCTCGGCTTCGGCAACGTCCGGCCGGCGTTCGAGCAGCGCGGCGGGCAGGCCGGCGGGAATAGATGGCGGTTGCGGATTCCAGTTCGCGTCGAGTGCGGCGAGCTTGAACGTCGCCGGGTTCGCGCCGACCAGGATGGCGAGCGCGTTCTCGAGTTCGGCGCGGCGCTTGGCCAGCGCGGCCAGTTCCGCCTCGGTGGTCGCCAGTTCCGTTTCGGCGCGGGCGATGTCCAGTTCATTGCCGATGCCGCCTTCGAAGCGGCTGCGCACCAGTTGCACCTGTTCTTTCCGCAAACCCACCGTGCTGCGCAACGACGCCACCTCGGCATCCAGCGAGCGGAGCAGGAAATAATTTTGCGCCACATCCGCCTGCAATGTCAGCAGCAGATTGTGAAACGCCGCCACGCTGGCGGCGGCCTCGGCGCGCGCGCCCTCGAATCCGCGGCGCACACGGCCCCATAGATCAATTTCGTAACTCAAGTCGAGGGGCGCGCGGAAGGTGTCCGTGGTCACCGCGCCGAAGCTCGGCACCTGGTTGGGCGAATAACGCTCGCGCCGCCAGCTTGGGTCCAGGTCCAAACGCGGCAACAACTCACTGCGCGACACGCGGGCGGTCGCCCGCGCCTGGTCCACGCGTGCCACGGCGGCCTGGAGGTCCTGGTTGGCGATGACGGCCTGCTGCTGCAAGTCATCCAGCGTCGCGTCGCCAAACACCTTCCACCACGCGCCCTTGGGCACGTGGTCCAATGGTTCGCCTTCCTTCCATTGGCCCAGCTCCGCCGATTTGTAGGTGCCGGGCACGGAATTCGTCGGGCGCTGATAATCCGGGCCAACGGCGGCATTCGCACTCAACGTCGCGGCGAGCAACAACATCGCCGCCGTTCCGGTAGCGACGCCACCGAGCGCGGGGCCATGCGATTCCGGCGCTGGAGCCGCGTCTTTCTTCCGCCCGAGTTTCATCAGCGCCACATAAAAGACCGGAGTCAACAGCAGGCCGAACAACGTGACGCCAATCATCCCGCTGAACACCGCGATGCCCATCGCGCGGCGCATCTCGGCGCCCGCGCCCGTCGAGCTGACCAGCGGATACACGCCCGCGATGAACGCAATCGACGTCATCAGAATCGGGCGCAAGCGCAACCGCGCCGCTTCGACCGCCGCTTCCATGGGCGACATGCCTTCGTCCTGTTTGTGCTTGGCGAATTCGACGATGAGAATCGCGTTTTTGCACGCCAGGCCCACCAGCACGATCAATCCGATTTGCGTGAACACATTGTTGTCGCTGCCGACGAACCACACACCCGCCAGCGCGAAGAGCAAACACAACGGCACGACGAGAATGATCGCCAGCGGCAGGCGGAAACTCTCGTATTGCGCCGCGAGCACCAGGAATACCAGCAGGATGCAGAGCGGATAGATATAAGCGGCAGTGTTGCCCGCGAGGATGCGTTGATACGTCAGGTCGGTCCATTCGAAGGCCATGCCCTTGGGCAGATTTTCACTCGCGATCTTCGCGGCAATCGCCTCGGCCTGGCCCGAGCTGAAGCCCGGCGCGGGCGCGCCCATGAGTTCCGCCGCGGGATAACCGTTGTAACGCATCGCGCGTTCAGGCCCGTACGATTCCTTCACCTTCACGAGAGTGCCGAGCGGCACCATCTGGCCCTGCGCGTTGCGAGTTTTCAGTCGCGTGATGTCATCGGGCCGGTTGCGGAACTGCGAGTCCGCCTGCGCGATGACCTGGTAGGTGCGGCCGAACAGATTGAAGTCGTTCACATAAAGCGAGCCGAGATACACCTGCATCGTCTCGAACAAGTTCTGCAGCGGCACGCCCTGCGCCTTGGCTTTCACACGATCAATGTCCGCGTCGAGCTGCGGCACGTTCACGGTGAACGTCGAAAACACGCCCTCGAGGCCTGGCGTCTGCGAAGCCTGCCCCATCAACCCGCGGATGTTCTGGAACAACGCGTCGTGGCCCAATCCCGCGCGATCTTCCACGTAAAGTTTGAACCCGCCCACGGTGCCCAGACCGTTGACCGCCGGTGGCGGCACGGTCAGCACGAACGCTTCCTGGATGCCGCTGAATTGCTGGTTGAGCGCCTGCGCGATGGCTGGCCCGCTCAATTCCGGCGACTTGCGGTCCTCGAACGGCGTGAGACAGAAGAACACAATGCCCGAGTTCGCGCTGACGCTGAATCCGTTGATGCTCAATCCGGGGAACGCCACAGCGTCTTGCACGCCCGGTTGTTTCAGCCCGATCTCCGACATCTTGCGAATCACCGCTTCCGTGCGGTCCAGCGACGCGCCATCCGGCAATTGCGTGAACGCCACGAGGTATTGTTTGTCCTGTCCCGGCACGAAGCCCGTGGGCACCTGGTTGAAACTCCAGCCCGTGAGGAACACCAGCCCGCCGTACAACACCAGCACGATGGCGCTCTTGCGGATCATGCCCGCCACGCTGGCGGCGTAATTGTTGCCCGACCACGTGAACAGGCGGTTGAACGGGCGGAAGAACCAGCCGAGCAACACTTCCATCATGCGCGAAAGAAAATCCTTCTTCGCATCGTGCGGCCGCAACAACACCGCGCTCAACGCCGGCGACAACGTCAGCGAGTTGAACGCCGAGATGATCGTCGAAATCGCAATCGTGATGGCGAACTGCTTGTAGAACTGGCCGCTCAAGCCGCTGATGAACGCCGTCGGGATGAACACCGCGCACAACACCAGCGCAATCGCGATGATCGGTCCTGTCACTTCGTTCATCGCGCGCTTCGTGGCTTCCACCGGCGAAAAGCCCAGCGCGATATTGCGCTCCACGTTTTCCACGACGACGATCGCGTCATCCACCACGATGCCGATGGCCAGCACCAGCCCGAACAGCGTGAGCATGTTGATGCTGAACCCCAGCGCGAGCATCGCCGCGAATGTCCCGATCAACGACACGGGCACCGCCGCCAGCGGAATGATGGACGCGCGCCACGTCTGGAGGAACAGCACCACCACAATCACCACCAGCGCGATCGCTTCGACCAGTGTCTTCACCACCGCCTTGATCGAGCCGCGCACAAACACCGTCGGGTCATACACCACCGAGTAATCGATGCCCTCGGGGAAATTCTTCTTCAATTCTTCCATCGTGGCGCGCACGTCGTCGGACAACCGGATGGCGTTCGCGCCGGGCAATTGGAAGATCGGCAGCGCCACCGCGGCCTTGTTGTTGAGCAGCGAACGCAGCGAGTAACCCGACGCGCCCAGTTCCAGCCGCGCCACGTCCTTGAGCAGCGTCTTCTCGCCGTTCGGCCCTGTCTTCACGATGATGTTGCCGAACTCCTCGGTGTCGAGCAGGCGGCCCTTCGCGTTGATCTGCAATTCCAGGGTCACCGGGCTGGCCACCGGCGGCTGGCCCACCGCGCCTGCGGCCACCTGCACGTTTTGCTCGCGAATCGCGGCCACGACATCGCTGGCCGTCATGTTGCGCGCGGCGACCTTGTCCGGGTCCAGCCACACGCGCATCGCGTAATCGCCCGAGCCGAACACCTGCACCGAGCCTGCGCCCGGGATGCGCGCCAGCACGTCCTTCACCTGCAACGTCGCGTAATTGCGGATGTAAATGTCATCGTAGCGATCATTCGGCGAGAACAGATGCACCACCATCGTGAGGTCGGGCGATTGCTTCGTTGTCGTCACGCCCAGGCGCCGCACTTCCTCCGGCAACTTCGGCAACGCCTGCGACACGCGGTTCTGCACTTGCACCTGCGCATCATCGACGTCCGTGCCGAGCTTGAACGTCACCGTCAACGCCATCACACCGTCGCTCGTGGATTGCGAGAACATGTACAACGAATTCTCGACGCCGTTGATCGCCTGCTCCAGCGGCGCGGCCACCGTCTCGGCGATCGTCTTCGGGTTCGCGCCCGGATACGACGCCTGCACCACAATCGTCGGCGGCACCACCTCCGGATACTCGCTGATGGGCAACTGCCACATCGCAATCAAGCCCATGAGGAAGATGATGATCGACAGCACACCCGCAAAAATCGGGCGCCGGATAAAAAAGTGCGTGAATTTCATAGTCGTTGGTTGGTTGAAAAAAATTGTTTGAGTGAACGCGCGTTCTCACCGCGTTACTTCATCTTGCGCGCGGCGCGAATCCTCCCTCTCCCCTCAACGGGGAGAGGGACCGAGGGTGAGGGGTGGTTAAATCCGACGCCCTGCCCGCCACCCGGCGCTTCGCGAATCTATGTTCGTTTCCATTCATGTCTGCGGCTTTCTTTCGTCATTCGCCCTTCGGATTTACCTCCGCGCCACCTGCGCCGGCGACACACCCGCGTTCGTCGCCACGGCCTCCTGCGGCGTCACCGGCATCCCGGGACGCACACGCTGAAGGCCGTTGACGACGATTTGTTCCCCCGGTTCCAGGCCGGCCCGCACGATGCGTTTCCCGTCCACGATTGGCCCCAGCTTCACCGGCCGATACGCCACCGTGTTCGTGCTCGTCAACGTCAGCACAAATTTCTGCCCCTGGTCCGTGCCGATGGCGTGTTCCTCCACGAGCAACGCCGCGTAGCGCTCGCTCAAGGGCACGCGGATGCGCGAGAACAATCCCGGCACGATCCGTCCGTCCGCATTCGGAAACACCGTGCGCAACAGGATGCTCCCGGTGTTCGCGTCCACGCGGTTGTCAAACGACTCGATGTATCCGCGATGCGGAAACCCTTCGTCGTCGCCCAACTGCAATTCCACCGGCACGCGGCCGTCGCCGCGCCCTTCGAGCTTCTGCGTGCGCGCCAGCGCGTTGAACTTCAGCAGCGAATTCTCGTCGATGTCCGCATACACATAAATCGGGTCCACCGACACCAGCGTCGTCAGCAACGACGCCCCGGCCGCGACGCCGCTGACGTAATTGCCTTCCGTCAGAAACGCGCGGCTCACGCGGCCGTTGATCGGCGCGCGAATCTCCGTGTATTCCAGGTCCAGCTTGGCCGCGTCTCGCGCCGCTTCCGCCGCGAGCAACGCCGCCTTCGCCTCCTGGAACCGCGACACGCGCGCCTCGCCTTCCTCCGTCGAGATGGCGTTCTTCGCCAGCAACTGCGCGCTGCGCCTGGCTTCGCGCTCCGCGTTTTCCACGCGCACCTTCGCCTGCTCGAACTCCGCCTGGCGTTTGTCGAATTCCGCCTTGTGCCAGCGCGGGTCGATGACGAAGAGCACGTCGCCCTTCTTCACCAGTTGCCCCGCCTGGAAACGCACTTCCTGGATGTGGCCCGAAACGCGCGGCCGCACATCCACCATTTCGACCGCCTCGGTCCGCCCGCTGAATTCATCCCACTCGACAATCTGGCGTTGCTCGACCGGCGCGACGGTGACCGTTGGCGGGGGCGGCGCTGATTGTTGCGATTGCGCCTCCGTCTGGGTGCAACCCGTGGACAATGCGACTGCGCCCAGGGCGAGCGCCCCGGCCGTGATGGAGACAAAAAGTTTCTGTGTCATATGCTTCAAAGATTTCGTGGTTTGGGTTTGGTTGAAATGCGCCAGCGCGTCAGGCGGCAAAGGCCAGTTCGTTGCGGCGGCGGATGGCTTCCTGCCGCGCCTGCCATTCGGCGAGGGCGTGGACTTTTTCCAACGCGAGCGCCGGGAAAACGAGGTGCGGCACGCCTGTCTGCCAGGCCAGTGCCTCGGCTTCGTTCAAGACGAGATGCAACAAATGCTTGTCCGGCAACTCGTTCTGGAACTGCTCGGCAACGGCGCGGCGGGCCTGGGCGAGGTGATGATTTCCGCGAGGGGCGAGGCGATTGTGGGTCGCGGGCTGATTAGTGATTCTATTGATTTCAGGTTTCATGTACGATTCGTTAATAGTTGTCTATCTAGTCAAATATTATGCTAAAAAAATTTAAACTGGAACGACTTCCGCCGATTTTACGCCCAGCAATTCCAGCGTGCCGCGCTTCGCTTCACCCAGCACGGCCAGGTCATTCTGGATGCGCGCCTCGGTGAGCAGGCCCTGATAATAGACATGCAACATGTGGGCCTTGCAGGCGGCGTCTGGCGCGTGAATCAGGCCGGCCGCATGGGCGTCGCGGATGGCCGTTTCCAGATACTTTTTCTTCTGGGCCAGAATCCCTTGGATTTTCTTTTGCAGGCGATCTTCCCTCGTGCTGACTTCGGCGCCAAGGGAGAACAGGGGACAACCTAACACGCAGCCGCACTGGCACTTGCGTTCGCTCTGGAATTTATAGCCAAAATCGCAATAGCGCATCAATCGCTCGATGGGCGGGACGGTGGACGAGAAAATCGCGTCCAGCTCGGGACGGCGCTTTCCCCATTCGGCATCCAAGGCTTCGACGGCCAGTTCGGCCTTGGAATCGAAGAAGTAATAGAAACTGCCCTTGCGGACGCCGGCCTTGGCGCAGATGTCGTCGATGGTGGTGCTGCCGTAGGAGCCCGTCCAAAGGAGCTCGATCACGGCATCCATCAACTTCGCTTTGCTGTCGCTCACACGGCCCATAAGTTTGTTTTTTCTTCGACTCGCGCCCGCCGTTGTGGCGGGCATGGATGGCACAATAGCGCATTTGACTAAACAGTCAACTACTTTTTGAAAATATTTTTCCCTCTTGTTTTCGCAGGGTGAATGGGGAGGTTTTTCGGTCAAAATTCGAGGCCGAGCCCCGCAAAGACCTCCGCACCCCCCGCAGGGGCCAGACCTCGCTACCCATTCGGTTGACGTCCCATTTTCCTATCCGCCGAGCTCGACGAAGGTTTGCGTCCGTGAAAATTATGGGAAATTATGGTACTTGCAATTGGTGGGAAAATCTGCTTTTCTGAAGATTGCCGGGCGGCGTACGTTTCTTCTAGGGTTCCCCACCCTAACCTCCTTGGCGTCGTCGCCTGGCATTTTTCCCAACACACTGCGACGCCGCTTCAATGGCCAGCAAACGATCGAAGGCCCCCTGCGCTTCGAACTGCAACGGCGCGGCCGGCTGAAGTCAGGACTCCGAATTCGCCTTGCCGGGCAGAAAAGGCCCACCATTGACGCCCCGTGCGCCAGGGGCCACAGTTCGCGCGCGTATGGCGCACATACACGAGAAAATTGATTTCACGGTGGCGATCTTCGTAGTGCAGCAGGGCAAAATCCTGCTGATTCATCATCGCAAGCTGGACAAGTGGCTGCCGTTGGGCGGGCACATCGAGCTGGATGAAGATCCGGAGATCGCGGCGTTGCGCGAGGCGAAGGAGGAAAGCGGCTTCGAGGTGGAACTCATCGGCGAGCGTCCGCCCACCACCGGCCCCGGCACGCGCGCGTTGATTGCGCCGCGCTTTCTGGACATCCATCGCATCACGGACACGCATGAGCACATCGGAATGATTTACTGGGCGCGCCCGCGCAACGGCGCGCTGGCGCTGGCCGCCGAGGAACATCACGACATCCGCTGGTGCACGGCGGCGGAACTGGACACGTTGACGCCGCCGATGTCCGACGCGGTGAAATGGTATTGTCTCAAGGCGCTGGAGGAAATCCGCGCCTGACCCATGTATCCCCGGAGCGTCAAACTCGGCGCGTTCGTGCTCGAAGGGCTCAACGCCCTGGCGTTGACGTTCTATTTCTTTTACTTCTATTTTTACACGAAGGAGAAATTTGGGTTCACGGACCTGCATAACCTGCTGCTCGCGGCGTTCGGCGGATTCATTTACATGGTCGCCGCGATTTACGGCGGACGTTACGGACAAAGGAAGGGTTACTTCGCGGCCTTGAAGGTGGGCTACGTGCTGATGCCGGTCAGCCTGTTTGCGGGGAGCACCCTGCCGGGCCTGCCGGCGCAACTGACGGTCATGGGCGTGTGCACCTTCGGCATGTGCTTCACGTGGCCGAACCTCGAAGCGATCGTCAGCGAACACGAATCGCCCGCGCGGTTGCAGCGGATGATCGGCATTTACAATCTGGTGTGGGCCGGCTGCATGGCGGTGGCGTATTTCTCGGGCGGCGCGATGGTGGAGCGATTCGGGTTTCAGTCCATCTTTCTCGTGCCGGGCGGGATCACCGTGTGCCAGTTGCTGCTGACGGTCTGGCTGGAAAGGAAATCGCACGCGGCGGCGCAAGCGCAGGAAATAATTCAACCCGTCACTGCGACCGGAGAACCGGCGTTGAACCCGCGGCCCATCGCGCGCGTGAAGGCGTTCCTGAAAATGGCGTGGCTGGCGAACCCGTTTGCGTATGTGGCGGTCAACGCGTTGCTGCCGGTGATTCCCGGCGTCGCGAACAAACTGAACCTGGGAACGAAGCTGGCGGGTTTCGTGTGTTCGATCTGGTTTTTCGCGCGCGTGGCGGCATTTGTGGTGTTGTGGCTGTGGCCGGGGTGGCATTATCGCTTCGGCTGGCTGGCGGTTTCGTATGCGGCGATGGTGGTTTCATTCGCGGCCATCTTGCTGGCGCCGGTGTTGTGGGTGTTGATCGCGGCGCAAATCGTTTTCGGCTGCGCCATCGGACTGATTTATTATTCGTCGCTGTATTATTCCATGGATGTGGGGACGGAAACCAAGGGCGAGCACGGCGGCATCCACGAGGCGGCGATCGGCGGCGGCAACTGCGCCGGGCCGTTGCTGGGCGCGATGGGACTGTGGCTGTTCCCCGCCTCGCTGCACAGCGGCACGTGGGTGGTGACGGCGTTGCTGGCGTGCGGATTTGGGGGATTGGTGTGGCTGGGGAGGAGGAAGTGATCAGTGTTCAGTGTTCAGGTCGCAAAATAAATGGCGTGGCATTGAAGATGGAAGTAAAGTCGGAGCATGACTGCGGAAGATATCAAAGCCATGCCGGTGGCGGAGAAAATTCAAATCATGGAGGCGCTGTGGGTGGATATGCGGGACCGGTTTGAACACTTGGAATTGTCTCCCCAGCTCAAGGAGCTTTTGGATAAACGGCGCACCAGGGTGCGGGAAGGGGCGGCGCAGATTCTGGATGGGGATTCAGTAAAGGGCACCATCGGGAGACCATGATCAAAGGTCGAGATTTCTGAGGATGCCGTTCAAGACCTCAACGATGGGTTCCTTTTTTACGAAGCTCAGGAAAGCGGGCTTGGCGATTGCTTCGTAACTTGCCTGCGCGCGGACATTGAAAGTCTGCGACTTTTTGGCGGTATCCACCGCGTAATGTATCGGGATTATCATCGGCTTTTAAGCAAAGTCTTCCCCTGCGGCATCTTCTACACAATGGAAGAAAATCGAGCGGTAGTTGGCCGTGATTGATCTCCGGCGCGATCCGGAATGGATCCGCAAAAAGCTCGGGGCGTGATCCGAGGTTACTGCACCCGCCCAAATTTCTTCTCCAGATCGCGGAAGCTCATTTCGATGAGCGTGGGGCGGCCGTGGGGGCAGGTGTAGGGCATGGAGCAGCGGCGGAGGTCGTTCACGAGGTTCTCGAGTTCCTGGCCGGCGAGGGGGTCGTTGGCTTTGACGGCGTGGCGGCAGACGGTCTTGGCGATCATGTGCTCGCCCAGGCGCATGGCGTTGACGGTCTGCCCGGCCGCTTTGAGTTCGTCCACCAGTTCGACGATGAAGCGTCGCGCATCGGTCGATTTGACGAAGGGCGGCAAGGCATCGAGCAGGAACGTGCGCTCGCCAAATTCACTCAAGCCCACGCCGAGGCGCGTCAGCACGGGCAATTGTTCGCGGAGAAATTGCGCGTCGCGCGGCGGCAGTTCCACAGTTTCGGGGAGCAACAAACGTTGCGAAGGCGCGTTGCCTTGTTCGAGGCGGTTGAGCATCTGCTCGAACAAAATGCGCTCGTGCGCCGCGTGCTGATCCAGCAACACCAGCCCGCGGTCGGATTCCAGCACGACGTAAAGGCGGCCAATGACGCCGACCAGTCGCAACGGCACGGAGAGCAATGGCGCGGGTTGCGCCGGGCCGGGCGCAGGCGCGGGTTCGGCCGGCCTGGCCACGACATCCGCCGGTGCGGGCAGGGGCGAGCGGGGCGTGGCTGCCGGCGATGGTCGCACCGGCCAGGAGATGGCGGTCTTGACGAGCGCTTTCTCCGGTGTGTCGGCAACGGGCGCGCGGGCTTCGATTTTGACTCCGGGCAATTCGGGTTCAGGCGGGGGCGCGATTTCCTTCTTTACCACCGGGGCAGGAGCAAGCGGCTTTGTCGCCGCTTCGCCGTGCGGGCCGGACGTGTGAAAGCGCAACAACGTTTCACGCACGGCACGTGTGACCAGTCGGCGCACGCTCATTTCGCGATGAAACTTCACCTCGCGCTTGGCGGGATGGATGTTCACATCGACTTCAGCGGGGTCCAACTCGATGAACAGGCAGCAAACCGGATAACGCCCCTTCATCAACGCCGTGTGATAACCTTCCAGCAGCGCGAAATTCAGTCCGCGATTCTCGACGGGGCGCCGGTTGACGAACAGGTTCTGGTCCTCGCGCGTGGAGCGTGACACGCCGGGCGCGCCGATGAAACCCCACGCGCGAAATGAGTTGTCCGCCGGTGAGTCCGCATCTTCCAGGGTGTCAATCGTGCCGCTGAAATCCATCGGCAGCAGCGACACCTCCGCGCCGAGGAACACACGCAACCGTTCGCGCAACGCGGCAAGTTTGCCGGCGGTGTCCGCTGCGCCCGTCGCCGCGGGCAATTGCCAGACCACGCGCTGGTCACTGGTGAACACAAACGCCACCTGCGGATGCGCCAGCGCCGCGAGCGTCAGGTAATGTTGGATGTGCGCGCGCTCGGTTTCTTCGCTGCGCAAAAACTTGCGGCGCGCCGGCAGATTGTAAAACAACTGGCGCACCTCCACACAGGTGCCGGTGGCCGTGCCCGCGGATTTGACTTCGAGGATTTTGCCGCCGTTGATGATGACTTGTGTGCCATCGACGCCGGTGCCGTCGCGTTCGCGGGTGGTCAACGTGAAGCGGCTCACGCTGGCGATGCTGGGCACGGCCTCGCCCCGAAAACCCATCGTTTGAATCGCGGTCAAATCCTCGGCCAGCCGGATTTTGCTGGTGGCATGGCGTTCGAGGCAGAGCAACGCGTCGTCGCGGTTCATGCCGATGCCGTCGTCGGTGACGCGGATGAGGCTGCGGCCGCCGGCCTGGATTTCGACCGTGATGCGCGTGGCCTGGGCGTCGAGGGCGTTCTCGACGAGTTCCTTGACGACGCTGGCGGGTCGCTCGACCACTTCGCCGGCGGCGATCTGGTTGGCGACCTGCTCAGGTAAAAGACGGATGCGATTCATGCAGCGGCGGAGCGCATTGTTCAAACTCCGGCGCGCAAAGTCCAAGGATTTTGTTGGGGGAGGTAACGAAGGTTCGGAGTCCCGCCTTCAGGCGGTTGGGCGCGGCCATAAAAGTGCGCACAGGCTGCTCCCACGATCTTCGAATTGCAGCGCCGCAGCCGGCTGAAGCCGGGACTACGAACCCGTCAGCGCTTGAGCGGGAGCGAGAAAGAAAACACGGCGCCGCGGCCGGGTTCGCTGCGGGCGCGGATGACGCCGCGGTGGTCGTCGATGATGCGTTTGCAGATCGACAAGCCGAGGCCGGTGCCCTGCGCCTTGCCGAACGTCGCGAACGGCTCGAACAAGCGCCCGGCAATCTCCGGCGCGATGCCCTTGCCCGAGTCCTCGATCTCGGTGATGACCTCGGTGTCGGTCAATTGGAAGCGCAGGATGATTTTGCCGCCGTTGGGCATTTCATCGACCGCGTTGTGGATGAGATTGTAAAAGACGTGCGTGAGGCGGTGCGGGTCCAGCAGAAGACGGATTTGCGGCGGCTCGTTTTCGTAGTCCAGCGAGACGCGTTTCTCGGCGACCTCGGGCCGGATTTCCTCCACTAGCACGTTGACGTATTGGGCGTAATTGGTTTCCGCGAGGACGTTGGCCGTTTGCGAGCCGCGGGTGAACTCGAGCAACTCATTGATCATGTTGCTGAGCCGGTCCACCTGGCGGCGGATGCGTGCCTGCGCGGCTTTGCGCATCTCGGGCGTGGCCTTTTCCATGCCGGCGAGTTCCGCGGCGAGGCCGATGACGTTGAGCGGATTCTTGAAATCGTGAACAATCGTTCGCGCGAAGCGGCCCACCAGTGTGAGGCGCTCGGCCTGCAAGACTTCCTCGATGTATTTGCGATTGAACTCGCGCATGCGCAGGCTGAACTCGCGCACCAGGCTCACCGACAACTGCGGTGAACTCTCCAGCACCGACAACAAGTTCTGCCGCTGGATGAAAAACGCGCGCGTGTCCTTCTCCGCCGTGGCCGTGGCCGAGCGCGGTTCATTGTCGAGCACGGCCATCTCACCGAAGAAATCACCAGGGCCGATTCGTGAAAGCACCTTGCGCTGTTCCTGCCCGACCAGCGCCGACACCTGCACCAATCCTTCGAGAACCACATAAAGCCCGTCGCCGGGGTCGCCTTCCTTGAACACAGGATCGCCGGCCTTGTAGAAGCGGACTTCGGCGGTTTGAGCGACGGATTGAAGTTCCTCGGCCAGGAGGCCACTGAAATGTTTGTGCTTTTCGGGGTCGCCCATTGCGTCGGAGTCTAATGGTTTTTCCCGCCGCGTAAAGCCCGGAGATGCAACGTAAAACAAGCCGCGGATTTCGCGTTGACCGGGCAAAAACAGCGGAGATTGCGCGGCCCTTTTACGCTGTTTTTTGCCGTGGCGCCAGCTATTCTTCCGTGCGACACCGCCATGAAACTCGTTCACTTCCTGCCGCTTGTGCTGGCCGTCGGTTGCGCCACTTACGAACCTGCGCCGCCGCCCGATGCCTCGGAACCACGCCGGGCGCGCATCCCCAAATTATCCGGCTCGCTGCAAATAGACGGGCGGCTCGACGAGCCGGTGTGGCGGCGCGCGGCGGTGCTGAAGCCGTTCATCCCGAATCGCGGCGAGGGCGCGGATTCCGAAGGCACGGAGGTGCGCATCTGGTATGATGACACAGCGCTGCACCTGGGCTGGATTTGCATCGACCGCGACATTCAAGCGACCTTCACAGCGCGTGACAGCAAGTTCTGGGAGGAGGAAGTGGCCGAATTCTTCATCACTCCGGACAAGCTGGACCAATACTTCGAGCTGCAATGGAATCCGCTCGGCGGCGTGTTCGATGCCATCATCCGCAATCAACTTGGGCCGGACGGCAAGTCGCGGAAATTCACCGGCGACTGGGATTACACCGCCCAGGGGATGCGCAGCGCCGTGCGCGTCGAAGGGACCGTGGCCAACAGCGCCGACACGGACCGCTCATGGACGGTGGAGGTTTCCGTGCCCTTTGCCGACCTGGGCGTGAGCGCGCCCAAGCCGGGCGCGGTGTGGCGCGGAAACTTTTATCGCTTCTCCCGCGGCTCGAACAAACCGGAGACGCAATTGAGCTGGTCGCCGACGCGCCTGCCGAGCTTTCATCAACCGGCACGCTTTGGCTATCTGGAGTTTGGACGGTAAACCACTTGACCATGAAACGCACGCTTCCCCGCGCAACACTGCTGGCTGTCGCACTCATCCTTTTCGCTTCTCCCGCCCACGCGCAAACCAAGGCGAAGCAACGCCCCAATCCCGGCAACACCGACGACATGTGGGTGGCCAAGCCGCTGCCGGAATCGTTTCCGACCGGCGTCACGCATCACACGTATCGCAGCGCCGCGATGAAGCGCGACGTGGGTTACTGCATCTACCTGCCGCCCGGCTACGCGAAGGACAAGGGCCGCCGTTACCCGGTCATCTACAATCTCCACGGCGCCGGTGGCAACGAAACGCGCACGGTCTATTCCGCGCAGGTGCTGCACGACGGCATCGCCGCCGGGCGCTGGCCGGAGTTGATCATGGTGTTCCCCAATGGGGGTCGCGCCACGATGTATCAGGATTCAGCCGATGGCCGCTTTCCGGCGGAAACCACGTTCATCAAGGAATTGATCCCGCACATTGACGCCACCTATCGCACCATCGCGGCGCGGCACGGTCGGTGCATCGAAGGCTTCTCGATGGGCGGGCGCGGCTCGACGCATCTGGCCATGAAACATCCGGACCTGTTTTGTTCGCTCTTCAACCAGGCGGGCAACGTGTATCGCGTCTCGGAAATGGCCGCCACAGCGCAACCGGCGGAATATCCGCTCAATTATCTGGGCGCCGACCCGCAACGCCTGCGCGACAACGATTCGTTCGCGAACCTGTTAAAAAATCTCGACCGCATCAACGGCCGCTTGCGCATCCAGATTGCGTGCGGCACGAAGGACGACGGCCATCTGCCGAGCGTGCGCCAATATCACGAGGCGTTGCTCAAAGCGGGCGTGGACCACACGTACATCGAGATCGAAGGGCTGGCCCATCAACAGAAGCAGATGATCGATCTCTACCGGCCCGTGTGGTTCGATTACCACGTGGAATCGTTGCGCCGCGCGGCCGCCGAAGCGAAGTGAGGTGAGGTGCATCAGGGGCGACAGGGCGGTTCGGAGTCCGGAGTCCCGGCTTCAGCCGGCGGGGCGTCGCGATTTTAGAAACGCAAAAAGTTTTTCTGCGTGCTTTCGTGGCCACGCCCAGCCGCCTGAAGGCGGGACTCCGAACCTTCCACTCGTTTCCCTCCCCTCCCCGCCATCCATTCCTGCAACCGGTCGCGCAACCAGCGCATTTCGTGCCACAACTCCTTGAGGTCGGGATTCGGATGCTCGATGCACCATGGGCCGCGGAACCCCGCGTTCCAGCCAATGTCGAAGCAGCGCTTCAAATCATAATCCGCGTGCGCGCCGTCCGGCCCCATTTTCTTCGCCTTGAAATCACACGTGACGGCCAACGGAAACGCCTTCGCGAGTCCGGGATAACGCACTTCGTTGTTCGCCCAGTTGCCCGTGTCCGGTTGCGCCGCGCAGCCTTGGCCGGCGGCTTTGACGACGGCCGGCAAGGCTTCAGGATCGCTTTGCATCCAGCCAAAGTTTTCCACCAGCAACGTAATGCCGCGCGGCGCGCCGTAATCAATCAGCTCGCGATAACTGGCGGCGAGAATCGCGAGGTCCGGCTTCTGGTTGCCCGGCAGCGGGCGCACCCAGCGCACACCCAGCCGTGCCGCGGCATCGATGGTGCGTTTGTATTCGTCCAGCGCCTTGCGGCGCGTGTCCGCCACGGGGCTGGCCATTTCCAGGCCGGGCTGGTTCATCTTGAGATTGGTGAGCACGCACCCGGCGCGTTCCGCCTCGGCGCGCAGGCGCTCAAGGTAATCCGGTTCGAGCGACTCCAGCGTGGCGGTCATCAAATCAATGACGCGCATGCCCAGCTCATCACGCATGATGTGGGGCAGGTCGAGCAGGCGGAATTTGCCGGCCCGAATGTTGGGCATGAAGGAACCGGTGGTGATGCCCACCTCGCGCGCGAGCGAGGCGCGCGGTTTCACGTCCGCCGCCAAAGCCGCCAGTGGGCTGACACACGCAGCGAACGCCGTGGCTTGGAGGAATTCACGGCGGTTCATGGCGTCTTCAAATGCGCAAAAAGATTTTCCGCCGATACATCCACCAGCACACCAGCCACAGCACGAGCAAAACCGAGACACGCTGAAGAACCGGTCCGTAATCGCCCGAGAAGATTTCTTTGCCGAGATGAACCTTCAACGTGTCGCCAATCCAGCGTTGCAGCAGTTCGTGTAGCAGGTAAATGGCGATGGAATTCATCCCCACCACCACCAGCGGGAAGGTCCAGCGCCGCCAGCCTTGCACTTCGACCGCCCAATAAAACAGGGCCAGCAGCCATAGCACGATCCCCCCGCTGTAAAGCGTCCACGACGGCGTCCAGATGCGCTTGACGATGGGGCAGACGGTGAACCCCGCGAGCAACCCGAGCGCCACGCAGCCCGCGCCCCACTTGAACAGCCAGGCGATTTTCTCGCGCTGGCTTTGTTCGCCGCGCAGGACCTGTCCCGCAAGCAGTCCCAGCAGCATCGTCACCAGCGCCGGCACGAAGTTCAGCGTCTGATAGCCACCGGAATGAAACACCCATTCTTTTTCGGTCGGGAACAAATTGAGGAACCAGCGGTCGAAGGCCGCCGCTGAATTGAGACCCATGCTCCAATGGGCGAAGAAGCCGGACATCAAGCCTTCGGCATCGGCCGACTTGAGGCCCGCCATTTTCAAATCGGGCGCCGGGCCGGGAGCGGGATAAAGCACAAACGCAAACCAGGTGCCGGCCAGCAACAAAATGCCGGCGGTGATTTGCTCCCAGCGTTTGCGTCCGGCGAGCACGAAGAGAAACACGTAGCCCAGGCCGATTTGTGCCAGCACGTTGGTGAACAGAAAGTTCGTTTGCGCGCGCCCGCGCGAGGCGAGGAAAACGCCGAGCGCGATCAACACCAGCGCGCGCCAGCAGGCGTGGCTGAGTTGCTTCGCGTAGGGCTGCCCGTCCGTCGCGCGGCGCAGCAGCGAGAACGGCATGGCCACGCCCACCATGAACATGAACGCCGGCTGGATCATGTCCCACGCGCTGCCGCCCACCCAGGCCACGTGCGACGTGTGGAACCCGAGGAATTTCCAGAAACCCGATTCGGGAAACTTGCGCGCCATTTCGGCGAAGCCAAATCCCGATGATGCCATGAACAGCATGATGGCGCCGCGATAAGCATCCAGTGAGACAAGGCGGTTCGCGGGCGTGGGTGCGGCGGATGTTGAAGGCGAGGCCTGCATGGTCCGGTGTGGCTGGGACTATGCGCGGATATGTCCAGGCGGGCAAGGCCGCGTTCACCGCATAAATCCAGGCCACTGCTCAGGCGCGACGGGCAATCTGATCGAGGGTCGCCAGTTCCGCCTTGCCGCGCGATTCTTCCACCTGCCGGCAAATGAGGTCGATGGCTTGAAACTCCGGATCCACCACGTTGAGGCACGCGGGATGGCCAAGGAAATCAAAGACCGCGCCGTGCTCGATGCACCAGTTTACCGCCCGGCGGATGGCTTTGAGGAAATTCGGCAACGGCCAGCGGCAATTGCGGAACGCGCCGATGTCGCTGATGGGACTCATCGGGATTTCCACCAGGCCCGTGGGATACTTGAACGGCTGCGCGGCGGCTTGCGCCTCGATGATCGAATCAAACACCTCGGGCCCGGGCTCCGTGCCGGGCTTGCTGATGCTGTGCGCGGGATAACGGCTGCTCACCCAATCGAAACCAAGCTCGCGCAGCATCCGCTGCAAATCCTCGCGCCCGGTCAAACCGTGGGCAAACCCGCCGGGCGTGCGGAAGCCAACGGGCCTGACGCCCAGCCGTTCCTGCATCTTCCGGGTCGCGCGATCAATGTTGTCGCGCAGGATTTCCGGCACGGATTTTCCGGCCACCAACGCCGGTTCCTTTTGAAACCGGAACTGCGTTTGTTCCGGGGTTTTCGCGAGCAGATTGGCGTGGTCGTAGGTATGATTGCCGACGGCGTGGCCCGCCTGGATGATGTCTTTCAGCCACGAGACGTCATTCTGTTCGAGCGCGCGCGCGACGAGGAAGAAATGGATGTGCCCGCCACGCGCGCGGACGCGCCGGGCGGCTTCCACTGCATACCGCCTGGTGGCGGCGTCCAGGTTTCCCTTCTCGTAGTCCCAATGCGTGTCCTCCCACCGGGGAAAATTGCGCGCCATTTCGAGGTCGAGTGTGATGGCAATCTGCGCCTTGCTCGGCTTCTCCTGCGCGAAGGCCGGCGCGCCGGCCGCGGCGCCGATGACCGATTGCAGGAATCGCCGGCGGTTTACTTGCGCGCGCGTATCCATGAAACCTGCGTGACCAGTTGGTTGAGCGCCGCGTACGAGATATGCGCGTTGGTCGCGTAACGCGGCGTGTCATTGGCGGGAAATGTCGCGAGCGTGGCGTCGCCCACAAGGAAGACATTGAAGTCGCGGGACAGATTCTGGTAACCGGCCGTCGTGCGGCAGTAGCACATGTCCGTGGCGTAACCGACCAGCAACACGTGGCGGACGTGGTGTTTCTTCAGGAATTGCTTGAGCGGTTCGTAACCTTTGGCGTCGTAAATAACCACGTCGTCCGGATGCGCATCCACCGCGCGCGTCACGGGAATGGGCAGGTCCCAGAAACCTTCATTGTTGTATCGCGGTCCGGCATCAAGTCCCGGAAACTGCTTGAAGTAATCGATCACCGGCGTTTCGCCGGACAATTCGATCCGCGCAGGCAACGGCTGGCCCTCGTATTTGTAGCCGCGCAATTTGCGGTCCAGTTCCTCAGCCCCCTGGCGGCGTTCCTCCGCCGTGGGCGTGTGCGTGTAGCCGCGGTAGAGCTTGCGCCGGATCGGGTCCTCGCCGCCGGGCAGGCTGTGCATGACCAGCGACACCTTCCCGCGATACGCCTTGAGGAATGGATTGATGACTTCGCGTGTGTGCCGCTCGGCCAGATGGTTCTTGGTGGGCGTGCAAAAATCCGCCACGCCCGCGGGTTCGGGCGTCTGCCAGCCCTGCCCGTCGTCGATGCCCCACGGGTGGACGAAAATGATCGCCGTGTTGGCGGCCACAATGCGATTGGGCATTTCGATGATGCCGCGGGCATTGTACGAAAACCGCCACGCCCGCACCTCCAGGTCGGCGCCCGGTTCGTCCACCAGCATGGGCGCCTCGTACCGCACGACTTCGCGCACGGGCTGCACGAACTCAGGATGGTCGGCCAGCAGCGGCTTGGGATTCTTTAGCCGCACGAGTATGTTTTCGTAAGTGCGTCTGGCAGGTGGTTCGCCGGCGGATGCGGCGTGCCCGGCAAGGACCAGCGCAACCAGGGTGAATGTGGACGCTTTCATGGTAATGCATGATTAAAGCGCCCCCTGGAATGCGTGGCAAGGCGCACGATTCACGCAAACCTTCAAACTCCGAACCCCGAACTTTGAACCCCGGGCTATTACCCCAAAATGCGCCCGCCGGTGTTGAGGAAGATGCCTTGGAAGTTCATTTCCAGCGCCTGGGCATTGGTCGCCTTGAGCAGCGCCTCTTCCTTCGTGACGCGGCCGGACTGCACCAGCGTCAGCAACGCCTGGTTGAAGTTCTGCATGCCGTCTTCCGCGCCGGTTTCAATCGCGGCCGGCAGCTTGTCCAGCCGGTTTTCCTCGATCATTTTGCGGACCGTCGGTGTGTTGATGAGGATTTCCTGCGCCGGCACCATCGTGCCATCGATCGTCGGCACCATGCGCTGGCAGATGACCGCCTGCAACGTGCCTGCCAGTTGCCGGCGCACCTGCTCCCGTTCGTGCGCCTGAAAGAAATCCAGAATGCGCGTGATCGCCATGGCCGAGTTGGTCGTGTGCAGCGTGGACATGACCAGGTGGCCAGTGTCCGCCGCGCTCATGGCGGTCTGGAAGCTGATGCCGTCGCGCATTTCACCCACGAGGATGACATCGGGATCCTGGCGCAAGGCGTGTTTCATGCCTTTCTGGAAGGATTCGCAGTCCAGGCCGATTTCGCGCTGTTCGATGATCGCCTGGTTGTCCTCGTAGCTGTATTCGATCGGGTCTTCGAGTGTGACGATGTGTTTGCGGAAATTCGCGTTCACATGCTCGATCATGGCCGCCAGCGTGGTGGACTTGCCGGAACCGGTCGCCCCGGCCAGCAACACGATGCCGCGCGGCGATTCCGCCACCTTCAGGCAGATCGGATGCAACCCCAGCGATTCAAAGGACGGCACCTGGCTTTTCACGTGCCGCATGGCCAGCGCCCATAAGCCGCGCTGTTGGAAAAGGTTTGTGCGGAACCGGCCCGAGTCAGGTGAATGGTAGGAGAAGTCACAGCCGCGCTCGAGGTCCAATTGCTTGCGCGCATGGGGCGGAACAATCTGCGGAATCAGGCTTTCCACCCATTCAGTCGTGGGGATTGGCGCCTCAATCTCAATGAGTTTCCGGCTGATACGGAAAATCACAGGTCCGCCGACCTTCATGTGAACATCGGAAGCACCGGCATCGACAGCGGCCTTGAGGATTTTATTGAAGAGTTGCATGAGGCGTAGTTAAACACCCCAGCCGCCGGTTGGCCAGTCAGGAAATGGCGCCGAAAAAAGATTTCAGGCGTAGGCCAGAAAACTCAGGCTCGCCTGCGACTGCGGCGTCAGGCTCAGGAACGCCAGATGCACCGAAAAACCCGTTTGCGGGCTGCCTTCGCACGCTACCACCACGCCGGTCCCGCGCACCTTTCCCCCCTCGGGGGTTTCCACATCCACCGTCAGTTCCGTCCAGTTGGCAATCGGATGCTCGGAAGAAAACTCAATGCCATTCTTGCAAAAACGCACTGCGGCCGCCGGGAGGGAAAGCCGTGCTTCCAGGCGTTCAGCGGAAATCGGTTCAAACACACCGGAAGTATCAACTTTGCTCGTGCTCATATCCGTAATTAAAATCCTAAC
>JBFMBT010000033.1:0-30627 GCA_040754875.1 Verrucomicrobiota bacterium | reverse complement strand
GCTGGCAAAGACGCGCGGCGCGCTGGCTCTATCCAGAAGCGTTTGCGTTCGAAGGGATAGGTTGGCAGGCGCACGCGACGGCGTTGCTCGTGCTCGTAAAATTTGCGCCAATCGATTCGGACCCCGTGGAGCCAAAGTTGCCCGAGCGCCGCAAGTAAAACGTCTGAGTCAGGAGACGAGTCATTGATCCGGCGCAGGGATGCCAGGACAGCGGTTGATGCGCGCCGTGCCGGGTTTTGTTTGGCCAGGTTGCAAAGTGTCTGCCCCGGCCCGATTTCAAGGAAGACATTATCTGGCTGCTGGAGCAGTTCACTCAGTCCGTCAGCAAACCGCACGGTTTGCCGCGCATGACGCACCCAGTATGTCGGATCGATTGCTTGCTCAACGGTGATCCATGTTCCGGTTACGTTGGAAACGAACGGAGTGGCGGGCGGTTTCAACTGCGCCTTGCTGACGCGCTCGGCGAACGGCTTCAGCATCGGTTCCATCATTGCCGAATGAAATGCATGCGAAGTTTGGAGCAGCGTGCTGGCGATGCCGCGATCAACGAGTTCTCCTTGCAACCTGGCAATGGCGTTTGTTTCCCCCGAAACAACACACAGAGACGGTCCGTTGACGGCCGCAAGTGAAAGTGTTCCGCGCAGAAATGGCTGGACGTCTCTTTCCGGGAGCCGCACGGCCAGCATGCTGCCGCCGGGCAATTGTTGCATCAAACGCCCGCGGGCGGCGACCAATGGGAGTGCCTCTTGAAGCGAAAGGACCCCGGCGAGACAGGCGGCCACATATTCCCCGACGCTATGCCCAATCATCGCCGCAGGCCGGACGCCCCAATGAAGCCACAGTTTTGCGAGGGCGTATTCGGTGACAAACAGCGCGGCCTGCGCATTCACGGTTTGCGTCAATGTTTGCTTTGCTGCTTCACTCGCTTCTGGCGGGGGATAAAGCAGTGCACGCAAATCAAGACCGAGGTGGGGTGCGAGAATTTCGCAACAGCGAGCAACTTCATTGCGAAAGACAGGCTCCGTTTCGTACAATTCGAGTCCCATGTTGATGTGCTGCGCACCCTGGCCGGGAAACATGAAGATGACCGGCGGATTTTCGTGTTCGGCCATGTTCGTGGAGAGCCGCCGGGGATCGCGATTATCCAATGCTTTTGCGGCGTCATCAACGTGCCGGCACACGAGCATCCGGCGATACGGAAAAGCCCGCCGGCCGGTTTGCAAAATGAACGCAGCGTCGGCGAGGTTGAGTTCGGGGTTCTTGATCAGAAATTCCGCAAGGTTTGCGGTGGCGGTTTCCAGTGCCGAAGGCGATTTGGCGGAGAGCAGGATCAGTTGCGCGGGCCGTGACTGGCTGGAAGGCGGGGCGAGTGGCGCCTCTTCGAGCACCACATGCGCATTCGTGCCGCCAATTCCAAACGAACTGACGCCGGCGCGTCGCGGTGTCTCGCGCGGCTTCCATTCTGCAAGCGTGGCGTTGACAAAAAACGGGCTGTTCGCGAAGTCGATGTTGGGATGCGGAGTTTCAAAGTGAAGGCTGGGCGGCAACACCTTGTGGTGGAGAGCGAGGGCGGCTTTGATCAATCCGGCCACGCCGGCTGCCGTATCAAGATGCCCAATATTGCTTTTCACCGAACCGATCGCGCAAAAGCCATTATTCGTCGCGGTCCGACGAAATGCTTTGGTCAGTCCCTGAATCTCGATTGGGTCACCGAGAGGTGTGCCGGTTCCGTGTGCTTCGACGTAGCCGATGGTTTCCGGCGCAATGCCCGCCATCGTCTGCGCGGTGGCTATCACTTCCGCCTGCCCCTCGACACTGGGTGCAGTGTAACCGATCTTCAGCGAGCCATCGTTATTGATCGCAAAACCTTTGATGACGGCGTAAATCTGGTCGCCATCAGCCTTCGCGTCTTCCAACCGCTTCAGCACGACGATGGCCGCTCCTTCGCCCGCAACAGTTCCGGCCGCCTTGGCGTCGAACGCCCGGCAACGGCCGTCAGGCGAGGCAATGCCGCCTTCCTGGTGGAAGTAACCTTTCTTTTGCGGGAACGAAATGGAGACGGCGCCGGCGAGCGCCATGTCACATTCGTAGTTTAACAAGTTTTGACACGCGACGCAGACGGCTACGAGCGATGTCGAGCATGCCGTCTGAATGTTCAGGCTGGGCCCTTTGAGGTTGAGCTTGTACGAAACGCGCGTGGGCAGGAAATCCTTGTCGTTGCCGAGCATCACCTGGTATTCGCCCAACCGTTCAACAATGTCCGGACGCGACAGGACATTGTGCGCGAGATAGGTGTTCATGCTCATTCCGGCGAAAACGCCGATCGAGCCTCCATATTTTTCCGAATCGTAACCCGCGCTTTCCAACGCTTCCCAGGCGCATTCCAGAAAGACGCGATGCTGCGGATCCATCACCTCCGCCTCCTTTGGATTGATGCCAAAGAAGGCCGCGTCAAACATGTCGGCACCTTCCAGGATTCCGCGTGCCTTGACGAAATGCGGATTGTCCTTGGGAATGGCGACACCCGCCTGTTCGAGTTCTGCATCAGTGAAGAAAGAGATGCCCTCCACGCCGTCGCACAAGTTTCGCCAGAATTCATCCACATCGCGGGCTTTGGGAAATCGCCCGGTCATGCCGATGATCGCTATGCCGGTTTCGCTTTGGGGCGATGCACTCATGCCGCAACTTCCTGTTCGTGTGCCCGGCGCGCGTATGCCGCCTGCTTTCGGGAGCCTCGGTCGCCCAGGGACTCGGCCGGTGGACGTTCGTGTTCGCCAAGATGTCCGGCCAGCGCGGCAATCGTGGGATACTGGAAGAACGTAACAACCGGCAGGTTGACGCCGAGGTGCTCGCGCAACCGCGCCTGCGCCTGCACCACAAGCAGTGAGTTTCCGCCGAGGTCAAAAAAATTGTCATGGAGCCCCACGCTCCCGATGCGCAACAGTTCGTGCCAGATTTTTGCAATGGCCCGCTCGCGCTCGGTCCGAGGCCCGGGACCGCTCGTTTCGGTGCGCGGACGCTCGGGTTTGGGCAGGGCCTTGCGGTCCGCTTTGCCATTGGGAGTCAGGGGAAGTTTGTCCAACCACGCGAATGATGCGGGAACCATGTAATCCGGCAGCCGCTGCGAGAGGAATCGTCGCAGTTCGGCAGGCTCCGCAAGGGGTTCTTGCGCGGCGACGAGATACGCCGCCAGTTGCTGATCGGTTGCAGTGGTGCCCCACACGCGAGTCACACATTCACGCACGGACGGATGTTGACGGAGCGTGGATTCGATTTCGCCCAGTTCAATCCGGAATCCGCGAAGTTTGATCTGATGGTCCAGCCGGCCAAGAAACTCGATGGTTCCGTCGCGTCGATAACGCGCCAGGTCTCCGGTGCGGTAAAGGCGTGCGTTGGGCGTCGTGCTGAAGGGATCGGGCAGGAATTTCTCCGCCGTCAATTCCGGGCGATTCAGATAACCGCGCGCCACTCCCGCACCGCCAATGAACAGTTCTCCCGGGAGGCCGACAGGCACGGGCTGAAGGTTTCGGTCGAGGATGTAAATCGTGGTATTCGCAATTGGCCGGCCAATCGGGATGGTTGGCCCGTCTTCCCGTACCAGGTGCGAGGCGGACCAGACTGTGGTCTCAGTCGGGCCGTACATGTTGAGCAAGTCGCCGCGCAGTGTTTGTCGGAGTTTCGTCGCCAGAGAATCCGGCAGTGCCTCTCCGCCCAACAATAGTTTGTCGAGCTGTCCCAGGGCCTTGAGCGACTCGGGTGCCAGAACGAACGTTCCGGCCAGCGAGGGAGTGCACTGCACATGGGTCACGCTGTGCCGGACGATTTGTTCCGGGACGGAACGACTCACGCCATTTGAAGAAGTGCCGGGCGATGTGGCGGGGCGGGTGCGCTCCTCGTCCGGCTGGATCACGACTTTGAAGCCGCGCGAGAGCGTCCAGAAGAGTTCCAGCACCGAGATATCGAACGAAATGCTCGTCAAGGCCAGCCATACGCCCGGCTTGGTTCCGAGAACCTTGTCCATGCCGGTGAAAAAATTGACAACATTGCGATGGGTTACCATGACGCCCTTCGGCTTGCCGGTGGAACCGGAAGTGTAAATCACGTATGCCAGGTTGTCCGGCGACGTTGTTACTGGCGGAGCGATGCGGCTTTGGAGCGCGGCGTCACGGGCCACGTGTGTTTGCCGCGGAGCGTCCAGACACAGAAGTTTCAGGTTCGGTAGCTCAAACTTGAATTGCGCTTGCAGACCTTCCTGGATGAACAACACCGGCGCCTTGGAATCCTGGAGCATGAACGTCAAGCGCTCTTGCGGGTAGGTGGGATCGAGCGGCACATAACATCCGCCGGCCTTGAGGATCGCAAGCAATCCCACCGTCATTTCCAGCGACCGTTTGACACAGATTGCCACGCGGACATCGGGCCCGACACCCAGGGCTTGCAGTTCATAGGCCAGCGCATTGGCGCGCAGATCAAGTTCGCGGTATGTCAGTTGGACTTCGTCAAAGACCACCGCTGTGGCGTCCGGCGTACGCGCCACCTGTTCGCTGATGAGTTGGTGGACGCACTTGTGGGCCGGATATGTGACGTCTGTCGCGTTCCATTCGACGAGCAGTTGCCTTTGTTCCGTGTATGTCAGCAATGGCAATTCCGAAACTCGCGCTTCGAGGTCAGCAATTACTCCTTCGAGCAACGCCTGGTAATGGCCGATGAGGCGCGTGATGGTGTCCGTGTCGAACAGATCGGTGTTGAACTCCACATAGCCGCTCAGACCTTCAGGGCCTTCTTCGAGCGAGAGTGTCAATTCGAATTTGGCCGTGCCGCTGTGAACAGGAAGCGGTGTCAGTTTCAGACCCGCCAGTTCAAGCGCGCGCAACGGCTCGTTTTGCAGCACAAACATCACCTGGAACAACGGCGAGCGGCTGAGGTCGCGCTCCGGCTTGAGTTCGTCAACGAGCTTCTCAAACGGCACGTCCTGATGTTCGAGGGCGTCCAGCGTGGTGGCTCGAACACGTTGCAAAAGTTCACGGAAAGCCGGGTCGCCGGACAGATCGCCGCGCAGCACGAGCGTGTTGAGGAACAGCCCGACGAGCGATTCGGTTTCCACGCGCGTGCGGCCTGCCACGGGTGATCCGATGAGCAAGTCTTCCTGACCGGTGTAACGCTGGAGCAGGACCTCGAACGCCGCCAGCAGGACCATGAACAGCGTGGCGTTCTCGCGCTGCGCAACGCGTCTGAGTGGGCCGCTCAGTCCCGCAGGCAGTGAAAAGTATTTGATGCCGCCGTGATAAGTTTGCACCGGTGGACGGGGACGGTCCGTGGGTAAATCAAGCGCCGTTCGCGCGCCCGGAAGCCGGCCTTTCCAGTAATCGAGCAGCTTTTCGAGAGCTTCTCCTCGCAACGAGGCGCGCTGCCATCGGGCAAAATCGGCATAGTCGAAGTTCAGTTGCGGCAGGGGCGAAGGGCGAAGGTTCACGAACGCCTCGTAAAGGGATGACAGTTCACGGCTGAGCACGCCCATCGACCAGCCGTCGCAGGCAATGTGATGCGTGGTGAATAGCAAGATGTGCTCGCGGTCACCCAAGCGAAGCAACTGCACGCGCAATAATTGGCCTGATTCGAGATCAAACGGCCGCGCCGCTTCCTCGGCCATGGCTTTGCCAATCAGGGGTTCGCGCTCTTGAATCGACAAACCGTTGAGGTCCATGTTGGCCACATTCACCAAGAACGGCGTTAAGACAGCGGCGATGGGCCGCCCATTGGATGCCTTGAAGGACGTGCGCAGGGTTCCGTGACGGCGGACGAGTTCGTTGAAAGCGCGTTCAAGGGCGCCGACATCAAGTGCGCCTTCCAGACGGATGGCCATCGGAATGTTGTTGAACGGCTGCCCGGGTTCCAGTTGCTCAATAAACCAAAGTCGTTCTTGCGGGAAGGAAAGGGGATGGTCGCGGCTTTCCGCCGTGTGTGTCAGCGCCGCGGGCTTGATGTCGTGGGCCAGCGGCCCCGTCGCCTCGATTTTTTCGGCGAACGTGGCGACTGTGGACGCTTCGAACAAATCATACACTGGCACATCCACGCCGAACCCGGTGCGGACGCGTGATACGACTTGGGTGGCCAGCAAGGAGTGACCTCCGAGTTCGAAAAAGTCGTCGTGCACGCCGACGTGTTCCACCCCGAGAACTTCACGCCAGATGTCAGCGAGAGCTTGTTCGGTCGCCGTACGCGGAGGCGTCCTTGCCCGCGTCGTATCCATCGGGGGCGATGGCAACGCGGCGCGATCCACTTTGCCATTGGGGGTCAGCGGGAACGAATCGAGCGCCACGAAGGCAGCGGGGACCATGTAGTCGGGGACGTGTTGTTTGAGGAAATCGCGCAGCGCCTGAGGTTGCAGTTCCCGGCCCGGTTGCGGCACGACATAGGCAATCAGGTTGGGTTTGCCCGGCGCTGTCTCACGTATTGCGACGGCCGCTTCACGAACATCCTCAAGACGCGTGAGCACGGCTTCGATTTCACCCGTCTCAACGCGGTTGCCGCGAATTTTCACCTGTGAATCGATGCGGCCGATGAACTCGATGTTGCCGTCCGCCAGATACCGGACGAGATCCCCCGTTTTGTAGAGCCGTGCGCCGGGCTTTTGGGTGAATGGATCGGGAACAAATTTTTCAGCCGTCAGGCCGGGCTGGTTGTGGTAACCGCGTGCCAGTCCGACGCCGCCAATATACAACTCGCCGGGAATGCTCACTGGCACCGGACGCATCAGAGTGTCCAGAACATACACGCGCGTGTTGGAAATGGGCCGACCGATGGGAGGAGCCGCGGGATTTGTTGCGCCAGGAGGGACCGCGGTCCAGGTGGTTACTACGGTGTTCTCGGTCGGCCCATAATGATTCAAAAGCGGGCAGGGGAAATTCCCGCCGGGGGCGCGATGAAGTTTGTCGCCGCCCGTCAGAACGGCGCGAAGCGCGACCTGCTTTGGCCAGGGTTCATCAAGCATTGCTTCTGCCAGCGGTGTGGGAACGAATGTCAGCGTGATCTTGTTTGCGGCCAGCCACGCGATGAGTTTGCCGGACGACAGGCGCGTTTCGTCGTCGGGAATATGGATGCTCGCGCCCGCGGTCAAATACGGCCAGAGTTCCCAAACCGAAGCGTCGAAACCCGGCGCAGCCAGTTGCGTGGCCCGGTCGGCGAGTGTGACGCAATAAGTGCGTTGATGCCATTCGATCAAATTGACGAGGCTGCGGTGCTCGATTTCCACGCCCTTCGGTGTGCCGGTGGACCCCGAAGTGTAGATGACGTATGCCAGATTGCGCGGATGCGGGGGAGCCGATCGAGCCAGCGTGGGGGGATGCGGATTCGGAAGTGATGATGGGTTATCGAGGCAAAGGATCGTCGAGTGTGCGGTCGAAAGCCCCAGGCTCTGGCGCAGAGACTCGTTTGTGATGATTACGGGCGCTTTCGCGTCATCCAGCATGAAGAGCAGGCGATCCTTCGGATACGCGGGGTCAAGAGGAACGTAGGCGCCGCCAGCCTTCAATACCGCCAGCAGCGCTATCACCATCTGGACGGAACGCTCCAGGCAGACGCCGGCGCACACTTCGGGGCCGACTCCACAAGCCCGTAATTGCGCCGCAAGTTCATCAGCCTGATCGTTCAGTTCTCGATAGGTGAGCTGTGTGTGTTGATCTTTGACCGCGGGAGCGTCCGCCATTCGGCGTGCAATGTCCTCAAACAACTCATGCACGCATTGATCACGTGGTGGGTCGGCATCTGTCGCACTCCATTCAATCAGCAGTTGCCGCCGCTCCGATTCCGTCAGCAAGTCCAACTCGCCCACGCGCCGCTCAACGCCGGTTGCCATCGCTTCGAGCAAGGTTTTGAAGTGCCCGAGCATCCGTTCGATGTCGGCATCGTCGAAACGGTCGCCATGGTAGATGGCCTTGATCAGCACTGTGTCGCCGCCATAAGCGTCGATGGCCAGCGGATAGTTGGACTGGCTGCGAATGGAGAAAGTGCGTTGCGCCCACTTGCCGCCCTGCGACCGCAAGGCGGCATCCCAGGACGGATCCTGCAGATTGAAAATGCTCTCAAACATCGCCCGCCCGCGTGGCAATTCGCTCCAGTTCTGGATCTTCACCAATGGAGTGTGCTCGAATTCACGCAACGCCACCCATTGTGCCCGCACGGTTTTGAGCCACGACGCCACCGTGGCCTCCGAATCCACGCGCACGCGCAACGGCACTGTGTTGATGAACAGCCCCACGATGAACTCCGCCCCTTCCACGCTCCCATGCCGGCAGGCGCGCACCGCGCCAAACACCACATCCGTTTCACCGCTGTAACGGTTCAACAACAACGCCCACGCTCCCTGGACCATTGTGTTGAGCGTCAATCCGTGATCACGCGCCGCGGCCTTCAAGGCGGCGGTTATTGTTTCGGACAACCGAATCTCTTTGACGCGCGTCCTGTCGGTGGCCGCTCCCTTCGCCGCGCGCGCGCAGGGCAGGGGAGTGGGCGTGGCAAACCCCGCCAATGTCCTGCGCCAGAATTGCGCGGCCTTCTCCTCGTCCAGTTTTCGCACCCACTCGATGTAACTGCGATACGGTCGCGGGATTGGCAGTTTCAGTTCTTCGCCACGCATGAACGACTCGTAGGCGTCGAACACCTCGGTCAACAAGACCACAATCGCCCGCCCATCCAAAAGCAGGTGATGGAATGTCCACAAAAACCTGTGGCGCGCCCCGTCCAACCGAAACACGGCAAGGCGAAACAACGGCGCGCATTGCAACTCGAATCCCCGATCGCGCTCGGCCCGCAGATAACACTCCCAGCGTCTTTGCTGCTCTTCGGGCTCCAGCGACCTCCAATCTTCTGCGTGAAGCTTAGTGTCCACCTCCCGGTTGACCCGCTGCACCGGTTCATCTCCGCCCTCCCAGTGAAAACTCGTTCGTAAGATCGCGTGACGCTCCGCCGCCCATTGCCAGGCGCGCTCGAACGCTTCTTTATTCAGTGTCTCCGGCAATTCGATGATGATCTGCTCAATGTCCACTCCCGGCTGCCGCGCGGACAAGCTGTGGTACAGCATCCCTTGCTGCATGGGGGAGAGTGCATAAGCCTCGTCAATCGGCTCTCGTTTCATTCGGTATCTCCCGACAATGTAAGTGCTTCAGCGTATTCCGCGCCTGTCGCGTTGTATAAGTGGGTGAAAACCGCAATCGCCCTGAATTGCGCACCCCATGGCACTTACCGTCGTACGGCCCATTGTTCCCGGGGAGTGGGGGAATGCCCCACTATCTTTCGACTGTGGAACATGTTGTTTGTGTTACATGCATGTGACCGAACACGAGGCAGGCGCGGACGTTTTGTTCGGCTCTTCCGGGTCCGCCCTGGTTGCCGGGGAGCGCGCTGCCACAGTCACAACGCATACCCCCTTCCCGATCGCCATGCTCGGTGTCCCCTTCGACAGCCTGACCGTGTCGGGTGCAATTGGGATCATTCAGCGCATGGTCGAATCGAGAAAGCCGCACCAGATCGTCACTGCCAATGTCGATTTTCTTGTCCAGGCAATGCACGACATCGAACTGCATCGCATTCTGGTCGAATCACATCTGGTGCTTTGCGACGGCACGCCGTTGGTCTGGGCATCCCGCTTTCTGGGTAATCGTCTGCCCGAACGGGTAGCCGGCGCGGATCTGGTACCGTTGCTGGTCCGGCTGGCCGCGGAAAAGCAGTATCGACTTTTCTTTCTCGGCGGCGCTCCGGAAGTCACGGCCCAGGCCGTCGCAAATCTGCGCGACCAATATCCCAGACTGCACATCGTCGGCTGCTATTCACCGCCCTTTGCCGAGCTGCTCGATATGGACCACGACGAAATACGCCGGCAAGTATTGCAAGCGCAACCGGATCTTCTGTTCGTTTCATTCGGTTGCCCCAAGGCGGAGAAGTGGATTGCTATGCACTACCGCTCTTTAGGTGTCCCAGTCACGATTGGTGTTGGCGCCACGATTGACTTCCTGGCTGGCCGCGTCAAACGCGCTCCTGTCTGTATCCAGAAGAGCGGCACGGAATGGATATTCCGCCTGCTTCAAGAGCCGCGCCGCCTCGGCCCGCGTTACTTCGACGACCTCCGCCACTTCGGCCGCGCCATCGTCGCGCAATGGTGGCGCATGCACGGTGGCTCCTCCAAACGCCTGCCCGCCCGTTGTTCCGTTGTGAAGGATAATCCCTCCTGGCACTGCATCGAAGTCAAGGTGCGATTGGACGCCGCCACCGTGCGCAGTCACGCCGCGCTCTGGGAACGCGCCACCCGGAAGCATTGTTTGCTCGACCTTGCGGCCGTCGAGTTCATCGACAGCACCGGACTGGGCCTGCTGCTTCGGCTCGAACGCTCATTGCGGGCCGCTGGCCGCAGGTTGATCCTGCTCGCTCCCGGCCCGTCCGTCCGCCGTGCGCTTCAATCAGTGCGGTTGCAGGATTTCTTCCTCCATGCGGACAATCTCGACGACGCGTGCCAGTTTCTGCACGCCTGGGATGCAGAGGCACCCGTCTCCGTGAACGGCGCCGTCGATTCCTTTGCCTGGCGTGGAGACATCACCGCTGCCAACTCCGACGAAGTCTGGCGTCTGACCGAAGCGCAACTCGAATCGATGCGTCCGGCCGATGGCTACCTCCGCATTGACCTCGCGCAGGTGCGCTTTATCGACAGCGCCGGGGCGCGGCTGATGCTCCGAGCCCGGCAACACGCGCAACGTCGCGGACTGTGTCTGCGTTTCAAATCCGCGCCCACCGCCGTTCGCAACGTTCTCCAACACGCGCGCCTCGAAGACATTCTCCTCGGAGGCGTGCTGTGAAAATCGGCCTCACCACCTCGGTCATTCAGCGCGGACAAACCGGCATCGCGCAATACGTTCTGGCCCTCACGCGCGCTTTTGAACGCCACGCACGCCGCCATCAATTCACTCTGTTTGTCCTTGAGGACGATTTTCCCCTCTTTGATTTCGCGCGGGACATCATGCAGATCGTGCCCGTCCCCGAGCGCTTCCGCGCTCCCATGGACGACATCATCTGGCATCAGACGCAACTTCCCGGTCTGGCGCGCAAGCTCCAGTTGGACGTCCTGCACATCCCCAGCTACCGGCGCATGATCTGGTCGCGCCCGTGCGCGCTGGTGGCCACCATTCACGACCTCGCGCCGTTTCGGGTCGCCGGCAAGTACGACTGGAAACGCATGCTCTACGGCCGCGTCATCGCCCGCATTCTGGCGCGCCGCCAGGATGAAATCATCGCCGTCAGTGAAACCACCGCGCGCGACATCGCGACGTTCTTTCGCCTCCCGTACAAGCACATGTCCGTGGTTTACAACGGAGTGGACCACACGCGATTCAACCCCGGCTCGCGCGAGGAAGCCAAGGCGGCCGTTGCGGCGCGCCACGGCATTCGCGATCCCTTTTTTCTTTATGTCGCGCGCCTGGAGCATCCCGCCAAGAATCACGTCCGCCTCATCACCGCGTTCAACCAGTTCAAAGTGGACACCCAATCCCCGTGGCAACTCGTGCTCGCCGGTGGGGATTGGCACGGCGCCGAGGAGATTCACGCCAAAATCAAGGAATCGCCCTTTTCCTCGGAAATCCACTGCGTTGGTTTTGTGGCCGAGCCGGATTTGCCGATGCTCTACCGCGCGGCGGACATCTTTGTTTACCCCTCGTTGTACGAGGGGTTCGGCCTGCCGCCCCTCGAAGCCATGGCTTGCGGTTGCCCGGTGATTTCCTCAGCGCGCGGCGCGCTGGGAGAAGTGGTGGGTGACGCCGCGGCCATCGTGGACCCGGAAAACATCGCCACCATTCGCTGGCAGATGACCCGCCTGGCCAAGGACGCCGATCTCCGCGAGAAATGGATCGCCGTCGGTCTGACACGGATTGACCGGTTTCACTGGCAGCGCGCGGCGTCCGCCACGCTGAACGTTTACCAGCGCGCGATTGCCAAGCGCCGCGGCATTCCCGCCGGCGTGGCCATCGAGGACGAGTTGTCACGCTGAGGACATCCGGTCCATACCCGCTTCCAAGGGAGGCATCGCACCGGTCGTGTTTCGGGTATTCACCCCACTATTTTCCCTTCTGAACGCAGTTGAGGGTACGACCGTTCAATCGAATTCCGGCTGTCAGACGCGGTTTGGTAGGTGAAAACGACATCGGGTCAACCGCTCCTGGCGCCGGTCACAACCGAGCGTGTTGCTATGAAATCTTTGCTTGTCGTTCTCATTTGCGTTGGTGGTGTGACGGCTTCGATGGCTCAAACCGCCCCACGTGTCATCTCAGCGGAGGAACAGGCCGAAATGGCCGCCAAGGAGCGCATCCTGATGCGCATGCGCATCTCTGAAATCGAGGAACGCGACCGCGCCGGCACCCTGCGCCCGCCTCGCCGGGGATTCGCCACCGCCGAACAGGAAAGCAACGCCTTGCGCGCGAAAATGATCGTCTTGGAACGGACCGACTCCGAGCGACCGGGCGGCCCGCTGATTCCTCCCGCGCCCAAATCGGCTCCTTCATCAAGTGCCACGCCCCCGGCCAGTTCAGTGGCTGCGACTGAAGCCGAAGCGGTCACGGAGACTCCAGTTCCATCTGTGGACGCGGAGCCGGTTGTGGTCAGCGCACCTCCGGCGGAAACACCGGTGCTCGCCGCCCAACAACCCGCGCCCAAAAAATCCAAAACCAGAACGGTCTCGCCAACCAAGACCGGGCCCTCCAAGCCTGCGGCCGCTCCGGCCCAGCCGGTCTTGACGCCTGTGGGCCGCGCCGAGTCGAATCCCTTGAAGGCGAATTATGAGTTCAAGCGCCAGAAGCTCGCGGACTTGCTTGAACTTTACATGGCCGACCGGATTTCTCCCGCCGAATACCATCGCGAGCGCGCAAAGATTGTCCTTGAGCCTTGATGGGGTCGCAACCGCCGTTGTCCTTCTGTCACTGGCCAATCGTCATTGCCCACGCTCGGGTTTCCACCCCGCGAACATGGGGCCTTTTTGGGTGATTTGAGGAAACATCTGGACCAATCGCCAGGTCATTTCGGGGTTTAATTCTTCCCTGTAGTCAGTTCGCGCCTCGCGTCCTTTCCGGCTTTCACCCGATTACCCGGGCAGGGGGTAGGGTTTACACTCAAACCGTCGGCAGGACATCACCCTGCCAAACGGAAACAACATGCAACAAAAGAAAGGACAACAGCCATGAACTCCAAAAGTTCGCGGTTATTCAAAGGAATAACCGTCAGCGCGTGCGTCGGTTTGCTAGCCATTGCACTCGCTGACGGTCAACGGACGCTCAAGGCGCAAACCTTGGGTGTCACAGCCAACACTACGGGCGTATCATACAGCGGTCAAGCGACCGTCGTGGACATCCGGGACATCAATGAGCCGTTCCCCGGCCCCATCGTCATCTGCGACACGGGACCGCTGCCCAGTTCGGGCGGGTTCATCGAAGTCACCGTGGCTTCGACAAATATTGCAAACGGCGCTCTCACGCTGGAACTGGCCCGGGCCACCACCAGCGGCGATGGGCCGGAGGCGCGCTCGGAGACCTCGGTGCACGACTTCTTTGTCTTGATCCACACCGACGTCGGCTTCACGTCCCTTCGCGCCAATTTCATCGGCGCGTCGGCCTCGGCTTCCTGCCGGCCCAACGGACAGGTGGATGTCAACGGCAGCGTGGTGATCGAAGGGCTCGTCTTGAACGGCGAAGCCATCAACGTGACCAAGCGGGCCAATCAGGTGGTGAATTTCCCCGGGGGAAAAATCATCATCAACGAACAGACCAGTTCGGTCAGCGGCAACCACGGTGAAATCACCGTCGTCCCTCTCCACATCCTCGTGGAGGGCTGCATGAACGGCATGATTGGCCGGGTGCATGCCGATATCACCTGTGGCGATGTTCCACCGCCCCCGAGTGACTGCGGCAAGCTCACCGGCGGCGGCTGGATTGTCGGCACGCCTTCCGGCGCCAAGGGCAACTTCGGCGTCAGCGGCGGCATCCGCCGCGGCGAGTTCTGGGGCCACCTCAACTACATCGACCACGGCACCGGCATGCACGTGCGCTCCACCTCCGTTACTGGTTTCTCGGTGGATCCGTCGGACCCCGATTGCCGGATCATCACCTATAATGTGCTGATCGATGGCGCGGCCGGCACGGCCACTGTCCATGCTTGCGACAAGGGCGAACCGGGTCGCAACGACATCTTCGAGATTACGTTGTCCAACGGCTACTCAGCCGGCGGTGACCTGGGTGGCAACGACCCGGGTGGCGGCAACATCCAGTTGCACAAATGCCCGCCTGGCTGGCAATGAGCCTGCGCGGTGGTCTGAGTGGAAGAGTCCATGGTAGCCGGCTCTCCACTCTCAATCCCGGGGTTCCTTGCGGAACCCCGGGAACTTTGAAACGACGGGAAACATCCAATGAACGCGAGGTGCGTTCAACAGAATCAGAAGACGTGAAAACGGTCGCCAACGAGAAGGTGAATAATATGAAAATCACAAGCCAAATGCCCCTTCGGATTCAACCGACAACGCCGCGCGGGCTTCCCAGCCCACGCAGGCGCGTATCCATCCCTGCGCTGCTGCTCATCCTCCTCGTCTCCAACCTGGCCCCTTTGTCCGGCGCGCCCGCGGTGAGTGACGAATTGGACCAGGCGCTCCTCGCCCGGCTCCGTGAACTGGCGTTTACCGGCAACATCGAATCCACGGTCGAGCAACGACTCGGCCGTAAAGTCGATCTCCGTCGCGCCGACCTCGGCCGGCTCCTCTGGTTCGACACTATCACTGGGCTGAACGACGACAACACCTGCGCCGGATGCCATTCGCCCACGCGCGCTTTTGGTGACACCCAGTCCATCGCCATCGGCATCGACAACAATGGCATCGTCGGTCTTCATCGCACCGGTCCGCGCAATCAACGGCGCACGCCGACGGTGATCAATGCCGCGCTCTATCCGAATCTCATGTGGAACTCACGTTTCGCGGCGCTTTCCGATGACCCGTTTGACAACTCCGGCGGCTTCTTCTTTCCGGCTCCGGAAGGCTTGAGCCTCTCTTATCTGCCTCATCTGCTTGTTGCGCAGGCGTTCATCCCGCCCACCGAACGTGTCGAGGTGGCTGGTTTTGATTTCCCCGGCGATAACTTTGATATCCGCGCCGAGGTCCTCCGCCGGCTGAATGCCATCCCCGAATACCGCAAGTTGTTCGGGAAAATCTATCCGGAAGTCCTGCTGGGCGGGCCGATCACCTTCGACATGTTTGGCGAGGTCACCGCTGAGTTCGAGTTCACCCTCGTGTTTGCCAATGCGCGGATTGATCGCTACGCTCGCGGTGAAAGGAACTCACTGACCGCCGATCAAAAGCGCGGCGCCATGCTCTTCTTCGGCAAAGCCCGCTGTGTCGAATGTCACGCGGTGTCCGGTCGTTCCAATGAAATGTTCAGTGATTTCAACCAGCATGTCATCGCGGTGCCGCAGATTGTTCCCGCCGTTTCGAACATGATTTTCGACGGTCCCGGCGCCAACGAAGACTTCGGTTTGGAACAAGTCACCGGCGATTCCAACGATCGCTACCGGTTCCGAACCTCACCGCTGCGCAATGTGGCGTTGCAATCCGCATTCTTTCACAACGGCGCGTTCACCCGCCTGGAGGATGCCGTGCGCCATCACCTCGATGTCTTCACCTCCGCGCGCACCTACGATCCCGTGCGCGCGGGAGTGGCGGCGGATTTGACTGGTCCCGTCGGGCCGATCGAACCCGTGCTCGCGCGCGTGGACCCGCTCCTCCGCGAACCCATCGTGCTGACCGATGAGGAGTTTACCCAACTCGTCGATTTCGTCCGTCACGGCTTGCTGGACCCGCGCGCCGAGCCTGTCCGCCTGCGCCATCTCATTCCCCAATCCGTCCCCAGCGGGCGCCCCGTCCTGCTGTTCGAATTCGAGTAAGCGACTTTCAAGACGACTTATGTGCGCAATGACTCAGTCCTGGCGAAACACGGCGACCAGTTCCCCTCCTGGGAGGGGTCAGGGGTGGGTTCCGTTGCGCGTGGCAAATCCAAACAACTTGAAAACTCGCACAACGCGCCCAGCATGAATTTCCCCGCCCGATTCCATCCCGTCGCAGAACCCACCCCCAGCCCCTCCGGAGGAGGGGAGCGACGTTGGGCGTGCCGAGGTGCGTGGACATTTCCGATCCATCGGCAAACCTGCGACCAGTTCCCCTCCTGGGAGGGGTCAGGGGTGGGTTTCGTTGCGTGTGGCAAATCCAAACAACTTGAAAACTCGCACAACGCGCCCATCATGAATTTCCCCGCCCGATTCCATCCCGTCGCAGAACCCACCCCCAGCCCCTCCGGAGGAGGGGAGCAACGCCGGGCACGCCGGGGCGTATGGACATATCCACAGCGTCAGGAAACACGACGACCAGTTCCCCTCCTGGGAGGGGTCAGGGGTGGGTTCCGTTGCGTGTGGCAAATCCAAACAACTTGAAAACTCGCACAACGCACCCATCATGAATTTCCCCGCCCGATTCGATCCCGTCGCAGAACCCACCCCCAGCCCCTCCGGAGGAGGGGAGCAACGGCGGGCATGCCGGGGCGTGTTTGGAGTTCAAGCTTCAGCTTGTGGAGAGCGACGTCGCCGTTACGAGCGGACCTTGGTTTTCTCCCTTTCGGATTTCAACGAACCAATCGGATCACCATCAACTCCAATTGCCAATATTTCCGTGCGCTAAAACGTTTTAACTGATCGCACACACAGCCTTGAGGGACGTATGAACCGCTTCGTGGGATGGGCTTCGCTGATACTCCTGCTTTTACTCCACCAACTCCCGGCTCAGGCTCAACGGGGCCGCCACCACGCTCCCGCCTTCCGCACGGACCGGATCCTCGTCAAACCCAAACCCGGGGTTCCACCGGCCTCGCTGAAATCTCTCCACGGCTTGACCAAAAGCCGCACGTTGCGCTCCTTCCCGGAATTCGCGAACTGGCAGGTGCTTCGTCTTCCCGCGCGCGCGAACCTTGCGGCGGTTGTGGCCGCTTACCAGCGCAGCGGCTTGGTCGATGTCGTGGAGCCCGATTATGTCGTCACCGCGTTGGTGGTCCCTGACGACTTCCGCTACTGGGACGGTTCGCTTTGGGGTCTGCACAATACGGGCATTTACGGCGGCACGCCGGGCGCCGACATTCGTGCGCCCGAGGCGTGGGATGTCCAGCGCGATGCCCGCGACATCGTTGTCGCCGTCCTCGACACTGGGGTCCGCTATACTCACGAAGACCTGGCTGCCAACATGTGGGTCAACCCCGGTGAATCCGGCTTCGACCGGTTCGGGCGCGACAAACGCACCAACGGCGAAGACGATGATTGGAATGGCTACATCGATGACGTGCACGGTATCAACACGCTCCTGCACACCGGCGACCCCAACGATGACTACGGGCACGGTACGCACGTCGCCGGCATCCTCGGCGGCGTCGGCAACAATGGGCTCGGCGTGGTCGGTGTCGCCTGGCGGACGCAGATCATGGCCTGCAAGTTCATCGACGCCACCGGGCGGGGCTCCGTCTCCGACGCCATCGCCTGCCTGGATTATGCGCGAAGCAAGGGGGCGAAAATCATCAACGCCAGTTGGGGCGGCTATGATTTCACGTCCTCTGCTTTGCGCGACGCCATCGACCGGCTGCGCGATGCGGACATTCTCTTTGTCGCCGCCGCCGGCAACAACCACATCAACAACGACGCTCAGTCATTGTTTCCGGCCAGCTATGAGTACGACAACGTTGTTTCTGTTGCCGCCACGGACCGCAACGATCAGTTGGCCTGGTTTTCCAACTATGGCGGCGCCACGGTGCATCTCGGCGCGCCCGGGCAAAGCATCTTCTCCTGTTGGAACGAGAGTGACGCCGATTATCGTTATCTCGACGGCACCTCCATGGCCGCGCCGCATGTCGCCGGCGCGGCCGCGTTGATCTGGTCGAGGTACCCGATGGAAACGCACCAGCAAATCATCCGGCGCTTGCTGCGATGCGACCCGCTGCCGTCACTGGCAGGTAGGTGCCTCAGTGGCGGGCGCCTCAATCTGGCAAAGGCACTTGACCCAATCGTCCAGACGGCCGGCGGTACTCTGATTTGGTTCGACGATGCTCTCCCTTCGGGTGCAATTGCCAGTGCCGACGGCGGCGATGCATGGGAGTGGGTTGATTTTTCACCTTCGCCGTTTTCCGGGACGCTCGTGCACCGGTCTCAGTTGGTTCTTGGGCCGCACTCGCATACGTTTGAAAAGGCGACGCAGGCGTTGCCCATCAGTCCGGGGGATCGGTTGTTCACCTACATCTATCTGGACCCGTTGAATGTTCCCCGGGAAGTGATGCTCGCATGGAATGATGGCTGTTGGGAACACAGGGCCTACTGGGGAGAAAATCTGCTCAGCTATGGCGCGAATGGAACCAGTGGACGGCGTTACCTGGGAGCGCTGCCGCCTGCGGGACAATGGGTTCGACTGGAGGTGCCCGCCCGGCTGGTCGCGCTGGAGGGAAGCGTGATCAAAGGCATGTCATTCGTGCTCGTAAACGGGCGGGCCGCGTGGGATTACGCTGGCAAGGAGGCGGGTCTCGCGTCTCCGCAGTGAGGATTCGCAACTGATTGCGGGCAGGGTTGTTGCAGGCGGCGTGAATCCGAATGACCGGGGCTGCCGTTAGGGTCGATGCGCTCTTGCATCGCCAAAATCTTCCCACCTTTCGAGGCGCATTGTCCGGCGCGTAGGTTGACCCAACTCCTAACGAAAGGATTCCTATGAGTATGATGAAAAATCGGTGTCACTGTTGCCGGGCCGCTGCCTGGCTGTTGGCGGGTTTGGCCGGGTGGCTGCTCGTCACGGGCGGAGGAGTGCAGGCTAAACCTGCCCAACGTCAAGCCGGTGAAACCGGTGGAGGCACTGCCGGCGCGAGCGCCAGTTTTCGGGGCGAGGCCGCAGTGGTGTTCGGCAGCGTCTTGGGACTTCCGCTCTCCGTTTCCGATACGGGCCCGCTGCCCGGTTCCGGCGGCGCCCGCGAGGCGTCGTTGCTCAATGCGGATGTTCCGGGCCTGCTCTCGCTCAAAGTCTGTCACGCTGCCACCGTCGGCCAGGGCGATGTGACGTTCTCGGAAGCGTCGGTTGCCAACGTCGGCCTCAATGTCGGCGGCAACGTCGTCGGGGCGGACTTCGTCATGTCGTGGGCCATGACGTCGTGTTGCACGAACCTGCCGGAATTGAGCGGCCGGTCGATTATCGCGGGGCTGGTGGTCAATGGGCAGGCGATCGAGGCCAGCGGCCAGCCAAACCAGACGATCGCGCTGCCCAATGGCCGCATCGTCATCAACGAGCAAGTCACTTTGCTCACGGAGACATCCGCCGACATCACGGTGAATGCCTTGCACATCGTCGTGAATGGGGTGGCGGACATCGTCATCAGCTCCGCGTATGCGGGCATCACCTGCGGCGGTGGCGAAGGCCAGCCGCCCCAGCCCTGCGGTGACTTTGTCACCGGCGGCGGATGGATCACCGACACGCCATCAGGCGCGAAGGCGAACTTCGGCGTCGCGGGTGGCATTCGCAACGGCGCGTTGTGGGGCCACTTGAATTACATCGACCACGGCAACGGTATGCACGTGAAGCATACCTCCGTCATCGGTTACGCGATGGATCCGGACGACGCGGATTGCCGCATCATCGATTACACCGTCACGATTAACGGGATGCCCGGAACGGCCCGCGTGCGCGTCTGCGATAAAGGCGAGCCGGGGCGCAACGACATCTTTGAGATCGCGTTGTCCAACGGCTATTCCGCCGGCGGCGATCTCGGTGGCGCCCGGCCCGGCGGCGGAAACATTCAACTGCACGTGTGCAGATGATCCAACCGCCAGTTCCCTCCTCCGCAAACGGGGGAGGGAACACGTCTTCCTTCCTTCATCCCATCGCTCCTACATTTCCCATTCCACTCCATTTATCGTGAATGGCGGGGTAATATAAGGCCTCGATTCCGCCTAAACACCGTATTCCCCGCTCCTTTGAGGCGGTGCATTCCCGAGATGGATTGCGGTTCTTGCCCCTCTACGCATCTAGGCGCCAGTGATGTATAGACATGGGAATATGATGGTAGAGCGGCATGGGCTTACGGCTGTACGGAGCAAGCGGACTGACAGAGCGGGTTTCCCACTTTGCAGCACGGGTGTGCTGCAATTCCAACAAACAAAAACCCAACAGGAAGGAGTACCTCATGAAACACCTGAATCTCGAACTCGAGAAGCTCGAGCAACGCATCGCGCCGGGTGGATGCGGCTGCGGCTGCGGAAGCAGCGGTTCCAAGAGCAGCGGCAGTTCGAAGAGTCACAGCTCCAAGAGCGGCTCGAAGAGTGGCAGCTCAAAGAGCCACAGCTCCAAGAGCGGCTCCAAGAGCTAAGGTCGATGACCTGAGCTGCACGGCCAGGCGCAGGGCTTTCGCCCTGTGCGCCTGGCGCTTCACGTGGTCGTGAAGGGGGGCCGCTGAGGTCAGCGGCCTCCCTTCACATGTATAACACATTCTGCCAATGACCTCCAGTTTCCCTCGTTTGCGGCGGGATCTGGCTGTCAGCCGTCAGGCCACAGCCAACGGCATTGTTTACGTCATCAAGGACCCGGTGCGGCGGCAGTTTTATCGCTTCGGCGAAACCGAACACTTTATCGCTTCCCAATTGGACGGCTCCCACTCGAAGGACGCCGTCCGCCAGCGCGCCGAGCGGCAATTCGGCGCACAGCTCACCGACGAAGCACTGGACCATTTCATTGCGCGCCTGCAAAAGAACGGCCTGCTCGAATCGGACACCGATCAGCCGAAGCCGGCGAAGCCCGCCGGGCGGTTGCAGGGCAGCCTCCTGTATCTCCGTTTCCGGCTCGTTGATCCCAACGGCTTGCTGGACCGCCTGCATCGCGTCACCGGTTTCCTTTTTACCAAGACATTTGTCGTGTTGTCCGCGTTGTGCATCCTCCTGGGGGCGGCGCTCGCGATCCTGAATTGGAACCAGATTGCCGGCAACGTTTCGCGCTTCTACCAGGTGACTGCCATTCCGCTTTTGGTGCTGACGATCTTCGTCGTCATAACGGCGCATGAGTTCGCGCATGGACTGGCGTGCAAGCATTTCGGGGGCGAGGTCCGGGAAATGGGTTTTCTCTTGATGTATTTTCAACCGGCCTTTTATTGCAACGTCAGCGACGCCTGGTTGTTTCCCGATAAATCGAAACGGCTATGGGTCGGCTTTGCGGGCCCCTACTTTGAATTGTTTCTTTGGTCGCTCGCGACCATCGCCTGGCGCGTGACCGAGGTGGACACGTGGATCAACTACGTGACGTACATCGTGATGGCCAGTTCGGGCATCAAGACGCTGCTCAATTTCAATCCGCTCATCAAATGGGACGGCTACTACTTGTTGAGCGACTGGCTCGAACTGCCGAATTTGCGCAAGCGCGCGTTTGCCCACCTGGGAGGAAGCATCAAACGGTTGTTTGGCGTGAGTGCGCCGTGGGTCGAGCAGGCCACCCGGCGCGAACGCCGCGTTTTTCTCACCTACGGCCTGGTCGCCTCGCTCTTCTCGTTCTCGTTTCTCGGAATCACCATGGCGACGGTCGGCGGCATATTGATTGAACAAAACCAGCCGGTCGGCCTGGCTTTGTTCGCCGGCCTGCTTGGCACGCGGTTCCGGCGCAAGCTGCGCAAGTTGTTCGGCAAATCGGCCGGTGACGCGGATGATCTGGACGACGAGGACGGCAATGCCCCGGCTCCGGCAACCTCGCGGCAGTCACCCGCGCCCCCCGAGACTCCCCAAGCCCCCGAGCCGCCTCCGGCAATGCCCGCGCCGCAACGTGTGGCGCTTCCGCCGCCCGGATTGCCGGCCAACGACGCCGGTGCGCCAAACGGCGCTAGTGGGGCGGGGGAAACGCCCGCACCGGCGAAACGCAAGCGGAGGAAATTCTTCTCATCCTCCTTCAAGCGGGTCATTCGGACCGGTTTCGTGGGCGGCAGCCTGGCGTTGCTGCTCCTGTTGGGTGAAATGGAACTGCGGATCGCCGGCCCCTTCAATGTTCTGCCCGCGCACAATGCCGACGTGCGCGCCGAGCGCGAAGGATTGGTCGAGGAGGTGTGCGTCGATGAAGGCGACCGCGTGAAGGCAGGCGACCTCGTGGCGCGTCTTTCCGATCTGGACCTGGAGGCGGAGCGGAAGAAGAACGAGGCGGAAATCGCGCAGGCGAAGGCGCGGTTGCAACTATTGGAGGCGGGGCCGCGCGCCGAAGAGATTCAACTCGCGTATAACGCGCTGAACAAGGCGAAGGACAAGACCCAGTTTGCGCGCACCCGGAGAGAACGCGACCGCTCGCTGTTCGAACAGGGTTTGCTTTCCAAAAAGGAATTCGAGGACACGCAGGAGCAGGCGACGATCGCGGAGAACGAAGTGGCGGAAGCGAAAACCCGCCTCGAAGTGTTGTTGAAAGGCACGCGCCCGGAGGAAATCGCCGCCGCCCGCGCGGAACTCAACCGCCTGGAAACGCAACGCCGTTATCTGGAGGAACAGCTTCAGTTGCTTCAGGTCGTGAGCCCGGCCGCCGGCATTGTCACCACGCCCTCGCGCCAGTTGCGCGAGATGAAGCATCAGTTGGTCAATCGCGGCGATTTGATCGCGAAGGTTCACGATTTCCGCATCATCACGGCCGAGATTGCCATTTCGGAAAAAGAGATTGCGGACGTCAAGGTTGGCCAGAAGGTCCTGGTCAAGGCCCGCTCGCATCCCGATGAGACATTCCACGGCACGGTCGTATCGGTTGCGACCACGGCCCGCGGAAGTTCAACTGCCAGCACGACCTCGCCGTCCGGAAGCGGCACGGCCGCGTCGGCCCCGAAGGCCATTCTGGTCACCACGGAGATCGACAACAGTTCGTTGCTCTTGAAGCCGGAGATGACCGGCCAGGCCAAGATTTATTGCGGACAGCGGCGTTTCTTCGACCTCGTCATGCGGCGGCTGGCCCGCACCTTCAAGGTTGAATTCTGGTCGTGGTGGTAAATTTCAAAACAAGAAAGGAACACAGCTATGACGACACTGGCTCCGCCGCTGGAAGCGCGGCCTCGAATTGTCCCGGCGACCAATGGGGAGACGGCAGACCAAACCGTTTACCTGCTCGGCCGGCCGACGCTGCGAAAATTCATCCGGTTCATGCGCGGCAATGCCGTGAACCCGCCCGACGAAGCAACGCTCGCGACGCAGTGGCAGGCGGCCCACGACCACATCCGCGAGCTGGAGAAAACCGAGGCCGGCCTGGCCGATAATCCCGTCCTCACGCCCATCACCGACCTGCGCGAGCGTTACGAGCCGTTGCTCATCGAGTTCTTCAAGGACCCGCTCGTGCGTTACGGGTTCAACACGGTTCCAACGGACATTGCCTTGGTCGAATTGGACCGCCTGGTGGTCTATCAAAAGCACATCGACGTGACGCATGTCGAAGCGCTCAAGGCAAAACTTGGCCCCGCCCCGTCGGATGAGGTCATCTTCCGCACCTGTTTGTCGTACGATCATCCATATCCGCCGGTCAAATGGGCCAAGGTGCATAACGACACGTATGTGTTCATGTCGCCGTCCAATGACCTGCGGTTCCTGGGCACCATGCCGTTGAAGTCCGAGCACATCGCCAACTATCCGCCCCCGGGCAGCGTTGTGGGCGTGGTGGGCATCGCCGTCGGCTTCGGCTCGAACTTCCTGAACGCAATCCACGCTGAAGGCCGCGTCATTCTGAACAACGGCAGCCACCGCGCCTACGCCTTGCGGGACCTCGGCGTCACGCATGTCCCCGCCATAATTCAACATGTGTCGTCCCGCGACGAACTGGAACTCGTCGCCTCCGACGAAGTCCAGCGCAACCCCGACGCCTACTTGAAACATGCGCGCCCTTCCATGCTGAAGGATTACTTCGACCCGTTCCTGCGCACCATCACCCCCGTCCACCGCCGCACCCGCCAGATCACCGTCAAATTCGAGGTGGACGACGCCTACGTGCCCGCGCTGTAGCGATTCTGCCGCGTTCAAACCCGGCTGCAAACTGTGCAAGCTCTGCAAACTATTGTTTGCAGAATTTGCGCCAAAACTGCCGGTTCCGCCCGCTTCCGCCCGATAACGGCACACATCTCCGTCCTTTGGGCGAGGGGCACAAGCTCCCTTTTCATTGAGCCGACGTGACTTGCGCGGGAAAGGTGGGTGTTTCTGCCGCCTCCTTTCAGGTTCACACCCATCTACCGGGGAGCGGTTACCCCAGCTACGCTGCGACAGAAATGGTTTAGTCACAGGAATCTGGGTTAATCGTATGAAACAAACAGGCTGGCGTGCGCGAGGAGCATCCTTCATTGCAGCGGTGTTGGTTTTGCTGGGCGGTTCAGAAGCGATGACTTGGGCGCAGGCTCCAGCCACTTTTCGCGCGGATCGGATTCTTATCAAACCCCGTCCCGGCGCCGATTTGAGCACGCTTCATGCGGCAACCGGTTCCAGCGTCCTGCGCGCCTATCCGGAAATCGACAATCTGACAGTCCTCGCTTTGCGGCCCGGCTCGGAACCCGGCGGCGTGGCCACGCTGTACGTCCAGAGCGGCCTGGTCGATTATGCCGAACTGGATTACCTCCTCGAGGGCTTGGCCGCTCCCAACGATTTTCGTTACCTCGACAGTTCACTCTGGAATCTGAACAACACCGGCCAGCTCGGCGGGAAAGTGGACGCCGATATTGACGCCCCCGAAGGCTGGGACGTGCAAAGCACAGCGAACAACATCGTCGTCGCCGTCATCGACACGGGCGCGCGGATAACGCACGAAGACCTCGCCATCAACTTGTGGAGAAACCCCGGCGAGTCGGGCCCGGACCTGCTGGGATTGGACAAGAGCATCAATGGCATCGACGACGACGGCAACGGCTACGTGGACGACGTCCACGGCATCAACGCGCTTCTGGGAACGGGATTCCCGTTGGACGACCATGGCCACGGCACGCACGTGAGTGGAATCATCGGGGCCGCGGGCAACAACAGCGTCGGCATTGTCGGCGTGGCGTGGCGCGTGCAACTGATGGAATGCAAGTCACTGGATGCTGCGGGGCAAGGTTCCATTTCCGATGCCATTGAATGCATCAACTACGCGCGCGCCAAGGGCGCGAAAATCATCAACGCGAGCTGGGGCAGTTACACGTTCACATCGGCTGCGTTGCGTGACGCGATCAACAGCACGCGCACGGCGGGTTTGTTGTTCGTCGCCGCTTGCGGCAATGACGGCAACAACAACGACGTGAATCCACTGTTTCCAGCGAGTTACGACCTGGACAACATCATCGCCGTGGCCGCGACGACGCGCACCGATGAGAAGGCCACGTGGTCTAATTATGGAGCGGCGACCGTGGATCTGGGGGCGCCAGGACTGGACATTTTTTCGACGTGGAACGGCCATGACGCCGATTACCGGTGGTTGAGCGGCACATCGATGGCGGCCCCGCATGTGGCGGGCGTTTGCGCGCTCGTCTGGGCGCGCAACCCCAACGAGACGTATCTGCAAATCAAGAATCGCGTGCTCGCCGCAACCGATCCCATCCCCGCGCTCTCGGGTGCAACCGTGAGTGGCGGGCGTTTAAATTTGCAAAAGGCGCTTGGCGCCAGCGGCGCGGTGGTGGCGGATTTTACGGCCAGCCCCACCAGCGGCGCGGCGCCGTTGACGGTCAATTTCACCGACAAATCATCCGGCAACATCATCAGCCGGAGCTGGGATTTCGGCGATGGCTCGCCGCTGAGTTCGGCGGTGAACCCATCTCACACTTATCAGAACGCCGGCAGTTACAAAGTCACACTGACGGTGACGGGGCAGGGCGGGGCGACCAGCAGCAAGAGCGAGGTCATCACAGCCGTGTCCAATTACGAGATTCTGCCGACGATGTTCAGTTGGGTTGACCCGAATGGCATGGCGACGCTGCCCTTGAGCGATGACGGCGTGAGCGGAGCGCAGACGCTGCCATTCACATTCGATTTCTACGGCAAGGCGTACACGCAATTGTTGGTGGGGGCGAATGGCTTGATGGGATTCAGCCCGCCGGGCCTGTCCAGTCCGGCGAATACGGACCTTCCCACGAGCAATACTCCCAACGCGGCGATCTATCCTTACTGGGCGGATTTGAATCCATCGGGCGGCAATGTACGCATTGGCGTTGTCGGCAGCGCGCCCAACCGCCGCGTCGTCGTGTCGTGGGTCAACGTGGCGCCCAAGGTCGGATTGCTCACGACGACGCGCTACACGTTCCAGGCGATTCTGGTGGAGGGCTCGAATCAAATCATTTTTCAGTACCAGAACATTCAACCCAACCGTCTGGCCGGTGAACGACAAAGCGGCACGGTGGGAGTGGAAAATGAAACGGGGACGGTGGCGGCGAAGTACACTTACAACGAAAATCCATCCACGCTGAGCAACGGTCAGGCGCTGCTGTTCACTCGCGGCGCAACGGCGCGGATGTCGGTGACGCCGGCCAGTGGACTGTCGTCCTCGGGAAATGTAGGTGGGCCGTTTTCACCGGCCAGCCAGACTTACACGGTGCAAAACGTCGGCAATGCCCCCATGAACTGGAATGCCGGAGCGGACAAGACCTGGGTTTCGGTGTCGCCGGGCAGCGGACAGTTGGGCGCGGGACAACAGACGACAGTTACGGTGTCCATCAACACCGCCGCCAATGGATTTGGCGCGGGCACATATACCGCGAGCGTGGTGTTCAACAATCTGGCCAATGGCGATGGCAACACGACGCGTCCCGTGACACTGGCCATCAATCAGTCCTCGATTGGCCTGCTGTACGTGATTCCCGAAAGTGGACTGAGTTCGCAAGGCTCGCAGGGTGGGCCATTTCATCCCAGCAGCCAGGTCTATACCGTGACCAACACGGGCAACGGCACTTTGCATTGGGCCGCAGCAAAGGATCGTGAGTGGATCAGCCTGTCGAGCACCAGCGGCACGCTTGCGCCGGGCGGCAGCGCGAATGTGACCGTTTCGATCAATGCCAGCGCCAACCAGCTCTCTCCGGGGGGATACAAGGGGCATGTTCATTTTGTGAACACCGACAACGGAAACGGCAACACGACGCGAAAGGTAAACCTCAAGGTGAACCGACCGGCGACGCTTTCGGCCAACACGGCGGGCGACGGGAGCGCGCTGGGCCTGGCCGCGCCCGGGTTGGGATTTCCCGTGCGCGTCTATGGGGATCCCGACGCGGCGTACATGGTGGAAGCGACCACCAATCTCGTCGATTGGATAACCGTGGGCGCGGACCGTCCTTCGAGCAGCGGGTATTTTGATTTTGTGGACTGGCAGGCAGACGTATTCCAGCGGCGCTTCTACCGGGCCGTCAATGTGCCGGCGGATTTGCAACCGCTCGGAGCGCTGGCGTACCGGCCGGACCGTCTGCTCGTGAAACCGAAGGCGGGCATTGATCCGGCATTGCTGGCGACGCTTCACCTGATAACCGGCGCGCAGGTGTTGCAAACATTCCCGGCCATCGGGAACCTGCAAGTGCTTCAATTGACACGGCTGAATCTGGGCGGCGCGATTGCGCGCTATCTGCTCAGCGGGTTGGTGGAATATGCCGAGCCGGACTTCATCGTGGAATTGCAGGCGACACCGGATGATTTCCGATACTTTGACGGTTCATTGTGGAGTCTGAACAACACCGGGCAGGCGGGTGGAACCGCGGATGCGGACATCGATGCGCCGGAGGCATGGGATGTGCAAACCAGCGCCGCGAGCGTGATCATCGCGGTCATTGATACGGGCGTGCGGTTCACCCACGAGGATCTCGCGGCGAATTTATGGGTCAACTCCGGCGAGGTTCCCAACAACGGCGTGGACGACGACAACAACGGAGTGGTGGACGACGTGCATGGCATCAACGCCCGCGCGAACAACGGCAACCCGTTGGACGATCACGGCCACGGTTCCCACGTGAGCGGCATCATGGGCGCATCGGGCAACAACGGCGTGGGTGTGGTGGGAGTGTGCTGGCAGACGCAGATCATGGCGTGCAAGTTTCTGGATTCATCCGGCAGCGGCTCGATTTCCGACGCGATTCGCTGCATTGATTACGCGCGCGCGATGGGCGCGAAGGTGATGAACGCCAGTTGGGGCAGCACGGGATTCAATTCCGTGGCGTTGCAGGATGCCATCGCCAGCGCCCGTGACGCGGACATTATCTTTGTGGCGGCGGCTGGAAACGCCGCGGGCGATAACGACGTGGATCCGCTGTTTCCCGCGAGCTACGACATCAACAACGTTGTCTCCGTCGCGGCCACGACACGCAATGACACGCTGGCGCCCTTTTCAAATTATGGAGCAACCACCGTGGATGTGGGCGCGCCGGGGACACCGATCTTCTCGTGCTGGAACGGTTCGGACAGCGACTACCGGTACCTGGACGGCACATCAATGGCCACGGCTCACGTGACCGGGATTTGCGCGCTGACACGCGCGGTTTATCCAGATGAGAATTATCAACAAATTATTCAACGCGTGCTGAATGGGGTGGACCCGTTGCCAAGCTTGAACGGAAAATCCACTTCGGGCGGGCGGGTGAACTTGCAGAATGCCCTGGGCGTCGCGCCCCCACCTCCGTTGCCGACGGTGACGGTGACTGCGACTGACGCGGCGGCATCCGAGGAGGGCGACGCGGGCGCCTTTACGATCAACCGCACGGGCAGTGCCACCAGTCCGCTTACGGTGAATTATGCGGTGAGTGGGACTGCGGGTAACGGAACTGATTGCCAGAGCTTGCCGGGCACGGTCACGATTCCAGCCGGAGCTGCGTCAGCGGTGATTACGGTGACGCCGATGGATGACACGGCGGTGGAAGGAGACGAAACGGTGGTGCTGACCCTGAGCGCCGATGCCGGTTACACTGTGGGTGCGCCAAGCAACGCCACGGTTGTCATCACGGACAACGACCAGGCGCCGCCGTTGCCCACTGTGACAGTCACAGCAACGGACGCAGCAGCATCCGAGGAGGGCGACCCGGGGGTGTTTACGGTCACGCGTGGTGGCAGCACTTCAGCGCCGCTTACGGTGAACTACTTATTGAGCGGCACGGCGGGAAATGGAACAGATTATCAGAGCCTGTCGGGCACCGTAACAATCGGCGCCGGTTCCAGTGCGGCACCGGTCACGGTGATGCCGGTTGATGACGCAACTTTGGAAGGCGATGAAATGGTGACGCTCACATTGAGTGCCGACGCGGCCTACACGGTGGGTACACCGGGCAGTGCCAACGTCACCATTGCCGACAACGATCAACCGCCGCCGCTCCCGACCGTAACGGTCACGGCAACAGATACCAATGCGTCGGAAAGCGGCGATGCGGGGAGCTTCACGGTCAGTCGCACGGGTAGCACGTCCTCGTCGTTGACCGTGAAGTATTTTTTGGGCGGAACCGCCGGGAATGGTGTGGACTACCAAGCGCTGTCCGGGACGGTTGATATTGCAGCCGGTTCCAGTGCTGCGACTGTCACGGTGACGCCGATGGATGACACAGCCTTGGAAGGCGATGAAACAGTGACGCTCACATTGAGCGCCGACACGGCCTACACGGTGGGCTCGCCGGGCAGTGCGAACGTCACCATTGCCGACAACGATCAACCGCCGCCACTTCCGACCGTAACGGTCACGGCAACAGATACCACTGTGTCGGAAAATGGCGATGCGGGAAGCTTCACGGTCAGTCGCTCGGGTAGCACGTCCTCGGCCCTGACCGTGAAGTATGCTTTGAGTGGTTCGGCCAGCAATGGCAGCGATTACCAGAGCCTGTCCGGCACGGCAATCATCGCCGCCGGCGCCGGCTCGGCGACGATTGACGTCGTTCCGATTGACGACACCGCGGTGGAAGGAAATGAAACAGTGGTGTTCACGCTTGCCAGCGATCCGGCGTATGACGTCGGCGCACCGTCCAGCGCCACATTGACCATCACCGACAACGATGCCTCTCCGCTCCGGCCGGTGGTGTCGGTTGTGGCCAGCGATGCGACTGCGTCCGAATCAGGGGATCCTGGCATGTTCGTCATTGTTCGCACGGGCGATGTCGCCGGTCCGTTGGTCGTCAGTTACATTGCCGGGGGGACTGCGGACAACGGCGTGGATTATCAATTGCTGGGCGGAACGGCCACCATCCCGGCGGGCGCGAGTTCGGTTGCCGTCGTGGTTCAGCCGCTCGATGATCCGCTCATTGAATTGCCGGAACTGGTCATTCTTACGCTTTCGCCGAGTCCCGATTACGACATCGGTTTGTTAGGGGTGGCGACGGTGACCATCCTGGATGTCGAATTGCTACCCTGAGGAGGACGGAGGTTTACACCCCATTGGGGTAACCGGGCCTAGTGCTTACCCTTGAGCCATGAAGATAAAATCCGCAGTCCTTGCGTTTGGTTGTGTCGCCGCCGTTCTTGCATCAACACCCGCCGTTTACGCGGAAGCCCGGGGGACAACTCCCGCACCCGAAGAAACAGGCTCTTTCAAGGGGTTGGTCCAAAGTGTCGATGAGCAGAACAAAACCATCACTGTGAAAAAGCTCT
>JBFMBT010000032.1:0-31159 GCA_040754875.1 Verrucomicrobiota bacterium | reverse complement strand
CCCAGGCTGGCGCGAAAATATTCCATCGGCGTGAGCGTGGCGGAAAAGAAGACGGCAGCCTGGCCGCGCTCCAGTGCGCGCGCGATCAGGAAGGACGGGTCCAGACAGAACAGGCGCACGCGCAGGCCGTCGCTGGTGTCGATGAGCGTGCGATACCGTTCGTCATATAACTCGGCGGTGCGCAAAAATCCGTTCACCCCGAAGTAGAGGTTCATGAGCGATTCGCGGAACGGCGCCGGTTCATTGCGCGCGAGCCACACCTCGGCTTCCTTCAAAAACTGCCGCAACACCGGCGGCAGGCTCTCCGGCAATTGCTCCATCACGAGGCTGGTTTCCGAGGCGCGCACGGCGGCTTCACCGCGCCCGTAATCGAATTCGAGATGATCGCCGCTGTTGGCCGCCTCGTCGTCGGCGTCCAATCCCTTGGCCAGCGACGTCAGCGTGGTGTTCACGCGCGCGAGGGCCTTGGCGCACGCGGGCAGGCTGCCTTGCAACGCGCGCCGGGTCTCGGCCACATTGGCCTGGCGCAATTCCGCGGAAAACATGTCGCGCGCGCGTTCGACGAGATTATGCGCCTCGTCCACGAGAAACGCGTACGCGCCGCCATCCTCGGCAAAGAATCGTTTCAGATACACGCGCGGATCGAAGACGTAATTGTAATCGCCAATGACAGCATCGACCCACAACGATGCATCGAGCGACAGTTCGAACGGGCAGACCTGGTGCCGCCGTGCGACTTCCTCGATGGCCGCGCGCGTGAGCGCCTCCCGTTGCAACGCCTCGCGCAGCGCCACTTTCACGCGGTCGAAATAGCCGATGGCAAACGGGCACGCGGCCATGTCGCAGGGCTGGCCGTTGTTGAAACAGATTTTTTCCTTGGCGGTGAGCGTGACGCTGCGGCAGCGCAATCCGCCGGCGCGCAAGTCGGCAAGCGCCTTTTCGGCGATGGCGCGCCCGCTGGTTTTGGCAGTGAGATAAAACAGCTTTTCGAATTTGCCCTCGCCCAGCGCCTTCAATGCCGGGAACAACACGGCCACCGTTTTGCCAATGCCGGTGGGCGCCTCGGCAAACAGCTTCGCACCGCGCGCCAGCGCGCGATAGACGGCGACGGACAATTCGCGCTGGCCCGCGCGATATTGCGGGAACGGAAACGCCAGCGCGGCAATCGAGGCATCACGCTGCGCGCGCCACGCCAGCCATTGGCGCGCCCACTCCAGATAGACGGCCACGGTGTCGTTGAAGAACTGTTCGAGCGCGGCGGCCGTGAAGGTCTCGCGCAATTCGGTCAGGCGGTTGGAATCCAGTTCGAGATAGGTAAGCTGGACATCGACGGTCTTCAAGCCGTGGCGGCTGGCGTGAATGTGCGCGTAGATTTTCCCCTGCGCCCAATGCAACGGATCGGCCTGGCCATCCCACGCGCCCTGGACGGTCTTGATTTCCTCGAGCAATACGGTGTCGCCGTCCGGCAGCAAGCCGTCGATGCGCCCGCGAATCACGAGCGTCAGCTCCGCCGTCTCGACGTGATGCGTGAAGGCGACCTCGGTCTGGTAGCCGGCCGGGCGCGACCGTTGCACGCGCTGATGGCCGCGCGTGCCTTCGAGCGCGCGCGCCGGGCCGACGAAATGGTCGCTGCCACCGAGGTCGCCCGTGCGCAGGACGAACTCGACCAGCTCGCGCACGGAAACCGAAACGCGCGGTTTGTCAGTGTCAGCCACGCGCCAGTCTTAGGGCGGAAAAGATGAAAAATCCAAGCCTCAAACTGCAAACTTCAAGGAAACCTCAAGTGCCACTCCGTCTCCATTTCGTCACGCAATATCCGTTGACGCTGCGAAGAGCTTGCCCGCAATATGGCCATTCGTGGCCGGTCAAGGGGTGGTTTTTCCCAGGGCAGGCCGCCTGAACCTGGGCGCGATCCTTGATTGCCCCTTTGAAATGCTGAAATCGGACATTGAAACTGGACCTATGAACCTGGACTCCCTGTATTCGGAATTGACCCTGAAAACTGACGCCAAAGTGGCGTTGGTCGTGCTGGACGGCCTCGGTGACATCGCCACGCAAGAGCAGGGCGAAGTCACGCCCCTCGAAGCCGCCTGGACCCCCAATCTCGACGCCCTGTGCAAGAACGCTGCGCAAGGCCGCATGACACCCGTCGCTCCCGGCATCACGCCCGGCAGCGGTCCCGGCCACCTCGCGTTGTTCGGCTATGACCCGATTGAATATCAGGTCGGCCGCGGTGTCATTGAAGCGCTCGGACTTGGCATCGATTTAAAGGCCGGCGACGTCGCCGCGCGCGCCAATTTCTGCACGCTCGATGCCAAGGGCATCGTCACCGACCGCCGCGCCGGCCGCATCGAAACGAAGGTGTGCGAGGAACTTTGCGCGCAGCTTTCCAAGAAGATCAAAAAGATCGGTGACACCGAAGTCATCATCAAAGCCGGCAAGGGCCATCGCTTCGTCGTCATCTTCCGCGGCAAGGGTCTCGAAGGGCCGTTGACCGATGCCGACCCGCATCGCGAAGGTCTGCCGATTCCCGCGGTCGAACCCGTGGACGCCAAGTCCGCCAAGGCGAAGAAGGCCGCGAAGCTCGTGGCGGAATTCTACGAAGCGGCGCTGCCGGTCATCGCGAAGAAGAAACCGGCGAACGGTTTCCTCATGCGTGGCATTGCGCATCAGCCGGAGATCCCGACGTTCGAGGAACGGTACAAGTTGAAGCCCGCGTGCCTGGCGGTCTATCCGATGTACAAGGGCCTCGCGCAACTCGTCGGCATGGCCAAGATTGAAGGCCCGCAGACCATTGCCGAGCAGTTCGAGCGTTACCTCGCCGAATACGACAACTACGGCTTCTTCTTCATCCATTACAAATACACCGACATGCACGGCGAAGACGGCAACTTCGAGGCCAAGAAAAAGGCCATCGAGGAGTTCGACGCCGCGCTGCCGATTCTGTTGCAGAAGCGGCCCGACGTGCTCGCCATCACCGGCGACCACTCGACGCCCTGCAAGCTCAAGGGCCATTCGTGGCATCCGCAGCCGGTGTTGCTCACGTCCGAGTATTCCGGCACCGACAAGCTGGACCGCTTCACCGAAACGGGCGCGAACCTCGGCTCGCTCGGCCTGTTCGAGGCGAAGTACTTGATCCGCCTGATGCAGGCCAACGCGAAGATGTTCGATAAGTATGGCGCGTAGCGTTCGCTCCATCCTCCTCGTTCTTTGTCCTCGTCGTCCTCGGATGGTATTTTTCGAGTACGAAGGAGGACGACGAGCACGAGTCGGAGTTGCTGCGACTTGCTTTATTTCACGCATCACGCATCACGCATCACGCTGCGCCGCATGAAAGCCGTCATCCTTGCCGCCGGCAAAGGCACGCGCATGGGCGATCTCACCAACGAGATTCCCAAGCCCATGCTGCGTGTCCAGGGCAAACCCATCCTGGAACATATCCTCGGCGGATTGCTTGCCGCGGGCATCCGCGACGTCTGCATCATCACCGGCTGGCGCGCGGATGTGATCGAGGGCCATTTTCAGAATGGCAGCCGCTGGGGCGCGAACATCCAATACGCGCGCCAGACCGTGCAAGACGGCACCGGCAAGGCGCCCGAATACGCCAAGGAGTTCGTGGGCGCGGACACCTTCCTCCTCACCTACGGCGACATCCTGGTGAAGCCCGAAACCTACGCGCGCATGGTGAAACGCTTCGGCGAGGCCGATTTCTCCGGCCTGCTCACCGTGACGCACGGCGAGGACGTGACCAAGGGCGGCTTGAACTTCTTCGATTCGGACTTCTGCCTCACGCGCCTCATCGAGAAGCCGAGCGCCGCACAGGTGGAACAGTTGCGCGCCGAAGGCTGGCTCAAGCCCGGCCAGCCCGTCTGGTACAACGCCGGCATTTACATCTTCAAACCGGTGGTCTTCGAGTTCACCGCGACGCTCCAGAAGTCTCCGCGCGGGGAATACGAACTGACCGACGCCATCACCGCCATGGTGAACGCCCGCCATCGCATCGCCGGCCTCGAAATCGAAGGCCGCTGGGTGGACGTGCGCGACCCCCAGGTGCTGGCGTCATTGCAATAATCGGAAGGTTCGGAGTCCCGCCTTCAGGCGCCAGGGGTGTCACTATTGCGAGGCGTGTGAGAATACTCCGCACTCTTTGAAGGGCCTCGCCCTGGCCGGCTGAAGCCGGGACTCCGAACCGGTGTGACGTTCCCCGCCTATACCACATCCTCGCAGGCTCCTGATTCCCCGCCTCGAAAAAACGCCTTCAACGGTGAGTGCAAATAATGGATGATCACGTGGCTTTCCAACGTAAAATCACTGCTTCCGTCCCACACCCGCCTTTGCCGCCGCCTCGGCATCAATCATGGGCAGGTAGGTTGCCACGTGGTCGCGAACGTCCCGGTCCGGATGGTTCGTCAGCGACAGGAAAAGCGGCGCTGCCGCCTTCGCGTCTTTTCCAAACAACGCCAGGGCGCCAAGCGCATCACGCAGCTCAATCGCGCTGGACAACCCCTTGGCGAATTCGGCGTACTGAATCAATGCGGGCACGCAAGTCTCCGGCTGGCGGCGGATGCTTCCCAGTCCGATGGCAGCTTCGTCGCGAATGATGTCCAGTTGGTTGGTGATGCCCGCGTTGTTCGTGAGGCATCGAACGAGCAACGGGATGGCCGGTTCGGACACGGAGCCCAGTGTCCGGAGGGCGAAGATCGCCACATAACGCGCGTCTTCGTCCGGATGGTTGGTGGCGATCTCCATCAACCCGGGGACGGCGGCCGCAGCGTTGGTCCCCAGCGCAGCCAGTCCGTGCGCACCCGTCCGGCGGAGCTCTCCGAAGTTATCGCGCAGGCGGAATCGGTCGTGCCATTTTCGCGGCACGACGCCGCGCAGCCGTTTCTTCAGCGCGGAGTCCCTGGTTCCCGCCAGTTCCAGCAGCAACGGAATGGCATTGGTGCCGATCTGCTGAATCGCAAACTCCGCTTCCTTTGCCTGGGCGCGGTTCGCACTCCAATTGTTTGTGCCAAACTGCTGCGCCCACTCGCTCAGCCGTTTGCCCTGATACGTCGGCTCGCTACGCCAGAGCAACGCCAGCCCCACTGCGCAGACCGCAACCAAAAGAAACCCAAGGCACAAAGCGGTCTTTAACTTGGGTTTCAATGTCACCATGAATGGTCAATTAGTCGCCGTGCCAGCACCTTGCGCTCCCGGCTCCACGCCTCGAAAAAACTCCTTCGCCGGCGGGCGAAACAGAAAGTAAATCAGGACGCTGGACGCCACCGCCGGCACCAGTGCCTTCACCGGCGAGTGCAGAAAATGGATGACCACGTGGCTTCCCAGCCAGACCGTCAGCAGCCAGCGAGCCCAGTTGCAACCACGCAACAGAAACACCCCGCAGACCAGTGCCAGAATCGGGCCGGCGAACAAAAAGTAATACTGCACGGGATGCTGCGCCTTAAAACCGGCGATGTGCTGAGCGGCAGTCGGGTCCACAGGCGGAAGCAGCCGCGTGAGCGACGCCCCGGCGCCCATTACGATGAAAATCCAACTGATGATGGTAATGGAGCGCGGACGTTTGTTCATTGGTGTGCCGTCGCCTGCGGCGTTGACACTTCACCTCCCGGAACCGCCGGTGTCGAGCACGGATTGAACTCGGAACACTATGGCTCTCTCAATGAGGGGCCAACCTCCTCCGCGCCATCACCCACACTACAACCCCCGCGACCAGCAACGCCATCGTGCCCGGTTCCGGCACCACCTCGAATTGAATGGTGAGGATGGGCGCGTTGACCGTGTCTTCGCGCGAGCCGAAACGGCGCGCGGTGAAATCGACGCCCTCGTTCTGCGTGACAAGCATCCAGCCGAAATTCGATTCCGGATTCGCCAGCCAATACGTGACATCGTTGATAAGCTCCGCCGAGGAACCGAAGATGTAAGGTGAATTGCCGACATCATACACCACCTGCGTCGCGCTCGCTGTGGCGGCGAAGTCCGTGCCCGCGAGTCCGCCCGGTGCAGCCCACGTCTCGCTGGTGCCCGCGAAGCGATGATTCCACGTCGCTTCGTTCAGCGTGGCCGGCGCGCCCAGTCCCGGCGCCAGCGGCGTGCTTACCTTGTCGCCTTCGCCCCACGGCAGCAGCACGCGATGCAATTCAAACGTCGCCGCCGCGAAGCCGTCCACCGGTTGGCGCGTAACCTCCAGTTGCAACATCACCGACGTCACCACGGCATCCGACGGAATCGCGCCGCTCAAATCAAAACGAAACAAGCCGTGGTTCTTCGTGAAATTCTGCGTGGTGCCCGCGTTGACGTGATTTTGTCCGCCGAGGTTGTTGTTGGGCACTGTTTCAATCAACGTCGTGTCGGCGACGGGATTGAGTTGGACGGTGTCGGCGCAAACCACGGTTGCGCGCACCATCATCACTGCTAGCAACGTCGCGAAGCGTATCCCCAGCTTCATGGCCTGATGTTGGTCGAATGCAAGTATCCGCTTAGACCAGAAAATCCGGTTCGCCGATGATGGGCACGTTGTCGATGCTCGAGGTGCCGCCAGCCAGCAAGCGCTCGCCGGCATTCGCGTAACCGGGAATGATGCGGTCCAGTTGCGCCTGCGTCGCGCCCAGGTGGTCGCGGATGACGCGGCCCAGCACGGAACGATAATCGACGATGCGTTTCAAGTAGCGATTGCTCACGCCGAACATCGAGCCATCCACGCCGCCCGCCTGGTCCGCCGGGCCGGTGATCCACGGAATGGAATCATTCGGATGACAACCGATGACTCCCGTGGTCGCGCCCGCCTTGCCATAGCCTTTCACGCCGCCGCCCGCCACCCACATGATGCCGGCCTCCGCGTGATCGGTGCCGCTGGAGGTGTTCTGCACCGTCGTGCGGCCGAACTCGGTCAGTGTCACGACAACCAAATTGTCCCAGGTCGCCTTGTTTCCATGTTGGATGAAGTATCGTTTCAGCGCATACATCGCCCAACTGATGCGCCGCAGCAAATTCGAGTGCGCGCCGGTGACGCCGCCCTGGTTGTTGTGCGTGTCCCAGCCGCCGTATTCGGTCCCCGCAATGATGGCATCCGTGTGGTTTAACACCAGCGCCGCAGCCTTCAGGTTGCGGAAAAATCCATACGCGCCGGTGTCCACCACGTATTTGCTCGGGTCATTGGCGTGCAGCGCATAGCCACCGTTCTTCGCGTTCGTCGTCGGAAACAAATAATATCCATCCGTGTCGCCATCAGTCGGCGAATCGTCTTTGAACGTGTTGCCCGCCTCAGTGAAGGTGATGCTCGCGAAGATCGCCAGCGTGTTCAGCATGTTCTGGTATTGCAGTTGCAACAACTCGCGGCTGCGCTTGTCCGGGAACGGCACGCTCTGCGCGTTGGTCAACGCGTTGAGCGCCTTCAAGTCGCCCGTCGTCGCGTTGTTCGGCACGCCCAGCAAATCGTAGCGCGTCGGGTCGGTCAGGTTCGTCATCGCCGCGCCGGAGCCGCGCAACAACAGCGGCAGGCCGGTCTGGATCGACACGGCCGTCAATGGCGCGGTGTGCGCCAGGCCCGACTCGATGATGGTGCGGTAAAAGATGCCGTCCTTTGTCAGGTTGTTGTTCGGCGCACCATTCTCCCAGTAATTCTGCGAATCAAAATGCGAGCGCGACTGCCGCGGATAGCCGACGCGATGAATCATCGCCAGATCGCCCGCATTGTACACCGGCGCCATGAATTTCAACGACGGGTGCATCGCCGCAAAGCCATTGCCCAACCGGATCGCGTTGGCGTAGCTGAACGTCGGCGCCGCCGGATCGGTGTTCACCGGAAAGTCACACGCGCCCGTCGCCGAATAATCCGTGCCGGGATCCGTGGGGATGAAAATCTGGGGGCGAATGCCTGCGCCATAAGCGGTGTCACCCACGGGGATGACCGAATTCAACGCGTCGTTGGCGCCGCGCAGGAAAATGAACAGCAGTTTTTTGCCGTTGAGGCCGATGTTGCCCTCGGCCAGCGCGCGCCGCGCAAACGGCGGCACGTTCAACAATGACGCCAGGCCAAAGCCCGCGCCCGCCATCAAGGCGTGCCGAAAAAAACTGCGCCGCGAAATGGTGTTGATGTAAGGCATATCATTGCTCCTGGAAGCGTTGCATGGTCAGCAGCATCGCCACCATGCCGCGCACACGCGTGTCGTAGATGTTGCCTGCCGTGTTGCTCGGGGTCAGCGCGCTGAACGGCGACGACGTACTGTTGTCCGCGCGGTTCAGGAAATCGATTGCCGCCGCGCGATACAAATCGAGGTTCGCCTTGCCTTCGCCGGGATAAATGACGCTGACGAAAAAGTCCGCCACCGTCGCCGCGTCCCTCTGGTCATTCACGTTCGGCAGGCGCGAGCGCAACAACGACACGGGATCGGTCACGTTGTTCACACCGCCATCGCTCTTGCCGGTCTGGCCGCTCGCAATCATCAGCGACTGGATGAAGCGCAGCCGTTCCGCCAGCGTGCCCGCGCTGATCCAGCCCGTGCCCACCTCCGGGTAACCATCCGGGTCGGAGCGCTCGAACAAATACATCCCGCCCATCCGGCTCAACGGCGCGCTGCCGGGAATCGTCGTCGTGCCCGTGCCCACCAGCGCGTAGCCATCCGTCTGCGCGGTGAACGTGCCGAACATCCCGCTGCCGTTCGTGCTCGACCGCAACGCGCGCACCGCGCTCACCGCATATTCCAGCGGCGTCTTCACCTTCTGAAACGCGCTGCCTTGCGAACGGAACAACGCTGAATTGAAAATCGTCGCCAACACCGGGCGGATCTGCCCTTTCGGCGAACTGTTCTCCCACGCCGCCATGCACTGGCGCACGAGTTGCCCTTCCTCGGAAAGATTTGGATCGGTGAAATCGTAACCGTGCGCGAAATCTTCATGCACCAGCAGGCGGCACAATTTCACGCACATGTATTCCTGCGTGAACGGCAGGTCCGCCAGATGCGCCACGATGTCGTACCCGTCCTGGATGCCGTTGGTGCCGGTGCGCGCGGGGATGACCAATTCATACAGGCCCGGCGTCGTGTTGTTGCCGTATAACTTGGACACATACGGTTCGCCAAAACGCGCCGGCACGGTCTTGCCGATGAAAATGGCCTTCGCATACGTAGCGTGGCGCGTGGACCGGAAGTTGAACGCCCACACGCCGTAGAGATTCGTGTACGCCGTGTTCCCTGGCACGCCGCCGGGAATGATCGTCGTGGCCTTCGGCGCAAACGGATTGAACGCCTGATTGGTCTCCACCATCTCCACCGACCAGCCGGTCCAGCATGGCGCCATCGCCACGATGTCCGATTGATCGTAGCCGTTGTCCACGCCCATGGCGAACAGCTCCATGATCTCGCGCGAATAATTCTCGTTTGGGATGCGCCCGCCGTCGCCGCGGCTGTTCACTGTATCGAGATAGATGATCATCGCCGGGCTTTCCGCACTGATGGTCAGCAGTTCCTTGAACGTGCATTGCGGGTTCAGCAACGCCTCCCGCCAGCGCGACACCTCGCGCCACTCCATCTCCGTGCCCAGGCGCGGCTGCATGTTCGCCACGCCGTTGTAGAACGAGCCGAAGTAATCCACCGTCTTCGAGTACTGCGTGACGAAATGATTTTCCAAAAACTGCGTCAGCACCTCGAGCAACTGCCGGTCCGCGCCCACTGCGTGCAGCACCAGCCATGCGCGCAGATCATTGATCGTCGCCGTGCCCGGCCCGCTTGTGGCGTCGCTGGAGATATAAGTAGTCGGTCCGGCGAACTTGCCTTCAATCCATGAAATGTTCGTGTGCGTGTTCGCCGCGTTCTCGGTGACGGCCTCGGGCGCCAGTTGCTCCGCGAGATACGCATCCGGCCCGATGGGTGATGGCCCCGCCAGCACGCGCTCCAGCAAATCCGGTGTCGGCCCGTAGGCCAGGCGATTCAACACCGTCGCCGTGAGTTGCGCGTTGGAACTCATCGGCACGACTTCCAGGCGGTAGAACGCCATGCTGTTGGTTGCAGGCGCGCTCCATTGATAACCGCTCAACGCGCCATTGGTCGCCGGTTGAAATGGCTGGCCAAACAGATTGCCCGTGGTCAGCAGATTGAATTGCTCAGCGGCGGGATAGGGTGTGAAGCGGATGACCTGTTGCCCGTTGGAAACCGTGATGCTGGTGATCGATGGGGTTGATTGCGCCCAGCCTTGGAGGTGGATGCCCAGCAACGCGGCACAACCAGCCTGCGCGAAACAACGGTACGTCATAAATTTTGCGAGCTTGCCTTACCAATCGCCTGTCCCACTCTACTTTTCAAGTGCCAGACTGCACTTGGGTCATCACCCCATCAGTTTTCATTCTCGCCCAACTAAGTACTTAGTTGGGAACTCGAGCTTCAGCTTGCGGAGGGCGTTCACAGCCTCGTGGTTTCTTTATTTCAGCTTTTGTTTCGTAGTTCGGTTTTCGAATTTCGGATTTAAAATCCCGTTCCTCTCTCGCGGCAGGCCGCGCGCGCTTTTGCCTCTTGGAAATCGGTTTTGCCCGACTATACTCATCTTCAATCCGATTCCGCCTATGAGCACCTTGCATGCCTCGCAAACTCGTCGCGACTTTCTGAAAACCTCCGCTGCCGTCACCGGCGCGCTCGCGCTGCAAAGCGCCGCCCAGACCGGCAACAGCAATCTCCTCCGCATCGGCCTCATCGGCTGCGGCGGGCGCGGCACCGGCGCCGCCGGCCAGGCCCTCAATGCCGATTCCAACATCAAACTCCACGCCATGGGCGATGCCTTCAAGGACCGCCTCGAAGGCAGCCTGGAAGTGCTCAAAAGAAAACCGGAAATCGCCGACAAAATTGATGTGCCGGAGGAACGCCGCTTCACCGGCTTCGATGCTTACCAGAAGGTCATCGATTGTTGCGATGTCGTCCTGCTCGCCACGCCGCCCGGCTTCCGTCCCATTCATCTCAAGGCCGCCATCGACGCCGGCAAACACGTCTTCGCCGAGAAACCCGTCGCCGTCGATGCCCCCGGCGTGCGTTCGGTGTTGCAGACGTGCGAGGAGGCGAAGAAGAAAAACCTGTCCGTCGTTTCGGGGTTGGGCATCCGTTACAGCTACGCGTTTCAGGAAACCATCAAGCGCATCCACAACGGCGCGCTCGGCCAGTTGCGCGCCATCCAGGCGAACGATTTCCGCGGCACCATCTGGGTCAAGCCGCGCACGCCCGAACAGACCGAAATGGAATATCAGATGCGTAACTGGTACTACTTCACCTGGCTCTCCGGCGACTTCAACGTCGAGCAGCACATCCATTACCTCGACGTCTGCGCGTGGATCATGAACGGCGAATATCCCGCCGTCGCGTACGGAATCGGCGGACGCCAGGTCCGCACCGGCCCGGACTACGGCAACATCTACGACCACCACGCCGTCATTTACGAATTCGCCAGCGGCGTGCGTCTCTACGCCTATTGCCGCCAGCAGGCCAAGTGCAAGAACGACATCTCCGCCCGCGTCATGGGCGAGAAAGGCGTGGCCATGCTTTCCTCGCGTGAACAGATCATGGACATCGGCGACGAACGTTGGAAATACGACGGCGAGAAGAACGATTCCTACCAGACCGAGCACGACGAATTGTTTGCCAGCATCCGCACCGGCCGCCACATCAACAACGGCGAATACATGGCCAAAAGCACGCTCATGGCCATCATGGGCCGCATGGCCACCTATACCGGACAGGAAATCACCTGGGACCAGGCCTTCAACTCCCAGGAAGACCTCTCCCCCGACGGCTACACGTGGAATTCCAACCCGCCCAAATCCGAAATCGCCATCCCCGGCGTGACCCGGTTTGTGTAACACGCCGATATCGGGCGGAAGCGGGCGGAATCGGGCGGAACCGCGGGTCAACAGCAAAATCAGCAAACTCAATTTGCGTAGTTTGCAGAGTTTGCAGCAACGAATGTGCGGCCGGGGGCTGATCTTGCGATTTTCCACGGGGTTTTCCGTCATTCCTTCCGGAGTTCCCAAATCCGCACCGTCTTGTCGCGGGCGCCGCAGACGAGGCGCGCCCCGGATGGGCTGAAGCCAAGCGAGGTGGGCGCGGAGTTGAGGCCGATGAATTGCTCACGCAGTTTGCCGGCGGAGCTTTCCCACACCTTGACGGCGAGATCTTCCGAGCCGGTGGCGAAATGCCAGGGCGGCACACGCTGGCTGGTCATGGCGGTCACTGGTCCGTCGTGGGCGCGAAACTCGTGACGGATGCCCAGCGTGCGCGCGTCGCACACGCGCACCATGCCGTTGGCCAACCCCACGGCGCACGACCGTCCGTCGGGCAAGGCGGCCAGCGACGTGGCGGGCTCGTTCCAGTTCGGCGTTGGCAGGACCTTGCCGGTTTGCGCATCCCAGAAGACGAGTTGTTCGCGAAGGACCGGCGACGACAGGTTGCGCGGCAGAGTGATTAGCGCCAGAACGCTTCGCCCTTCATCGACAAAGATGGCGTCGCCAAAGCGGCCCCGGCCGCCGGAGGTATCAAGGACGACGGGTTCGGTGTTTCCCGTCAGGTCGCGCACCTCGGTGCGCGGCGCCGTGTGGATGAGCAACCGCGTTCCCGTTTCGTCGAGACGGACCAGGCGGATGGTTTGGGCGGTGGTCTGCCAGGGAATGGTTTCTGAGCGCAACGGCTTGGCGGCGGACAGAACATGAATCGGGTCCAGCCGCCGGCCCGGGTTGAAGGGCGGCACCAGCGCGGCGCGTGAGCCATCGCCGCTGACAGCCAGCCGTGCGTAGGCGTGTCCGGGATTGGCGGACCAGACGGGAGGTGCGTCCGGCCCGCGTCGCAGGTCACGAATGGTCACCCAGGTATATTCATGCGGGGCAAACACCCGGTCTTCGCCCGCCCAGAACGCCGTGTCTTCGGCGCCATTCCAGCCGGTGAACTGCCAGCTTTCCCGGCCCACGCCCAGCCGCCAGACTTTCGCCTCGTAGCCATCGGTCATCAACAGGCCGGTCTGCGGGTCGAAGGCGAATTTCTGCACGTTATCGGGCGGGCCCAGCAAGGTCTGCAATTGCGCGCCGGTGCGCGCGTCAAACACGCGCAGGCTCGACCGCGTAAAGACCCGGTCACCGCGGCTGCCTTCGCGTCCCAGCGCGACAAGGTAACGATGATCATCCGTGAGCGCGGCGCGCATGACGCCGCCCTGATGCGTCCGCAGCTCCGTTGTTTTGTTCGTGGAACCGTTTTCGTAGAGGCGGACGAAGCCGCCCGCATCCGGCACGACGAGCCAGCGGCCATCGCGGCTGAACGCGAGCGAGCGCACGGCATGCGGTTGCATCGGCCATTCCTGCAAGACCTTTCCCGTGGCTGCGTCCAGTTCGAGAATGTCCGTGTTGAAGAACGCCGTCACCCGCGCGCCCTCCGGATGCCAGACGCCCTGGCCCGCCGAGGCATGCTGCCAGAGCAACCGGCCGGTGGCGGCTTCCCGGCGTTGCGTCTTGTACAAATTGGCCGAGTCCAGCAACAGCGTGTCGGCGCCGGAGAAATGCAGCGCGAAAAAGCCGGTTTCAGCCGTGTCCCACTCGTGCAGTTTCCGGCCATCCTCGACGCGGAACACGCGCACCTTGCCGGTGTTCGAGGAACCGGCCGCCAATTTCGTGCCATCCGGCGAGAAGGCCAGGCACAATCGGCCGGTGAAATCGATGGGAAACCTGCCGACGATCTTCCGCGCGACCGCATCCACCAGTTTGACGCCCGCCGCATCGGCCAGGGCAAACACGCCCGGGCGCACCGGATGCACCGCCAGCCCGGTGAAACTTCCTGCGTCGGAAGGAAACGACGCCAGCGACGCGTCCGCCTGGCCGTGCAAATAATGCCAGTTGGAATCGCGCATCGGTTCGGGCACGGCGGCCAGCGCCGCCAGCATTTGCGGGGCGTCCGCGTTGCGATAAGCCGCTTCGGCCAGCGCCAGCCTGGCACGGCCCAACGCTTCGCGCGTGTCCTGCTCCGCGCTCCGCGCTTTGGCGGCTTCCTGCCCGGCGAGGATGGCGTTCTGCCGGGCGCGATTCTCGCTGGCCATGACTTTGAGGAGAAAGCCGATGCTCAACAGGACAATGACCGCTGCGGAAACACTCAACGTCTTGTGACGCTTCATCCACAGCCAAAGCTGCCCGAACGCGCTCGCGTGCTCCGCCGACGTGGCAAAGCCGCCCTGATACGCCTCGATGTCCGCCGCCAGCTCCGCCACCGTCTGGTAACGCTCCGGCGGCCGCCTGGCCAGCGCATGCATCGCCACCGCTGACAACGCCGCCGGCACGCGCCCGTTCGGGCAATGCGGCAGGCGCAATGTGGGCGCCAGTTTCGCGGCCGCTCCGCCACTTGATTCCGGCTTGGCGCCGGGCCGCGGCGTCGCGGTCAACGCCGCGGGCGGCGTGATGTTCGCCTTGGCGATGTTGAGGAGGATTTCCTTCACGTCCTTGCCTTCCACCGGAGCGCGCAACGTGAGGATTGTGTACAAAATCGCGCCGAGGCTGAAGATGTCCGACCGTTGGTCCAGGCGGTCCACGAGCCCGCGCGCCTGTTCGGGCGACATGTAACGCGGCGTGCCCATCACTTCGCCGGCCACGGTCACGTCCGTGTTGACCAGGCGAAACTCCGGGTCGCTCCAGCCGCGCACGTGCTCCGGGCCGCCCGGACGGAAGATTTGCGTGCCGTGGCTGGTCTGCTCCGTGGAGGCGCCGGAGCGGTCCACGAACTTGGCCAGCCCCCAGTCCATGATGAGCACTTCACCGAACTTTCCCACCATGATGTTGTCCGGCTTGAGGTCGCGATGAATGATGCCCCGGTCGTGCGCGCAGGCGATGCCGTCGCAGACCTTGCGAAAAATGGTGAGCAACCGGTCGAGCGAGAATTCGCGCAGCGTGGTTTCATCACGCGTGGCCAGACGGTGCAGGATGGCCTGCAAGTTTTCGCCCTCCACGAGCTTCATCGTGTAGAAGGGGCGGCCCAGTTCGTCCTGCCCCATTTCATGGATGGGAACGATGTTGGGATGATCCAGGCGCGCGAGCACCATGGCTTCGCGCGCAAACCGCTGGCGGGCTTCCTCCGAGGCGTTGCCTTTGAGCAGCATCACCTTCATCGCCACGGTGCGGCCGAGCGTGCGGTCCTTCGCGCGCAGGATGCTGCCCATGCCGCCGCGGGCCAGCTCGCCGGCGAGGTCGTACTTGGTTTCCGCGGGTGTTTCCGGCTCGGGCTCGGGCTCGTCGCACGGATCGAGCAGCCGCGCGGTGAGGCAACGCGCGCACAGGCCGAAGGGCGCGCCCGGCGCGGGTTCGGCGCCGCAATTCAGGCAGGTTGTGTGTCCGGCACTCATGGTGCGTCCACTGGTTCTAACCGGATTGCGCGGCCAAGGTTACGCGGAAACCAGCGGGTCGCAACCACGCAGTCGTGCCTCTGCCAGAGCTTGCTTCCGGGGGCGTGCTTCCTAAAATACCCTCATGGCGGGTGGGCAAAGCAAAGGGAAGAAGAATGCGACCATTGGGACGCTGGCGACCAATGACGCTCATCCGTCGCGTCCGTCTCATTCGTCCCCTGAGGGTTTCATCCCGCCGCATGGAGGATACGAAAAACTCTTTTCCTATCCGAAGACGCAGATCATCTACGACGCCACGGTCCGTTTCTGCGACCGTTTCATCAACCCCAAATCCCGCACCCACGACCAGATGGTGCAAGCCGCGCGCAGCGGCAACAAGAACATCGCCGAGGGGAGCCAGGTATCCGGAACTTCCAAAGAGTCCGAACTCAAGCTGACGAATGTGGCCAGAGCCAGCCTGGAGGAACTGCTCGGCGACTACAAAGATTACCTGCGCCAGCACGGGCACACGCCCTGGGATAAAAACTCCAAGGAAGCCCTCTACGTGCGCAAGTTGGGCCGGAAGGATGATCTCTCCTACGAAGACTTTCGCGAGTTCATCGAAACCCGCCCGGCGCAAACGGTGGCCAACCGAGAAACGGCGCGCGTGGGATAACGGCAAAAGTCCAAGCAAAGAGGAGGCCCGCAGCAACCGCTGGAACTTTGGAGTTGCAATAATTTCGCCCTGCAACCAGACTCAGACAGGGTATCCGAATGGGAGCTCGAAAGCCATGCTGTTTGAGGACAAGGTCTATCTCTGTCCTTGGCGTTATTTACTTCTGTTTAAACACGCTGAACAGTTTTGGCTTCACGGTATCGCAAACGCAATTGGATGTATCGCTCATCGAGCAGTTCAATCACCTCCCCATACGACTACCTGTAACAAACCTGACGGAAGCCGAGCTGGGCAATCTGGTGGTGATGACGGATGCAGCGTGGGTTACGCCTTCCGTAAACATCGCGGAATCGAACATCGTGTTGTCTTTCGCTACGTCGAACCTGTCAAACTCCACCTCCACGGCGACTATTACCGCGTCGCACGGAGGGCAAAACGTGGCAATTACTGTGCGGGCGACAAAATCCGCGCAGAACATCACTCAGTTAAGAGACGATCCTTTACGTTCCCGCACGTATGGTATTCATCAGACCGCCTTGACGAATGGTTCCGTCGTCATCCTCGACCCGATCACGACCAACTTTATCGGAAACATAACGGTGGGCAGGAAGCCGACGGACCTGGCGGAATCAGCAGATGGACGCGAATTATTTGTCATCAATAGCGTGGAGAAATCGATTTCCGTAATCGACCTGGAAGCGTTGGAAGTCAAGGAGACAATCGCACTGCCGGTATTTGAAAATACGTCAGAGGCGATCACATTTGCGAGTGTCACGGCAGGGCCGGGCAATGTGCTCTATTATACAGATGGAGCATCGGATCCGGTATTGCGGGTCCTTGACCGTAACACGCGGCAAGTGCTGCAAACCGTCACCGCCGCACCAGGAGGGCGAACCTTTTACGGAATCGTTGACACCGCTATCACAAGTGACCACCGATTGCTATTCGCAAGAGTGCAACAAGAGTGGAACCAAAACGGCTGGTCTGTGGAAAAGTACGCGGTGGCGCCCAGTGGCTTATTGACGCTTCAGGAAGCCAGGTCCGCAACTTATTCAGAGTTTTTTGGTGAACCGGTGAAAGCCCCGGTGCTCATCAGCAGAGATGACCAAAGGGTATTTGTTATGGGGCACGTTTTCGGGACGAATTCGGTGTGGGTAACGACAAATAATCCCTCCGGGCTGGTTTACTCGATCACCCCGCGGGGCGAATTGGCAGCGTCGCAGTCGTCCATCCTGGATACGCAGACTGGCAGCCACATCGCATTTCTCCCCAAATTCACATCGGTACACGCGATCTCTTCGGATTACTCTCGCCTCATCTATTTCGATCCCGGTTTGAAGACTCTGAAGGTCCGCAATTTTTACGAGCTGGTCGCTCCAAAACTATTGAGCAGCAAAGTTTCACCGTCCCATGGTGTGATTACGCTTATCCATGATCGACTGGAGTGGCCGCCGGTGCCGGGAATCAACCGGTACCGTGTCTATTTAGCGACATTGGAATCGTTACTGACCTCCGAAACATTCAGGCCGCTGACTCTCGTCGGGGAAACCACGGAGGCGTATTATCAGTATTCGAATCCTCTGCCTGACGGGACATATTTTTGGCAAGTGGAAGCGGTGACCGACGCTGGAGTGGTGCGGGGAGATATCCTCAGCTTCACAGCGTCCTCGATCTCCAGCACTACCAACCAGGTTACTGCGGTGACCATGAAGGGGGATCGGGCACTAAAGGCTTCGTTTGGAATCGCATCCAGCAGTCCAGTGATGTGGCGGGCGCGCGCGGATAAAAGCTGGATCACCTTTGTTCAAACCAACGGGACGACACCGGCGACGGTGGAAATCGTGATGGACACCTCGCAACTGGCGGTGGGTACGCATCAGGCAACGATTACGATCAACAATGGCGCCAATCCGGCTTTTTCGATTCCGCTAACATTGCAGGTCGATCCATTCGTGGTGACCCGAATACGATCGGATCCGGAATTGCCATTTGTGTATGCGATCAGCGAGGACACCACAGCCAATCCCCGGCGCGCTTATCTCATTGAACTTAACACGCTGACTGAATCCATTCGGCGCGTGACCAAAGTGGGATCATACGCGAGCGATCTGGCTATCCATAAAGGGGAGAATCGCATCTACGTTCCGAATTCGACGACGGGCAGATTGCTGGCCGTTGATTTCGATGCGTTTGAAGTAATTCGCAACTCCACCTTCAGTAGCCGCGCCGGCAACGGGCATCGTGTGGCGCCCGGAAATGCGGGGCGTTTGATTTGGGAAGCAGGCGAGGGTTGGAGTGACCTTAATATCCTGGATACTTTTGCGGGTACCAACGTCGCCAGCTTCGGCTTTAGCAGTACCCGTTTATTCTACAAAGGCGGCGGAGCTGCGTCACCGGACAAGCGATACTACTACCACGGGGATACTGGCACGTTCAACAATGCTTTACACAAATACGACTTGCAAGGGGACACGATCACCGAAGTGAAGTCATCCAGTGGTGGCGGAATCAAGATCTATGGGTCGGATGTAGTCGTGGTGCCTGAAAATGGCAATCGAGTGTTCTGGAACGGTCGAGTATTTGATTTGGATTTGGAGTTGGAATGGACGTTCCAAGAGGAGATTTTTGCAGCAACTCCAGATGGGCGGTACGCCTTTGGAAGCACGTCGATCTATGACATGGATCAAAAGGCCCTGATTGGCACGGTGTCGCCGCCGAGTTCGATCAAGGCGTACAACGCATTCACTGGGAAGCTGGTGTCGCAGGTGACGAATGGGGTTTCATTTTATCGCCTGAATTCCAGCGTGCAGTCAGTCCCTGCCAATGGCTCCACAGTGCTGTCACCGCCGCTCTTGACGTGGCCGGGAGTCCCCGGAAACGCTACGTATCGGGTTTATCTGGGACAACAGGCTACGGGGATTAATTTCCTTGCGGAAACGGCGGCGACGACGCTCACGCTGAGCGCATTTCCCCCGGGGACTTATCAATGGAGAGTGGACACGGTTACCGAATACGGCACGATGCTTGGAGTCCTCAACTCATTCACCATTGCGCCGGTTACCCCAAGCGTCCCGGAGATCCGGGTGGCGACGTATCCCGGCCGCGTGGCAACCGCTGAATTGGGCTTGAACTCCGCGAGTGCGGAAGTGGCTTGGCAAGCCATCGTGGCTGCACCGTGGATTTCATTGAGTTCAACCAACGGGCAAGGCCCGGCAACCCTCCGCATTACGATTGACGAATCAAAGGTGCCGGCCGGTTCTCCAATCAACATCTCAAGTATCAAGATTCTCAGCGACGGCCGTGAACTTTTCGTCGTGCCGGTGTATTTCATGATCGATCCATTGAGGGTGACGGTCATCAAGGCTGACCCGCTCTCGGGCAAGGCCTATGCGATCAGTGAAGACACGTCGAGAAGCCCATCGCGCGCCTACCTCCTGGAAATCAATACGGAAACTGAGTCTGTAGGGCGGATGCTTTATGTGGGCTATACCGCAACCGACCTGGCGATACATCCTGGCGACGGCCGGATTTATGTGCCCGACCGGGTGAGAGATGTTTTGCTGGCGATCGACAAAGACAGCTTCCAACAAGTGCGTTCCTATCCGATTCCTCCCGAGTATGATTTCAGACGTGTGTCTGGCGCCGCTCCAGGGCAATTGGTACTTGAGGGAGATTCGGACGGCGTAGTCATGCTCATGGTTTTGTTCGACACCGCTGGCGGCACCGTGAGGTCGAGGTACGGGGGGCATCAATGCGCCGGCGCCTTTGGCGAGAATGGTCGATTTTATTATCGTGGCGATTTTTATGGCTTCGACATTCGCAAGTATGAAGTCCTCGGCGTCAATTTGGTTGAAACGGCGCAATTCCGAGCAACGAACAACGGCACATTTGGCCCTCGCACCGTGGTTGTTTCGCACGACAGTTCGCGTGTTTTCTGGAATGGCTCGATGTTCAATGCCAATTTGTCAGAGCTTTGGAAGATGCCGGAGGAGGTATTTTCGACTTCGGTCGAAGGACGATATGCATTCTCGGCAACCAATGTTTACGACACGGTTCAAATGGCAGCCGTGTTAACCATGCCGGCCAACCCAATCAGCACTTTCAATTCCCACACCCGAAAAATCGTCACCCAGATTGGAGGGGATTTCCGCTTTTTCGATGTTACGCAGCCGTTTACGTTGCCGACACCCACCTTATTTAACCGGCCTGCGGTGGAAGACAGGGTTGAATTGTTTTGGACTGATGATTCGTTGGAAAACTCCTTTGCCGTGCAGATGCGGGTGGCGGGCACAGACGCGTGGCAGGATGTCGCGACTTTGGCAGCGAATATTACAAATTATACAGTGACAGGCATGGTCACCGCGGTGACTTATGAGTTCCGCTTGAAAGCCGATGGCTACTCCATCAGCTCGGATTGGAGCCCGGTCCTGAGCGTGACCAGTCCGTCCCGGCCGCCAGTAAAGCCGTCGCTAAATGTGGTCTCGGTGACTCATAACTCAGTGAGTCTTGCCTGGCCGGACGTCTCCGGCGAAACGCAATACGTGTTGGAACGAAGGTTGCCGAACCCGTTCACATGGTCTGTGCTGGCGACGCTGACGTCCAACACCACCGCTTACACGGACACAGCTGTGACGCCGTACTGGGCCATCTCCTATCGGCTTAAAGCGGTGAATGCGTTCGGAAGTTCGCCCTACTCGGCCACCAATAGCGCCTCCATTCCGGGCGGCCCGGAGTTCTTCGCGAAAGTGCTTTCCAACTCAACGGTGGAGGTGCGTTGGAACAGATCGTACCGCCAAAACGCTTACCGGCTTGAACGTCGAACGCAGGAATCAGCGAACTGGTCAACCCTGGTCACGCTGACCAACGACGGCTCCAGCGTCGGCTTCTACGTGGACACGAACGTAGTGCAGGGGGTGACCTACGTCTATCGAGTCATGATGGTGGATGCATCGGGCGAATTGCCCTACCCGCATGGGCCTGAGGTCATAGCGACTCCCGGAAAGTATTTCGCGCTGCTGGAGGACAATTTTGACCCGCAACTGGACACGAACCTGTGGGCCTCGGTCGCCGGCGGAACCGTAACCAATGGAGTCTCGTTCAGTTTCCACAACGGCAACGCGTTGAAGTTCCACGCCGATGGCGCGCGTGAAGCCGTCACGACCCGCATTCCGATTGATTCCCCAACTGTCGTCGAGTTTTACTTTCGCACGGGATACCAGTTTTTCGATGGCGCCGGCTGGAATGACTCCGAGCCGGGCGAAAATGTGGTGGTTGAGTATTCAATTGACGGCACGAACTGGGTTCTCGCGACCATTCTCGACACGCCGTTTCATCAAGTTTGGCCGAGATGGAGGGCTATTAGCACTTCCCTGCCCACAACGCTGGTCGGGCAAAGCGCACAAATCCGCTGGCGACAACTTGGCCACAGCGGCAGTGAGCAGGACGTGTGGGCCATTGACGACGTGCGCATCCTTGACCTTCAGGTAGCGCCGTTGACACCGCCGCCATTTATTTTTGCTAGTCCCGCCTCCGCGACTTCGATTGCGGTGTTGTGGTTCGGCCCTGCTCGGGCCCAGTCCCACGAGCTCGAACGGCGCCAATCGGATGGTCTCTGGATTCCGCTGGTCACCCTTCCCGCTTGGCCCACCTTTTACATGGACACGTCCGCAGTGCCAGCGACGGCCTATGCGTATCGAGTGAAGGCGCTTAACAATGGGCATTCCTCCGCGTACTCCGCCGAAGCGACCGCCACCACATGGGGGCAACAACGGGAGTGGCTCTTGCTCAACTATGGCTCGGATGCGTTGACGAACGAAGTGATGTACGCCGTCTCGGCCGATGGCAGCCGCCCCATCATCCGCTACGCCTTTAATCTCGGTTTGGAAGAACCCCTTCGCCGATTGGTTCCCAATGTTTCCCGAAGCGGATTGCCTGCCATTTGGATCGATCGCGCGCGCGATCGCATTTGCGTCGAACTGGTGCGGCGCAAAGCGCAACACAATCCGGGAATTCGCTATGGAGTAGAATTTTCAACCGACCTGGTGAGTTGGCACGCCATCAATTCCGCGGCGCGCGAAGTCAGTGTCGTTTCCCTTGATACGATTTGGGAACGGGTCCGAATTGAGGACGAGGTCGCAGTGGGTGATTTTGCGGTTCGTTTCTGCCGGGTAACGGTGACGCCTGATAACGGGAGTGAATAGGAAGCGTGAAATGGGGAAATCCTGAGGCCGGGGAGAGGAGTTTGACTTTAGCGAGAGTTCGACAGCAACTCCTGAACCGTTGGGCGGTCCTACTTGTGCCCCTTTTGGGAGTCGCAAGATTCAAGCCGCCAGCGCTGACACCAGGTGGCGGATTTCTTCGTCCACTTCCGCATCGTCGCCGACGACGCGGGCGATTTCCTGGCGATAGAGTTCGCGGTAGCGGCGGCGCAGGCGGTGCATGGCGGTCTTGACCGCGCCCTCGGTCATGTGCAACCGGGCGGCCAACTCGCTGTAGGAGGCCGAGCTGTCTGGCTCGACAAGATGTGCGCTCAACGCGTCGAACCGTTCGGCCTGGCCGCTGACGATGAATTCCTCGCGCAAACGTGTCAGCACCTGGCGCAGCAGCGTGTTGGCCCATTCGCGCTCGAACAATTTTTCCGGCGTCAACGCGTGGCTCGGCTCATGCACATAACGGCCTTCGGCATCCTGAAAATCCAGCGAGCAGACTTGCGCGCCGCCGCCGCGCTTCTGCGCATTCGCCTTGCGCGCCTGGTTGTTGAGGAAATTCTGGAGCGCCGTCAGGAGAAACGTGCGGAACTTGCCGCGCGAACGGTCGGCGGCCTGGTACAATTTCTTCTCGATCAGTTGCGCGAAGAATTCCTGCGTGAGGTCCTTGGCTTCATCCGGCGGATGGCCCTTGCGGCGCACGAACGCGTAGAGCGGATACCAGTAGGTGAGGCAAAGCGCTTCCAAGGCCGACGCAGAATCCGCGCATTGGGTTTCCGCCGCCGCCAGTACCAGGGTCCACCGGGTGGTCGCAAAAACAGGTGTTTTGGGGACGCCGGGAATGCTTTCCGAGTCGCCACTGGCCATGAGTTGCAATGGTTCGCAGTCTCGGGGCTGAGCATAGATTCTTGCGCGACGGAAGCAAGCTTCGGGCAACGGGTGCAGAGAGAAAGATTTGCCGGCAGAAAGATGGGAAGGGTTAAAACCGCTGATGAAGACCGAATCGCCGCTGATCGGGAGAGAGGTTCATTCCGCGATGAGTTGAAGCGTTGAAGCGTGGGGAAACTTGAACTCCGAACTTTGAACCTTGAGCTTCGTTCACCCCACCGCCTGCGGCCCTTCGCCCCCGTTCACCAGAAACAACACCGCCATCCGCACCGCCAGCCCGTTGGTCACCTGCTCCAGAATCACCGAGCGCCCGCAATCGGCAATCTCGCTGTCGATTTCCACCCCGCGGTTGATTGGCCCCGGATGCATGATCAACGCGTCCGGCTTCGTCTTTGCCAGCCGCGCCTTGTTCAGACCGAACAATGAGCTGAACTCGCCCACGCTCGGGAACATGGTCTTGCGCTGGCGCTCGTGCTGGATGCGCAGCAGGTTGATGATGTCCGCGTCGCGGATGGCCTCGTCGATGTTGTAAGTGACCCGGCAGCCCAGTTGCTCGAACACGCGCGGCACCAGCGTTGGCGGCCCGCACAACGTCACATTCGCCCCCAGCTTCAACAGCGCCCAGATGTTCGACCGCGCCACGCGGCTGAACAAAATGTCCCCCAGAATCGTGACATTCAACCCCTTGATCTGCCCCTTGCGCTCGCGAATCGTGAACACGTCCAGCAACGCCTGCGTGGGATGCTCATGCGAACCATCCCCCGCGTTGATCACGCTCGCGTTCAGCACGCGCGACAAAAAATGCGGCGCACCCGTCGCGCTGTGACGGATGATGATCATGTCCGCGTTCAACGCCTCCAGGTTCCGCGCCGTGTCCTTCAGCGTTTCGCCCTTCTTGAGCGACGACGCCTCGGCCGAAAAATTAACCACGTCCGCCGTCAACCGCACCGCCGCCAGCTCGAAGCTGATGCGTGTGCGCGTGGAAGGCTCGACAAAGAGGTTCACCACCGTCTTGCCGCGCAACGCCGGCACCTTCTTGATGGCGCGCTCGCCCACCGCCTTGAACGCCCGCGCCGTGTCCAAAACCGTCGTGATTTCCTCGGGCGCGAGGGATTGGATGTCCAGCAGATGTTTGCGGTTCCATCTCATGTGTGCTCCAGTTGGACCATTTGCACCACGTCCACTCCGCCTTCCTCCTTCAGGCTTACGTTGATCCGCTGCCGGTGCGACGTCGGCACGTTCTTGCCCACGAAATCCGGTTTGATCGGCAGCTCGCGATGGCCGCGGTCAATCAACACCGCCAGTTGAATCCGCTTGGGCCGCCCCAGGTCGTGCAACGCATCCAGCGCCGCGCGCGTCGTGCGCCCGCTGTAAAGCACGTCATCGACCAGCACCACCACCTTGTCCGTCACATCGAAAGGGATTTCCGTCGGATGCACCATGGGCGCCAGTTGCTGGTGCAAATCGTCCCGGTGCATGCTCACATCCAGCGAGCCCACCGGCACCGCGTGGCCCCAGATGTTGCGCAGCAAATCGCCCAGCCGCCGCGCCAGGTGGATGCCGCCCCGCTGCACACCCACCAGCGCCACGCCCGCGCTGTCGTCGTTGCGCTCGGCAATCTCGTGCGCCATGCGCGCCAGCACCCGTTGCAGGGCCGAACTGTTCAGGATGACGCTGGAATCAGGCATAAAAAAACGGCCGCGCTCGCCGGGCGAGCGGCCGCTGTCGGGACCGTCGTGTTGGACTCCATCATGTTCCTTGGCGGCCTCGCGGGACCGCCTTAAAGGATGTTGGTTGCTACGCGCTGCCGCCGTTGGAAATTCGCGCCCGGCGCCATTTCGTCCGGTGCCGCACAATCCAGTCCGTCAACGCGCGTTCAAAGCCAATGTCGTGGCCCGCTTTTTCGGACTCGATCCACTTGTGTTTCAAGATTTCTTCGCGTTCCGCTTGAAATTCCCGGTACAGCGAAGACCGCTTGACCAAATCTTCTCCGCCAGAGACGTCTCTCGCGTCATTCAACATAAGCCGCAACCATTTATCTGCAACGATTTGCCACAGGAATGTAACATTCCTCGCTCTCAACACAATTAAAATGTTACCCCCCAAACGAGTAGGGCATTTCCCGCCCCCTCCGTCCTCCTCTTCCCCCATCGGTTCAGTTCTTCGTGGATTGCTGCAGTTGGAATTTGGCTTGGATGAATTCATAGCTTTGCTGGTTCGTTTCGCCCCCGCACCCATCCGCCCGCGTGCAACAGGAACAATCCCGCCACCCCGGCCAGCGGCAGATTCAGGACGACGCGCAAATTCATATTTTCCCAGGACACGCCGGGCACAGGCAATCCCGCCACCTCCATCACAAACAATGCCACGGTCGCCAGCGGCAGCAACAACAGCACCCAGCCTGACACCCGCATCGCGGTTCCGACGGCCGGGCGGGCCTTTGCGGTCTCGCTCGTTGCTTCCTCTGCCGTGCGCCGCCACAGCCGGCCAATCCAACCCCCGATGCCGCCGGCCACCGCGCCTCCGGCCGCGCCGTAAATGCCGCCGGCGAGCATCATCAACGGCGTCATGTCGCCGTCCCCATGCGCGAACACCCACACCGGCAACAAGAACCCGCCCACCAATCCTGTCCCCGCTCCGGCCAGGGTCCTTCCGGTCACCACAATGCACCGCAACAGCGCCAGCGCCAGCACACCGCCCGCCGCGAACATCCACACCGGCGGTGAATCGTAGGAAAAGGAGGCCAGCATCATACGTGTGTGGCGTTGAGTTCCACTCCGCAGTGCGGACAGTAATCGATGCCGTCGAACCCCAGGCGCGTCAACGTCCTGGACTTCTCTTTCGCCAGTTGATAACGCCGTTGCACGTCCTCCAGCGCCGGGCGGGATGGCGGGGAAACATCGGGCGCAACCGGCGGAATCAACACCAGGCCGCAGCGCCGGCAGACGGCGTTCTGCGACTGGCGCGGGCGGCGCAGCCCCAGGCTGGCTTGGCAACCCGGACAACGGATCCGCGCCAACGGCAGCAACACCAGGCTGACCAATGCCAATGCCATCGGCGCGGTCGTCACCTCCAACCCCGCGTCCAGGCGCCGCGCGGCCCGGTTCCACGTAATGATGGCCAGGGCCGGCATCAAGCACGCCACGCACGCAACCAACACCAGGTTCGACCGCTGGCGCCGCCGCGCGTACTCGGCTTGCGGCGAGTGTATTTCGTTCATAATGCGGCCGCAAACTGCGGGCCATGAATTCGCCCCTCCCCCTCCCTTTCTATCAAAAATCTTTGGTGCAGTCCGCCGCACAGCGGCACGGGTCAGCAAGGTTCACGTGACACACTGGGAAAAAAGGAAAGCTTCGAAAATGAATTCGTGAGGAGTCCAACGGTTGAATCGGTGCCCGGGATCATTCATGGCTCTCACCGCTTCGCGCGACTCCGCTACGCGTCCCCCCGCGCGTGCTCCGGTCAAAGCTAGCCTTTGAGGTTAGGCCGCGTTGGTGACTCAATCATGATCCGCTCCTCCAACATCTCCACCTGTGCTGACGTCGTCGAGTTCAGGATTCAACTCGCCAGAACATCCGGTGCGTCCCATCTCTTTCTCACGACGACGATCCCAAAAACGCCAAGAGGCGACGATGGCGATGAGGATCAGAAGTAGAACAGCGATGAGCCTGTGACCGGAATAGCCGATGAACATGCAGCCGACGAGCGACGCGACAATCAGGTAGTCGATGAGCTTCATGTGTGCGAGCGGCAACTATCTATGTGATTGGAAAGAATCCCTTGTTATCGGATAATAGCCATGCAACATGGAATCCGTTTTCCGTCGTTGATTGCGAGTCGTTTCAACCTTGCTATGGCCTAATGAGCCCCCCGGGTCAATCCCCCAATTGATCGACCGGATGCGCGCGGCGTTGTTTCGACTAGGAGCGGCTGGGGGAGGAAGGAACCTGGGGTTCGATTGAGTATTCCCCGTCTTCGCGGGGGCGCGGCATTCATGCCGCTTCAAGGTTGCCACGACAACCGCCTCTCGAAATTCTGACCCGCCCGGTTTGCCAACGGTGAAGCGCCGTAAACGGCGCGCTCCCGTTTCGCCACACCTTGAACTTGCCTTGAGTCTCCGCCCCGCTTGCATAGCCCGGCCGGTGCCGATACATTGGCCCGCATTGTTCAACCGCGCATGAAACCAATTTTATTCCTCGCCTGCCTGTTGTGCCTGGCCGCACCACCCCTGCCGGCCCAGCAGGTGCCCATCGTCGAGAAGGAGCTTTCCAACGGCATGCGCCTGCTGATGCTGCCGCGCAAGGGCGAGCCAACGGTCGCCGGCGGCTGGGTGGCGCGTGTGGGCAGCGCCAACGAGCGGCCCGGCATCACCGGCATCGCGCACCTGTTCGAGCACATGATGTTCAAGGGCACGCCCACGCTCGGCACCAAGGATTACCAGAAGGATCTCGAGATCATCCGCGAACAGGAACGCGTGCGCGACCTGATGCGCCAGGAAGATTCGAAGATGCGCGCCGCTTTCCGCCGGGGCGAAATCGATGACGTGCAAAAGCCCGAAAACAAGACGGAGCGTTACAAGGAACTGGAGAAGCAGTTCAACGACCTCATCAAGCAGCAGCGCGAGATCATGGTGAAGAACGAGTTCGACCGCATTTACACGGCGGCGGGCGGCACGGGCATGAACGCCTTCACGTCGATGGACATGACGGCGTATTTCATCATTGTGCCCGCCAACCGGCTGGAGTTGTGGATGTGGATGGAATCCGAACGCATCCTGCGGCCGGTGTTCCGCGAGTTTTACGCCGAGCGCGACGTGGTGTTCGAAGAGCGGCGGATGCGCACGGAATCGACGCCGCTGGGGCGCTTCGAGGAAGCGGTGTGGGCGATGTTCTGGGAATCGCATCCCTACAGTTGGCCGACCGTGGGCTGGCCGTCGGACATTCCGGCCATTTCCAAGAAACAGGCGGACGAATTTTACGCGATGTATTACGCGCCGCAGAATCTCACCCTCATTCTCGTGGGCGATTTCAACCCAGACGAAGCGCTGCAACAGGCGGAGAAGTATTTCTCACGCATCCCCCGCGGCCGAGAGGACGCAGCGGAAGTAACCACGCTCGAAATCAAGCAGCCGGGCGAGAAACGCTTTTACGGCGAGGCGGAGTCGAATCCGCAGGTGGACATCCTCTGGCACACGGTGCCGTTCGGGCACAAGGATTCCTATGCGTTGCGGGTGTTGGGCCAGATTCTGTCCACGCGCACGGGCCGGCTTTACAAGGCGCTGGTGCTGGGGAACGAGGTGGCCACGCAGGTGTTTGCGCAGCAGTTCAATCTGAAATGGGACGGTTGCTTCAACGCGGGCGGCGAGGCCAAGGACGGCAAGACACCCGAGGACGTGGAGCAGGGCATTTACGCGGAACTGGAGAAGTTGAAGACGGAACTGGTGCCGGAGCGCGAGTTGCAGAAGGTGAAGAACAATTTCGCCGCCAGCGAATACCGCAAGCTGGCGTCGAACCACTCGATCCTGATGCAGATCATCAACAACGAGGGCAACGGCAACTGGCGCGAAATCAACGAAGGCGGCGCGAAAATCCAGGCGGTCACCGCCGAGGACATCAAGCGCGTGGTGAACACCTATTTCACCAAGGAAGCCCGGACGGTCGCCATCTACACGCGCAAGCCCGGCAAATCGATGGCCGAGGGCGATGAGTTCGCCGGCTTGAACGAGGAACAGAAACCGGTGATGCGCAAGATCGCCTCGCAGATCAAGGCGGAGACGAATCTCGAGAAGTTGAAGGCCGCATTGGAAGGCATTCAAAGCAAGGCGGATGGCGTCGATGCGAAGCTGAAGCCGTTCATCGGCGCGCAAATCAAGGTTTTGCAAAATCGAATCGCGGAACTGGAGAAAGGGGCGAAATGAAGACAACTGGCAAACTGGTTGAGCGAAGCGGAGAGGGCAATGGTGGAATCGCGGGTGGAATGGCGTTCCCTTCCCCCTCACCCCGGCCCTCTCCCTTGGGGAGAGGGAGAAACCGTTCCAGCGCTCGGATAAAATCACGCCGTTGGTTTGACCAACTCGCGAGTCCTGTTACGCGCATGAACCTCTTCGGCGAAGTCTTTTCACCGATACGGAATACGCTTCCCCCTCTCCCCAAGGGAGAGGGCCGGGGTGAGGGGGAAGGGAGCCTCCTTGTACCTTCGACTTCAAGATCGCCATGGTGCCAAACGGCTTCCCTGCTTTTTCTGATGATTTCGCTGGGTGCAAACAGCGCCGCCGAAATCCCCGATCGCCCTGAAAAACTCCCCGTCAAACCGCTCATCTACGAGGCGCCCGAACCCAAAGAGTTCCGCGTCCAACTCAAAAGCGGCCCGGTCGCCTACGTCGTGCCCGACCGCGAATTGCCGTTGGTGAACATCGCCATCCTGGTGCGCGTGGGCGATTACCTCGAGCCCGCCGGCAAGGAAGGCCTCGCCAGCCTGACTGGTTACCTCCTGGCCGGGGGCGGAACCAAGTCTTACACCGCCGAGGAACTGGACGAAGAGCTGGCCTTTCTCGCCGCCGCGTTGCAATCCAACGTGCGCGACGCCCAAGGCATGGTCAGCTTGAACCTCCTTTCCAAGGACCTCGACAAGGGTCTCTCCATCCTGCGCGAAGTCCTCACCGCCCCGCGTTTTCAGGATGACAAGATCGCCTTGCGCAAGCAGCAGACGCTCCAAACCATGCAGCGGCGCAACGACGACTCGGCCGCCATCGAAAGCCGCGAGCGCAACTTCCTCGCCCTGGGGGAAAAGTTCTGGGTCAACCGCCACCCCACCGCCGCATCCATCGACGCCATCTCCCGCCAGGACATCGAGGCGTTCCACCGCAAATGGTTCCATCCGGCGAACTTCGTCCTCGCGGTGAGCGGCGATTTCGAGCGCAACCAGATGGTTGCCAGGCTCGAGGCGTTGTTCGCCAACTGGCCGTTCACGGGCGAGAAGTCGCCAACCGTCCCGGCCAACACCGACATGGCCAAGCCGGGCGTGTATATCGTGGACAAGGATGTGAACCAGGGCCGCGTGGCCATCATGCTGCCCGGCATCATGCGCGATGACCCGGATTACCTGTCGATCCTCGTGATGAACGACATCCTCGGCGGCGGCGGGTTCACCTCGCGCATCGTCAACCGCGTGCGTTCGGACGAAGGCCTGGCGTATGCGGCGGGTTCGACCTTCCCGGGCGGTGTGTATTATCCTTCGGTGTTCCGCGCCGGGTTCCAGTCCAAGTCGCGCACCGTCGCCTATGCGGTGTCCATTGTCCTGGAGGAAATGAAGAAGATGACGACCGACCCGGTGACCGATGAGGAACTGAACACGACCAAACGCTCGCTCATCGACAGCTTCCCGCAGAACTTCGCCACCAAGGCACAGGTCGCCGGCACGTTCGCCCAGGACGAGTTCACCGGCCGCTATGCGAAGGATCCGACCTTCTGGAAAACCTTCCGTTCCAAGATTGACGCCATTGCGAAGGGAGACGTCCAACGGGTGGCGCGCAAGCACTTAAAACCAGAAGAAACGATTATACTGGTCGTTGGTCAAAAAAATGACATTTTGCTCGGTCACCCTAATCATCCAGTGAAACTGGCGGACTTGGGGAAGGGGCGGGTGGTGGATGTGCCGTTGCGGGACCCGTTGACCATGAAGCCGTTAACGAAATAGTTGAAAGGGCTGCGCTTGCGTCCGCTGCGAAGCGTTCAAAATGAGTGCGTAGGACGAATTAGATTCTTTTATAACTGCCACGCAGCCAAGGGCAAAAGGGTATGGACAACCCGGCAACCTTATGTAAAAGTTCACCCGTGTTAATCCTTTGCCTTGGTGGCCCGCGGTGGGTAGCCGCTGGCTTTGGGCTGAGGTCGGGAGAAACCATTTGGGCCGGGAAAATCGGCCCGAAAAGAAAGGTAAAAACTAAAATGAAGCTCATCAAGACGCTGGCGGCCCTCGCGTTTGCCGCGGCCATCTGCACGAACATTGCCTTCGCGGAAGCCAAGATCAAAGAAGGCTCCTGCTGTGACAAGGCCAAGAAGGCCGG